>JASGFO010000033.1:0-23370 GCA_047605505.1 Gordonia sp. (in: high G+C Gram-positive bacteria) | reverse complement strand
CATCGGTGCCTGGACGGCTTGCTGGGCGCTGCTGGTGACCTGGGCTGCGGTTTGCACGCCCTGGGCCACCTGCTGCAACGGATCAGCTGTCGCAGGTGTCGTAGCACCGCGGCTTGCTGGCTCGCCCGCAACGAGCGGATACCCAGCATCCTTCGCGGGATCAAAGTGCTGGACGAGTTGTCCGTTGCCGTTAACTTCAAACCAGGTCTTCTGGTCGGCGCCACGTGCGTCCATCGCGGTCGGTGCGGGAATATCAGCGACGACCTGCCCGCCGAGATTGACAACTGATGCTGAGCCGTCTGGATTGACGACAGCCCGCGCCCCAGCGGGAATGGTAAGTGGATAGATGTACTTCGACGGTGCCTGGGCGGTCGGAACGAGCACAGTTCCCGGCTGTACAGCACCGAGCGGGTTCGCGTTGGCTTGCTTCTTGGTAATTTGGCCTGCCAGCGACTGTAGAACTCCTCCGACGGAAGTCGCAGCACCCATCGCCTTCTGTGGAAGGTCAGAAACCGTCTTGGCGATGTCGCCGCCGCCACTTTCGTCGCCAGAACCGGGTGAGTCATCGCTATCCGTCGAATCGGCCGAATCGTGGTCGTCGTCGGACGCGCTGGTCTCAGCCGCGTCGGTTCCCTGGTCGTCGTCGTTGCTTAGATCGTTCTCTTCGCTCTCGTCCTTGCCCTGGTCTCGGTCGTCCTTCTTGTCGTCCTTCTTCTTGTCGTCCTTGCTCTTCGCGCCGCCTGGCTGGCCAGTTGGCATCCCGAAGCTCGTGCCGCCGGCACCTGAACCGTCACCGGCACTCGAATCGCTGTTTGAGCGGCCAGGTTGAGTGCTGGCGTTGGTGTTCGTCGACTGCGATGTCGACGAATCGTGGTTTCCGCCGCCATTCATCGCCCCAGTCATGCTCTGCGCCATCTGAGCAGGTGCTTGCACGGCTGCTGCGGCGGTGCTGGCGGCGGACTGCGCGGTTCCAACCGTACTGCGCGCATCCGAGACGGATTGCTGCACGGCGGTTGCTTGGCCAGTGCCGTCGCCGATTTGTGAGGATGCCGCGTGCGCGTCCAAACCGAGCTGACTCTGGATGGATGCCGCTTCCGACTTTGTCGAGGACCATTTGGCTTGCGCGCCCTGGTGGTCAGCGTATGCGGCCGCAACTTCGGCGACGGCCCGCGCCTGCTCTGCCAAGGCTTGCGACAAGTGTGCGCTGGCAGTAGCCACCGCTGGGCTCGCGGCGCCGCCGGTCGCGGCCGATGCCGCAACCGCCGCATCCAGATGCGCTTTCGCAACCACAACCGCACTGGTCGCTGCGGCTTGGAACGCTTCGGCAGCGATCACGCGATCGAATGCGCGGACCAGGTTGCCGTAGTCGAGGTGCGCTGCCGAAAGTACCGGAGCCATGAGTGCTTGAGCTCGCGACAGTGCGTCACGCCAGAACCCAAGACCGTCGCCGGCAAGCTGGATGCCCCGTGCGGCGCTGTCGATAGACTCGATGTGTGCTCGCGCCTTCTGCCGCCACAGTTCGGCCTCGGGGCCCTGGAAGCGAAGGTCACTGATGCTCGCAGCGATTCCCGCGGCCATCTGATAAAGGTGTGTCGCCGCGGCCGTCCATTCCGAGTGCGAAACTCCGACAGAGACGGGGTCGCCCTCCACGGCGAACAGTGACGGGTCGAACGGCTCAGGTGGCGGCACAGGCATCAGAGGCGACCCAACCCTGTGAGGCCCAGCTCGGTCTCTGCCTTTGCCTGGATCGCCGACGTCGTGGCGACCATCTGCGTCTCGGTTTCGCGAACGATGCCGGCGATAGCCGAGGTCGCGCGGGCATGCTCAGACACCTCGTGAAGAGCCCGCTTGACGTCGGGGCCGAGCACCGTCTGGAACTCAGCGATCGCCGCATTGACTGCCATGCCCTGGCGAGTTCCGTGGTTGCCGCTGATGTCGAGGCACTCGATCACGGCGAGTGCACCTTCGGCCAACTGGGCGACCCAGCTGGCGAAGTCGTCGATGCCATCGGCGTCAGCAGCAATCACGGGCACTTCGCAGGCCTCCTGTGGTAGCGGTTTGGACAGTCGTGAGCGGTCAAGTCTAGCGTCGGCGCGTCGAGGAGATCAGGTCCGCGATGAAGCCTCCGGCAAAGATTCCCACCAATATCAGGCAGGCAATCACCAACGACCAGACGAGCAGCCGCGCATAGCGACTCTCGGTGCGAGGTTTGACCGATCCGTTCATGTAGGCGAGGAGCGCCGCTTGCCGACGAAGCGCATGTGCCTGGATCACCACGCGGTGGTCCTCGGGCTTCACATCGTTCTCCCTTATCCTGAAAGGTATGCCGGATCCGAGTTTAACAACGTGGAGGCCGATTCTCCCCACGAGCATCGTTCAATTGGCTCGATTTGAGCGAGGCATCGCACCGGAAGATTGGGTTCAACGCCGGGTCGCCGTCGTGCCGTTGGAGACTGGGGCTCCGACCTCTATCGTCGCTGCAATGGTGGCGCTCGCCGGTAGCCGCCTAACTTCCAACGACATCGTCGGCGTCGATACGAGCGGCGAGCGAGCCCTAAGCCATCTTCTTGGGGCTAAGACCTGCGGTGACCTAGGGGAGCTGGCAACCCAGAAGGAGATGCGGGAACGGCGATCGGTAGATCACTGTGTCGACTTTGAAACTCGGACCGGTGTGGCTTGTATTGCGCCCACTCAGGAGCGACCGGTTGTTGATCCAGAGGAGCTCGAGGTCGCGTTGCACCAGTTGCACCGACGCTTCCGCGGCTACGTCGTCGATGTGCCAAGCACAGTAGCGACATCGCTCATGCAGCCGGTCCTCGGAGTTGCGGACTTCGTAGTTGCTGTTACAGCGGCGCGACGAGTTCCCGATTGGGTCTTCCATTCGGACAATCCGCTCAAGCCGTACCTGTCTGACAGCAGGCTGTGCTTTGTCCACGCCCACGATCTACCGCCGGCGGGCGTGGTCCAGCCGTTCAACCTGCAAGTACCGGCCTTTGCGTTGCACGCACAAGTTCAAGCGGACGGCCGATGGAATCTCCCCGTCAGCGCCCGAGGTCTCGACCTGTCAAGCGGCGATGTTCAACTCACGAAGACCGCGATTGAGATTGCGGACGTCGTGTACCACTCGGCTGGTAGCGACTAGCCCCCTGGCCCGCGGGGTGCTCCACCCCGGGGCGGGCCCTGCGGGCCGGCCATCGAGTCGGGCAGCTTGAGCGTAGGGAGTTGCAATCCGCCGTCAGGTGCGGGGCCGAACGGAATGCGGGCGCCGCCGGGCAGCGGAATCTCAGGCACGAGGGGGGCGGGGGCTGGAATCCCCTGACGCACCACGGTGGCATGCATCAGGTACACGTTGTAGCTCGACCACTGCGACATGGTGAAGTACAAATCGTTGCCCTTGGACCAAGGGTGAATGCTCGCGCCGTAGATGGCGGGGTAGTTCTTGCCAGAAGCGACAACCTGAGGTCGGGTCCAAGGGCCCGCTGGGTGTGCTGCTTGGCGCAGCACGATCCCATTGTTGAACACGTCCGTCGACAGCATCAGCCATCGGTTCAGCGAGGGGCTGAACTGTACCGACACCTCGCCGATACCGCCGGACACCACCGGGCGCGGCTCGCCAACGAGGCCCTTTTGCCAGTGGGTGCCCATCCAGTACTGGTACTTGGCGCGGTTGAGGAGTTGGTCAGCCGGAACCCGTGCGGCATACACACCGCCGACTCGCCCCTGCTCGGTTCCGAACATGTAGACCATGTTGCCGCGTCGAGCGAGCGACAGCATTTGGAAGTTTCGGGCTGGTCCACCATTGGTCCAGAAGGCGTTCCGTGACTTGGTCCATGACGCACCGTTGTCGTCGGAGAAGGCGATGCCCGAGTAGTTAGAGGTCCACGAACCAGGTGCAGGGCCGTAGCGACGGATCGACGAGTACGTCATGTATTGACGTCCACCAATGGCGATGCCAGAGGTCGGCATTGTCGTGATCTCGGACCCGTTGACGCGTCTGGCGCGGATCACCTCGCGAGCGTGGTTGGCGCGGTCGACAAGGAAACTGTTGTAACTCATCTGGCGCAGGTTCTGCGTCGACGAGTAGGACAGAGTATTCACACGCCAGTCGAAGCCAGTTGGAGCCTTTGTGCCGGTATCACCGGCGAAGCCCGAACCAAGATTGCGCCCCTGAGTCAGATTGACGTAGGGGAGCGCAGGGAACGGGATCTCCTTGGGGAAGACGGGGATGTTGAAGCCGTCACCAATCACGTAAGGAGCTTGGTCACTTCCCTCGCCCTTGGGTCGGGGCCTGCCGAAGGTATCGCCGAAGACAGTAATGACCTGCCCCCGGCCGTTGTCCCACATCACGGCATTGCCAGTCCCGGCAACACCCCATTTGGTGTCGGTGTGGTCCGCGGAGTTCGCGCCGGTCATCTTCGCAACAAATGCATTGGTGATGCCACCCCGAGTGATCGGCTGACCGTTGCCGCGCTTCTCGCCGGCGTCTTCAGGCTTCGGGTACAGGTCAGGACCGGTCGGAGCTGGACCGGCGGGCGCCGGAGGCGCCGGATAGTCCGGATAGTTTGGAAAGTAGGGCTGTTGCGGTCCGGGTCCCTGCTGGTTGGGGTTTTGCTGCTTCTCCGGAAGCACGGGGATTGGCGGAGCCGGGGGGACCACCATCCCAGCAGTCTGAACATTGGGAACGGTGAGCTGGGGTTGTGCGTTCAGGTTCGGTGCTTGCTGCTTAGCTGAGCCGCCGTTATTTGACGAACAGCCTGCGGCGAGGGTGGCCGAGACCGCCACCGCGGTGCCTGCCAAGACCGTGCGGCGCACTTTGTGACCGGTCGTTTCCATAGTTGTCCTAACCGTTGTGGTCTAGCGGCCGTACTTCATTGCTGCCGCGTGAACCTTCTCGAGGAAGTCGGGCATCCGATTGAATTGCGAGACTGCGGTTGCCCACCCTTCGGGGCGTCGCATATCGCCACCCGCCGCACACAAGAAGCGCGCAGTCGTCAGCGTCGCATCGTCGTAGTTGTCGGGGTCCGACTTGTTGTCGTTGTCAGCGTCCGTGGCGAACTGTTCCCACCGACTCGGCAGGATCTGCATCGGCCCCATCGTCACGTCGTACTTTTCATTGCCATCGAACCTGCCGGCATCGGTGTCGGCCAGCGGCTTCGCATGGGACGGGTTGGCCTGAGCGAGGTTCCGCAACGCGGGTACCACCAGGCCTTCGCCGGTGACAACCCCACTGCTTGCCTCTCCATGGTCGCTCGACACTTCTCCGATCGCTGCGAGCGTGGACCATCCCATGCCGCAGTTGGGCTGAGCTTTACCCATGGCGGCGGCCGCGTATGCATACGAGCGCAGCGCACGCTCTGGCACGTCGTAGGGTTCGGCGTGGAGCTTCGCCCAGTCCTTCAGCTGATCGGAAGGGACCTCGCGGGTCTGCTTCTCTTCCTTGTCGAGGCGCGACGAGCAGCCGGAGATAGCCAGCGCCAAGATCGTAAGCCCGACCATGGCAACGCGGGTCGGGGCGGCGGGTTTCCGGGTAGACACGGAGCGTAACAATACCGTGAGTCACGTCATAGTTACGAATTGGGGTCGATCGGGTGTCTGCTGATATTCCCATCGGGTTACGATGCGTCCGCAGGCACGATCCATGACGTGTCGATCAACATGCGAGGGGATCCCGATGACCGACGACACCGGCAAGCCGCCCACTGATCCAAAGTGGCTGGATTTCGCTGACGAATCAGGCAACGGGCAGGGTGGACCAGTAGGCCCCATTCCCGATCAGGTGCCACCCGCGCCGGTTCAGCCGGCCGCGCCACCAGCGCCACAGGGTGGAGTTCCCGGTCACCCAGGGATTGCGCCAACGTACCCGAACCAGCAGCCGATCCCGCCGGGGGCAGCTGCCAACCCTGCTGGACCACCAACCCAGAGGCGAAACCCCTACATCAGCCAGCCGCAGCCGGGCCCGGCACCATTCCAGCCTCAGCATGCTCAGCTAGACCAGATCGCCCTCAGCAGGCAGATGAAGAAGGCGCCCGAGACAGGTTGGCGGCGGGCGGTGTTCAGCGCAACTGGCGGTCGTATCAATCCGGGCGAGAGTAAGGAGCAGTTGCGGATCAACGCACTGATCGAGCGGGTTCGCCAGCCGATCCGGGGCGACTTCCGGCTTGCAGTACTTTCCCTGAAGGGTGGCGTCGGTAAGACGACTACGACGATCGGTCTGGGGGCGACGTTCGCGTCCTTGCGCGGCGACCGAGTGATTGCCGTCGATGCGAACCCTGACCTGGGCACATTGGCAACGAGGTCGCGAAAGCAAACGAACTCGACCGTCCGTGACCTCCTAAAGGATCCCAACGTCGCTCGGTACGCGGATGTGCGTTCGCACACCTCTCAAGCAGGCAGTCGGTTGGAGATTCTTGCTTCAGAACGAGATCCTGCGGTGTCAGAGGCATTCAGCGAGGACGACTACCGCGAGGTCGTCAAGATTCTTCGCAACCACTACAACATCATCCTCACCGACTGTGGGACAGGATTGATGCACTCGGCGATGAAGGGCGTCCTGGATCTTGCTCACGGGATCGTGCTCGTGACGTCGCCGGCGCTCGACGGCGCGCAGAGCGCCTCGACCACGCTTGACTGGCTGGTTCATCATGGTTACGAGCAGCTGGTGGCGCAGTCCGTCGTCGTCATCTCGTCGGCTAAGCCTGGCGGCGTGCCCATCGACACCGATGCGATGACGCAACACTTCCTGGGCAAGACTCGCGCAGTACACGCGATTCCGTACGACAAACATCTTGCTGAGGGCGCGGAAGTTGACCTCGAACTCGTCTCCAAGAAGACGCGGACCGCATTCATCGAATTGGCCGCATCGGTGGCAGATGCATTTCCGCTAGCGCACGGAAACTAGGATGGCTGCGTCGCTGCTTGCGCCACACGGCGGCAGTCTGAGCGAAGCGACACGACTGTATTTGCGTCTGACCTCAGCCGGACTGAGGCACCCGTCGATGACGCGAACTGGATGTTGTGGTCTCGGAACTCGGTGTACTCGGTGGCGCCCATGTCCGCTGCGGTCTTTCGGACGAGGTTGAGAACTGACTCCCACTTGTCGTCCGGAATCGGCGCTTTGATGCTCGCCGAGAGGTGGACAGACCGAGCACGGGGTGCCTCGCAGCCAACCCAGGTGTCCTTAAACATGGACCATTGCGCATCGATGGATCCGGCGATTGCGTTGGCCAGTGCGGCGATGACCTTGGTGTACTCACCCTTCGTATCCTCGAACGATGGCCTGGATGCGATCTGAGCCTCAGCGGCCGTGCTCTCGTCAGTGCTCATCGGCTTCCCTCCAGTCGGTCCACAGGCAGTCGCGACAATCGCAATACCCGATGCCACCACTAGTGCGCGCGTCAGTCTTTCCATGCAAGCCATCCTGGCAAGCCGGCGAGGATCGTCGCAAGGTTATAGCCAGCAGTCGTCAGTCTTTGGTCGTCAGGAGGGCCGAGTGCCTGCGGATACTCAGAATGGCCCGTAGCCTCGGGGTGCCACTGGCCGTGGGGATCGGTGCTCTCGCCAGTCGATAGTTCGTGTATTCCATCGATTCGGTACGGGTCACGTCCCCATCCGTGGTCCGGAGCGAACGGGGCAAACAGGGTCACCACTAGGTCGCCCTTGGCTTTCATTATGAAGGCCGCATTCGGGGGAACCCCAAGCTCTTCCACCTTGTTAATTGCTAGCCCCGGCGAACCGTAGAAAGCGACCCGGTCGACTACTTGCGCCGACGCATCGGTCTTCCGGTCCTTCAGTTCTTGGAGGGCGAGCGAGGCTGTTAGCGAACCGTATGAATGCCCGAACAGAGCGAGCTCGACGCCAGGATTGTTCTCGCGGATCCCGCCGAGAAAGTCGGCGAGCCGCGGAGCGCCTTCGACTGCCCGATCCTTGGTCAGTGTGTTCCACGCATCCTTCGGGCTATGCGTATCCAACGGATTGGGCGGTGGATCGTATCCAAGCCATGCAATCGCCGCCGACTCTGCGGGTAGGCCGGCGGCCTCTCGCTGCTCGTCGGCCTCGAGCCTGAGGGTCGCTGCTTCACCAACCATCCGTGACAGGGAGTTGGGCGTCGTGCTCACGCCGGGGATGGTCGTTGAAACATTCCGCGCAACGTCAGGATTACCTACTGAGATCGCGGCATGAACCATTCTGTGGCCGTTGGGCTCATAGTGCATGAGGTAGGTGTCCTCGCCGTTCTCCAGTGCCTGTCGAACACCTTCTAGTTCGCCGAGCTTCCGCTTAGTCGGGGCGAGCACGTCCGTCAGTTCATGGATCCGGTCCCAAGTCTCAATTGAGTGATCGCCTCGGTAGGCCTTTCGAGCGAGATCATCGAACTCTGCTTGGTAGTCGTTGAGTTCGTGCTGTTGGCTCGTGATGTCTTTGTCTAGCTGGGCTCGATTCTGCTTGTCCGCAATTTGAGTGGGTGACTCGCCACGCTCCGCCTTCTGCAGCATTTCCTCAGTTGGCCCGCCGTCGCCTCCAATTGGGTGGCGGTTGTCAACTGGCACAACCTGTGGGGTGACTACTTCGCCTGGATCTCGAGTGTCTGGGCGAGAAGTATGGCCGTGCCCTTGAGGCTCGGCTAGGTGCGGGATGGTCTTAACGCTGCCGTCGGGGTTGTAGAAGCGATTCTGATTGGGTGTTTGTGGAACCCACGTTTGCGGTGTCCCAGCATCGTCGGCATTCGGGGCAGCGGCAGGCACGGAGCTAGGCGGAGGGGCTGCGCTGCTGATCGACTGATCGCTGAAGTTCGTCGATGGAGCACGAGTGGGTGGGGCTGCTGGTGCAGGCGCAGGAACATGCACGGTGGCGTCGGCCATGCACTTCCTCCTTCGCTTTCGGACGGAGCTTAGTAGCGCAATGGCGCCCGCGCCGGGATGTTGGCGAGATTGGGAACCTCGCTACGACTCCGGCGGTTTGCCCCAGCAGTAGCGTTCACCGTCGGCAATGGCGCAGGCGAAATCTCGGCCCGCCGTAACCGTGGTCACGCTGTGCAGGCCCTCGACCTTGGTGGGGGCGAAGTACTGACCGGCGCGTTCTTGGCCGAGCTGGCCGGTGTTGTTCTTGCCCCAGCAGTACACCGAGCCGCGGTCGACGGCACAGAAGTATCCGGCGCCACCGGAAATGCCCGTCGGCTTCGACAAGTCGGCAACGGGGGCCGGGGGTTGCGGGAGGCCACGCCCGTCGCCGTTGCCGAGAACGCCGTCGGTGCCGGCGCCCCAGCAGTAGACCGTGGTCTTGTTGAAGGCGCACCACGACCGGCCGTCACCGTCGGCGTCGATGCCCTCGATGTCCTTGACCAGCGGCATCTCGTCGGGGAACGAGGGCTTCTCGTCAGCCGAAGTCACTAACTTGCCGTCGCGGGTGATGCCTTGGCAGGTGACCTTTCCGACGCCGGAGACGACGCACATCGTCGATGAGCGCACGACCACTTTCGAGGCAGAGCCGAATATCGGGACGTCGACCTGGCTGTAGTAGAGGTTCTCCTCGTCGCGCAGTGGTGCGTTGGCGAGTGAATTGAGGTTGCCCCAACAGCGCAACTTGGCGGTCTTGACGATGCAGCCGCGCAGAGTAGAAACGCTCACCGCCGTGATCGGCGCCGGTGCCGGTGCGGGCGTGGACGTCGTGGCGGGGTCGGCCGGGGGCTTCGGTACGCCCATGTGACCTCCGTCGGCGCCCCAGCAACCCATGGCCTTGCCACCGTCGTGGATCGCACAGCTGAAATCCGGGGCGACGGCGACCGCTGTGGTGGGCTTCTTCAAGCCCGCCACCTTGCTCGCCGTCGTGGGGCCGCCGAATTTGCCGTTGCCCAGTTGACCCCGTTCGTTGGATTCGCCCCAGCAGTAGACGTCGCCGTCGTTGATCCCGCATACGGTCCGGGGACCGTATGCGCTGCTGGCCGTCGACAGAGCCGTCCACGCACCGGGCTTCGCGCCGGCCGGGTTGGCCAACTGCCACTCCGCGCGCTGCGGTGGCTCTTGGGTGGAACGGTGCCAGAGGACGCCGCCGGTGGTGCCTGCCGCGATGACCAGCAGCGCGGCGAGTGCCGCGTACAGCCCCTTGCGACGCTTCTTCCGCGGAGGGGGAAACGGCGCCGGGTACGGGTACGCGCCGTACGACGTCGGAGGCGGCGCGGTGATTCCGGCGGGCGGGGGAGGGAGCGGTGCCGGCACGATGGTGTCGCGGGAGGAACCCGCCAGTGAGCGATCGAGCGCCTCGGCGAATTCGGCGCAGCTGCCAAAACGTTGCGCCGGATCCTTGGCGAGTGCGCGGTTCAGCACCGGATCCACAGCGGCGAGGTCGGGACGGTGCCGTGTCACCGACGGCACTGGCGCGGTGGCGTGCGCGGCGAGGAGCTCGCCGGTGGCGCCGGTGAACGGCGCGTGTCCCGTGAGCGCCTGATAGGCGGTGACGGCGAGGGCATACTGATCCGACGCGGCGGTGGCCGGCTCGCCGCGGATCACCTCCGGCGCCATGTACGGCGGGGAGCCGAGCGGCTGGAACGGTTGGGTCAGCTGCGTCGACGATTGGGCGACGTCTTTGACGATGCCGAAGTCGACCAGCACCACCCGGTCCAGGAGGCCGTTGGCACCGCGGGTCAGGATGATGTTGCCCGGCTTGACGTCGCGGTGGATGACGTCGTGCGCGTGGGCGTAGTCCAGCGCCGGACCAACACGACCGATGATCTCGGACACCTCACGGGCGGGCAGGCGTCCGGCGACCTTGGCCAGATCCTCGCCGTCGAGAAACGCCATCGTGTACCAGGGCGTGTCGTCGGTGACGCCGAACTCGTGGATCGTCACGATCCCGGGGTGGTGCAGGTTTGCCGCTGCGCGGGCCTCCCGGCGGAACCGCTCGTCGGCGTCGGCGATGCCGGGCGTGGGCTTGACCGTCTTCAGCGCCTCATCGCGCGCGAGCCGCGGATTGGCGACGCGATAGACCGTCCCCATGCCACCGGTGCCGAGGACCTCGATGACGCGGTAGCCCGCGAACTCATCGCCCGGTTCCAACGCCATGGGTACTCCTTCGCCAGGCACCGCCCCTCGTGGTGCACGTGAATACCTTACGGTGCCCGGCTCACTGCACAGGCGGCTTGCCCCAGCAGTAGCGCTCCCCATCGGCGAGGGCACAGGCGAATTCGCGGCCCGCGATCACCGACGTCACGTTGTGCACGCCCTCGACCTTGGTCGCGGTCTGGACACCGGGTTGGTCGTTGCCGTTCTGGCCGACCGAGTTCGTTCCCCAGCAGTACGCGGAGCCCTCGGCCGCCGCGCAGAAGAACTCCATTCCGCCGGACAGGGAGGTGGGGTTGGTGAGGCCTTCAACGGGGATCGGAGGCGAGTTGACGAAGCGCTCGTCGCCATTGCCCAGCAACCCGTCCCCGCCCGAGCCCCAGCAGTACACCTTCGCCTTGCTGCGCGCGCACCAGGTGAAGCCGACAGAGCTGCCCTCGACTTCGACAATGTCCTTCAGAATCGGCATCTCGGCGACAATCGGATTCGTGGGTTGCGCGTGCACGTCGGTCACGCGGTCATCCATGCGGCCGTCGGTCGTGGTTCCCTGGCACTTCACCGTGCCGCCCTTGGCGACGACGCACATCGTGCTCGGCCGCGTCGCCACCTGGACCACCTCGCCGAACACCGAGACATCGGTGGGGCCCCAGTGCATGCTCCCCTGAATATCGGCGGGATTGTCACTGAGAAGGTTGAGTTTGCCCCAGCACTTGGGCTTTCCGGTCTTGATCAGGCAGCCGCGTATCGAGGCGACACTGATGGCGGTCACGCGTTCCTTCGACGGTTTCGCCGGTGGCGGCATCGTGGCGGGGCGCGGCGCGTCCATGCGCCCGTTGTTCCGTCCCCAACAGCCGGTGAGTCGGCCGTCGTCGTGTATCGCGCACGCGAAATCCGGGCCGACGGCGATGTCGATGACGGGCTTGACGAGGTTCTCGACCTTGCGGAACTGTGCCGGTGCGCCGACCTTGCCCAGCTGACCCATGTCGTTCGACTCGCCCCAGCAGTAGGCCTCGCCGTCGTTAATCCCGCACACCGACCGGGGGCCGTGGGTGTTGCTCTCGGTGGCCAACTTGGTCCAAGCCCCGGGCTTGACGCCCGCGGGGTTCGCGAGATGCCAGTCGGCCCGCTGCGGCGGAGCCTGGTTGGCGCGGTGCCACAGTACGCCGCCGGTGGTGCCGGCGACGACGACCAGCAGGGCCGCAAGCGCGGCATAAAGGCCTTTGCGGCGCTTCTTCGGCGGCGGTGGCAGGGGAGCGGCGCCGTACGGGTGGGGGCCGTACGTGGTCGGCGGTGGCGGGTAGGTGGTCACCGGGGGCGTTGTCGGCGGCGGCAACGTTGGCGGCGCGACCGCGTCTCGCGACGCTCCGGCGAGTGCGTAGCCCAGGGCGTCGGCGAACTCGGCGCAACTGCCGAAGCGCTGGGCCGGGTCTTTTGCGAGTGCGCGGCTGAGGGCCTGGTCGGCGGCCGAGAGGTCGGGGCGGTGCCGGGTGATCGACGGCGGGGGAGCAGTGGCGTGCGCGGCGAGGAGTTCGCCGGTCGATCCCGCGAACGGGGTGTGGCCGGTGAGGGCCTGGAAGGCGGTGACGGCCAGGGCGTACTGGTCCGACGCGGCGGTGGCCGGCTCGCCGCGAATGAGTTCGGGCGCCATGTACGGCGGGGAGCCGAGCGGCTGGTACGGCTGGGTCAGCTGCGTCGGCTGGGCAACGTTCTTGACGATGCCGAAGTCGACCAGGACGACACGGTCGAGCAAGCCGCCGGGGCCGCGGGTGAGGATGATGTTCCCCGGCTTCACGTCGCGGTGGATCACGCTGCGAGAGTGTGCGTAGTCGAGCGCCTGACCCACCCGGCCGATGATCTCGGTGACCTCGTGTGCGGGCAGGCGGCCCGCGACCTTGGCAAGGTCGTCGCCCCGCAGGTATTCCATTGTGTACCAGGGCGTGTCGTCGGTGACGTCGAATTTGTGGATGGTGACGATGCTCGGATGGCTCAGATTGGCGGCCGCGTGGGCCTCGCGGCGGAAGCGCTCGTCGGCGGCGGGGATCCCGGTCGTCGGACGGACGGTCTTGAGAGCCTCGTCGCGAGCCAGGTTCGCGTTGGTGACGCGGTAGACGGTGCCCATGCCGCCCGTGCCGAGGACCTCGATGATGCGGTAGCCCGCAAATTCGTCGCCCGGTTCCAACGTCATGGGTCCTCCTGTCGTCCCTCACCGCGCTGGGCGGCACATCAACACAATACGAGGTGGCATGCCCGACTCTTCGAGACCCGCAAACTAGGGTGTCGTGGAACAAGTGGTCCTTGGCTTGTGCGAGGATGTGTGGGCTAGTGGCATTTACCACCACCCACACCATTGGCGAAGGAGTTCGAGCCGAGGGCGTGTGTACGTGAGATAGAAGTTCCATTCCCACTCTGGTGACGTCCTGCGGTCTCGTCCCTTTGGATCGATGCTGTCGCGGTGTCGGCCGTTCTTGCAATCAGCCCGAGACTCAAGTTCTGCCTGGTAGATGTGGTCGAGGATCGGCTGTGGCGAATTCCGGCAGATCAGCTCGCTCGCCGCGAGTGCGCCTTCGCGACCGATGTGGAGTTCGCCATCGAGCACGCAGCAGGCGGCTGCCCGAGAAGTAGCTCGAACATGCCGGGGTCGTCGACCTTGATCACGTAGCGCAGACGTCCGCTCCACAGGAGGGTTGCGGTTGATTCGGGCACTAGTTGCTCGAAGACCTCATCGATCGCAGACTCCTCGACCTCGTGAAAGCTCAAAGCCGGCGAGCCGCTCGATGTTGCGCATACGTTCGTCGTAGGTATCGATATCACGCCAATTGGTGCGCAGCCGATTCAGTGGCACCGTTTCAGTTTGGCAGTCACCGAATCGGATCGTTGCGCGCTGCTTGCGGCCCCGCTGTGAGAGCTCCAGCACTTCTACCTGCTCCGATGCGGAGCTGTCGCGCAGCCTATACACCCGGTGTTCGCCGACGCCAGGTGTCGTTGTGTCGTCCATCCATGCAGCCTGGCCAGCGGTCGTCACGATGGCAAGCAAGTTGGGTGCCGACATGGCTTGCTCGCTGCGTACTGAAACATCCAGCGGTGGTCAAGAGTCTCGCAAATCGGATGGCTCGGGTGAGCCATCCGACCGTGAGATCATGTCTGCTGGCAGACTACGGCTGGTACGGCGGAGTGACCACCGAGACTGGAGTTGGAGCCGGCACGCTATCGATCAGTGCAGGGATGACGCCAGAGGCCAGGACAATCGCGATCGCTCCGAGGACGACTGTCGGAGACATTGCGCTGAACCCCAGGGTCTCGAATCGGTGAGCACGCTGCAGGACGCCTTGGGAGGGGGTCTTGCCACGTTCAAGCGAGGCCGCGACCCACAGCGCGGCTGCCCACCCCAGCAGGTTCGATGCGACCATCAGTGCCAGCAAGAACGTCAGGGCGACGGCTGCCGCGAAGGATGCCAGGAGCGCAGTCCCCGGGATTCCGAAGGCCTGAAGTAGTTCGGCAGCGGGGAGTCGCGAGCCCGATTCACGCGCAACCTCACTTGCGGCGGCCAGCGAGGCGCCATGTCTTTCGACTGTGAATACGAGGAACCACACGACGGCAGTCAACCCAGCCAGAATCGCAGTCTGTCCCAAGACGTACACCGCAGGCTTCGGCAGCGGCCCGAATCGCCGTTTGGTCGTCGTGGCTAGGTTCAGCACGAAGAGAATCAACGTCGCCATCAGGAAGGTCGAGACCAACAGCGCGACGTTCGAGTACACAGCCAAAAGGCCCGCGAGGACGATCAGGATTCCGATTGCAACGACTGCCCCTCCGAGGTCATCGCTTTCGTCGGGCGAATTGGTCGGCGCGTTGCGGTCGATGTAGTTCTCGATTGTGTGGAAGTTGGTAGTGGTCGTGGTCTGCGATCGGTTGTCGATGTGCTGGTTCACCGTTGACCCGTCGGTTGCGATCGCATTCTGCTGACCGTCCGAAGGTCTCGGGCCGAAAGGCCGATTGATAACTGCGACTGGCGCCGCCGCGAGAACTGCGACTAGCAATCCGACGGCGACCTGTGAGATGGGATCCATCTGAGATTTCCTTCCCTGCGGGCAACTCTCCCGTTGATTGGTGTGTCGCCGATCACGCTAGGACAGGGGTCTGACATCGCCCTGCCATCCAAGACGGCTACGGCTACTGTCCAGGTGATTCCGTCGACGCTCAAAGCTGGTTAGGTCCAGACAGGCGAGCGCCACGTGTCGTTTCCCCAACGGCACGTGGCGCTCGCTACAGCACTCAGTCAATCCATACGCACGCACTGCTGGCACCGACGGTTGCCGCCGGTGCCCGAGCGGCGATACCGATCCGGGATCTGCGACCCAGGGGGACAGTTCGTGTAGTCGTGGTACACGTCTGGATCGTCAGGCTTGATTGAGTGGTAGGGCGATGTCTTGGCCATCGCTTTTCCTTTCTCCGACTGGCACATGCGCGGATTCGCATGTGCTGCCTCGGAACCTACGCCGCCCCCCTGACACCGACCTCGGGCTCGCGCAGATTGCGCAGGGCCTCTACTGGCGGGCCGGCGACTGGGGAGCCGATCAATTCGGCCATCGCGATCGACAACGTCGGCGTCGCCTGGAAAAGCAGTGAGCCGGACCCTCCGAGGAGGATCCGGCTCACTGTGCGTCTATGTGGGAGCTAGTCGCGCGGGGTGCGCCAGTTGCCGCCACCGATGGTGCCGCGGACGACGATCGGGGTGCCGCGCGGGATGTGCTCGAACACCCACTTGCCGTTCGCCATGCTGACGTTCAGGCAGCCGTGGCTCGCGTTCGAGACGCCCTGCTGGGCGACCGACCACGGAGCGGCGTGGATGAAGATGCCGTTCCAGTCCATGCGGACGGCGTACTCGACGAAGGTGCGGTAGCCCTCCGGCGACTTCACGGGCACGCCGTAGGTGGACGAGTCCATCCACATCGAGCGACGACGGTCCTTGACGTAGTAGGTGCCGTTGGGCGTTGGGTGCTTGTTGTTGCCCATCGAAACCGGCATGGAGCGGTCGAAGATGCCGTTGCGGTACCAGAAGACGTAGTGCAGGTGGTCGTCGGACAGGCCGACCCAGCCGGTGCGGCTGGCGACAGCGGGCTGCGCCGGCGGACGCGGAGCCTTCGGTCCCGAGGGCTGCTGCTTCTGCTGCGGCTTCGGACGCGGCTTCGGCGGCTTGTAGCCGGGGATCTCGACCGGGGGCAGGCCCGGGATGATCGTGACCGGCGCGGCCTGTGCCTGGGCGGGGAGCGCGGCGGTCAGTGCCACGGCGCCCGCGAGTCCGGCGAGCAGGCCCTTGGCAGCGCCTCGCCGAGCATGCTTGGTGGTGCTAAGCATTCTCTGGTGTTCCTTCACATTCGTTGGGGCTTCGAATTGCCACCGCGGGGTTGGAGACCAACCCTGGTGATATCCAGCGCGGAACCAGGTCCGCTCGGATTGATCATCGACAATGGTCGCATAAACGTTTCAGGATGGCCACAGCGTTTCCTTACCTCCCAGGCGATACACAGGGAGATCCCGGCGAAACGACGCGGTGCCTGCGGTTATGCGGCCTGTGACATTTTCCACTCGACGACGCGTCCGCGTGTCGTCGGAGGGCCGGCGCCCCGATTTCGGGCCCCGCGTCGGCGCGAGGTACAGTCGGTCATCGCATGCGGCGGTTCCGGCGATCCCGGCAGCGCCGCCTGCTCGCGGGTGTAGCTCAATGGTAGAGCCCTAGTCTTCCAAACTAGCTACGCGGGTTCGATTCCCGTCACCCGCTCTGCAGCGAGCCCACGGGATGTGGCGCAGCTTGGTAGCGCATCCGCTTTGGGAGCGGAGGGTCGCAGGTTCAAATCCTGTCATCCCGACACTACGACCTACATATATAAGGAGAGACGCGCGTGAAGAGCAGCGTGGAACAGTTGGACCCGACCCGGGTGAAGTTGACCGTCGAGATCCCGTTCGAGGAGCTCGAGCCCGGATTCGAGCAGGCCTACGCCGCGCTCGCCCAGCAGATCAACATCCCGGGCTTCCGTCCCGGCACGGCCCCCGCCAAGTTGATCGAGACCCGCGTCGGCCGTGACGCCGTCCTGGAGCAGGTCGTCAACGACATCCTCCCGATCAAGTACTCCGAGGCCGTCGAAGAGCACGACATCAAGGTCATCTCCAACCCCGACATCGACGTCGAGGACCTGGTCGACGGCAAGCCGGTCAAGTTCACCGCCACCGTCGACATCCGCCCGGAGATCAAGCTGCCGGACTACTCCAAGCTGAAGGTCACCGTCGACGCCGTCAAGGACGACGAGACCGCCGTCGACGAGCAGCTCGAGGGCCTGCGCGAGCGCTTCGGCACCCTCAAGCCCGTCGAGCGCGGCGCCAAGAACGGCGACCACGTCGTGCTGGACCTCGCGGCCACGGTCGACGGCAAGCCCGTCGCCGACGCCACCGCCGAAGGCCTCTCCCACGAGCTCGGCTCCGGCCAGCTGATCGACGGTCTCGACGAGGCAGTCGTCGGGCTGAAGACCGGTGAGCAGGCCGAGTTCACCACCAAGCTGGTGGCCGGCGAGTACGCCGACTCCGACGCCAACGTGACCGTCAAGGTCGGCGCGGTCAAGGAGCGCGAGCTGCCCGAACTCGACGACGAGTTCGCCCAGATGGCCAGCGAGTTCGACACCGTCGACGAGCTGCGCGCCGCGGTCGCCGACCAGGTCGGCCAGAACCAGAAGATCGAGCAGGCCAACAGCATCCGCGACGCGGTGCTCGAAGAGCTGATCGACACCGTCGACTTCCCGGTCCCCGAGGGCGTCGTCGACGAGGCCGTCGAGAACCAGACCGCCGAGGTCATGCAGAGCATCGGTGGCGACGAGGCCATGTTCGAGCGCCTGCTCGAAGCGCAGGGCACCAGCCGCGAGGAGTTCGAGAAGGACGCCCGCGACGGTGCGGCGCGCGCCGTCAAGGCCCAGCTGCTGCTGGACGAGATCGCCGACGCCGAGGAGACCGAGGTCAGCCAGGACGAGCTGACCCAGCAGATCATCTTCCTGGCGCAGCGCTACCAGATGGAGCCGCAGGAGTTCGTCAACCAGCTCCAGGCCTCCAACCAGGTCGGCGCGCTGATCGCCGACGCCCGTCGCAACAAGGCGCTGGCGTCGATCATCAGCCGCGTGCCGGTCAAGGACGACAAGGGCAAGAAGATCGACACCACCGAATTCTTCGGCCCCTTCGACGACGAGGACGCCGCCGACGACAAGTAGTCCGGCAACGTCACGCGACGGCCGCATCGGGATCTCCCCGGTGCGGCCGTCGTCGTTTCCGCGGCGCGCGGTCTCGGCGACGGGTCACCCGTTCGGGTGGAACATCGTTTAGCTGTGAGCGAATCGGCGTGTTATTGGGAAGGGTTGGGCCCGGCCATTGGTTAGTGTCGGTGCAAGCACCAATGCGAGATCGATCAGACCGCGAGATGAATCCCGAAGGCAGGAACCCGTGAGCAATTCCCCGATCCACACCGCGATGTCCGCCGGCGTCGCCGGCCTGACGTTGAACGACTCGGTCTACGAGCGACTGCTGCGCGAGCGCATCATCTTCCTCGGCACCCAGGTCGACGACGACGTGGCCAACCGGCTGTGCGCGCAGATCCTGCTGCTGTCGGCGGAGGCGCCGGACAAGGACATCCAGTTCTACATCAACTCGCCCGGTGGCTCGGTCACCGCGGGCATGGCCATCTACGACACGATGCTGCTGTCGCCGTGCGACATCTCCACCTACGCGATGGGCATGGCCGCGTCGATGGGCCAGTTCCTGCTGACCGCCGGCACCAAGGGCAAGCGGCACGCCCTGCCGCACGCGCGGATCATGATGCACCAGCCGTCGGCGGGCATCGGCGGTACCGCCGCCGACATCGCCATCCAGGCCGAGCAGTTCGCGCAGACCAAGAAGGAAATGAACGAACTCAACGCCAAGCACACCGGGCAGCCGCTGGAGAAGATCGAGGCCGACGCCGACCGCGACAAGTGGTTCCGCGCCGAGGAGGCCAAGAAGTACGGCCTCGTCGACCACGTCGTCACCTCCCTCTAGCCACCGACACCTTCGACTTCGAAAGAGCATCATGAGCAACGACGTGAACCAGACCGGCGTCCCGGCATCGGCGCAGGCCATGCGCGATCTGCAGGCGCGCTACATCCTGCCGAGCTTCATCGAGCAGACCCCGACCGGTCACCGGCAGTACGACCCGTACGCCAAGCTGTTCGAGGAGCGCATCGTCTTCGTCGGCACCCCGATCGACCAGACGGTCGCCAACGACGTGATGGCGCAGTTGCTGGTCCTGGAGTCCCAGGACCCCGACCGTGACATCACCATGTACATCAACTCGCCCGGCGGCAGCGTGCACGACATGCTCGCCATCTACGACACGATGCAGTACGTGCACTGCGACATCATGACCGTCTGCCTCGGCGAGGCGGCGTCGGCGGCGGCCATCCTGCTGGCCGGCGGCACCCCCGGCAAGCGCGCCGCGCTGCCCAACGCGACCATCCTGATCCACCAGCCGCGCACCGGCGGCGCTTTCCAGGGCCAGGTCTCCGACCTGGAGATCCAGGCCGCCGAGATCGAGCGCATCCGCAACCGCCTCGACGAGATCCTGGCCGGCCACACCGGTCAGAAGGCGTCGAAGATCCGCGAGGACACCGACCGCGACAACATCCTCACCGCCGAGCAGGCCAAGGAGTACGGAATCATCGACGAGGTCTTCGGATACCGCAAGAAGTCGATGAAGAAGTAGCGGGAAGAATCCGGCGACATTCGCTCTAAGTAACTCGAAGTCCGAACACAAGGCGGGTACCGTCGGTGTACCGGCACGACAGGCAGCAGGGAAGTAGGTAGCACCATGGCTCGAATCGGAGACGGTGGCGACCTGCTGAAGTGTTCGTTCTGCGGCAAGAGTCAGAAGCAGGTCAAGAAGCTCATCGCCGGTCCCGGCGTCTACATCTGCGACGAGTGCATCGACCTGTGCAACGAGATCATCGAGGAAGAGCTCGCCGAGAACAGTGACGTCAAGCTCGACGAGCTGCCCAAGCCGATCGAGATCCGCGACTTCCTGGACAACTACGTCATCGGCCAGGACAACGCGAAGCGGACGCTGGCCGTCGCGGTCTACAACCACTACAAGCGGATCCAGGCCGGGGAGAAAAAGGACGCCAAGACGGGGGAGACCGTCGAGCTGGCGAAGTCCAACATCCTGATGTTGGGCCCCACCGGCTGTGGCAAGACCTACCTGGCGCAGACGCTGGCCAAGATGCTCAACGTCCCCTTCGCGATCGCCGACGCGACCGCGCTCACCGAGGCCGGCTACGTCGGCGAGGACGTCGAGAACATCCTGCTGAAGCTGATCCAGGCCGCCGACTACGACGTCAAGCGCGCCGAGACCGGCATCATCTACATCGACGAGGTCGACAAGATCGCCCGCAAGAGCGAGAACCCGTCGATCACCCGCGACGTGTCCGGCGAGGGCGTGCAGCAGGCGCTGCTGAAGATCCTCGAGGGCACGCAGGCGTCGGTGCCGCCGCAGGGCGGGCGCAAGCACCCGCACCAGGAGTTCATCCAGATCGACACGACGAACGTGCTGTTCATCGTGGCCGGCGCGTTTGCCGGGCTGGAGAAGATCGTCTCCGACCGCGTCGGCAAGCGGGGCATCGGCTTCGGCAACGAGGTCAGCACCAAGGACGAGGTCGACACCACCGATCACTTCGCCGAGGTCATGCCCGAGGACCTGATCAAGTTCGGTCTCATCCCGGAGTTCATCGGCCGCCTGCCGATCGTCGCCTCGGTGACGAACCTGGACAAGCAATCGTTGGTCAACATCCTCGCCGAGCCGAAGAACGCGCTGGTCAAGCAGTACACCAAGCTGTTCGAGATGGACAACGTCGAGCTGGAGTTCTCGGGGGACGCCCTCGAGGCGATCGCCGATCAGGCCATCCACCGGGGGACCGGTGCCCGTGGCCTGCGCGCGATCATGGAGGAAGTCCTGCTGCCCGTCATGTACGACATCCCCAGCCGCGACGACGTCGAGAAGGTCGTCGTCACCGGCGACACGGTCCGCGACAACGTCCTGCCGACCGTCGTGCCCCGCAAGAAGCCGCGCACCGAGCCGCGCGACAAGACCGCCTAGCTTCCTCCCGCACGAATCAGCAAATCCCGCATCGATCGGTGCGGGATTTGCTGATTCGTGCGGGATTTGCCTGCCACCCCGGTTGGTTGGCGTAAGTCATTGTGCGACTTCCATTCGAACTCCGGCCGACCGGAGCCTGTCCATCCCGCTGCCATTGAGGAGTGCCCGCGGGCAGACCATCCAGGCTGAACGGTCGACTCGGCCCCAGATCTCGGCTAGGTCGCCGTGGAGCTCGACCCGGTCGATCGTGGCGAACGACACCCGCTCGTAGATGATCCCGTCCAGCACCACGTCGAGATAGTCGGGCCCGAAGGCCGCCGAGTATGTGTATGCCGGCTGCTCATATCCGCGGTCGAGGGCGGTGTGGTACCGATCACGCAGCCTGCGCAGCGTCTCTCGTCGAGTGAAGCCGAACACCACCAAGCTTGCCGTGAAGGCGATGCCGGGTGCGATCCACCACCCCCCGGCGTCGTCGGTTCCAGCGGGGGCAATCACCGCGGCGACCAATGCGGTGGCGCATGCCCACGCCAAAGCGCCGACGTACGTGAGGATCACGCGCTTCGTCGATTCCCTTACTTGACCGACCATGTCGAGGAGCTGAGCGGCAGTGATCTCGAGAGTGACATCGGGCTCGTTGAGCTTGGGAAACGCCTGAGCGGCGGCAGGGGACATGGGCTGAATCGTACAAACCCGCCCCCTGCACGGCAGCCCCTTCGTCATCCTTAGAATTGACGCCGTGACTACCCCCGACGCGACGAGCGCGCTGCCCGCTGCCTGGAACCCTGCCGACCACGAGCAGGATCTGTACCAGGGCTGGGTGGACGCCGGGTACTTCACCGCCGACGCGTCGAGCGACAAACCGCCGTTCTCCATCGTCATCCCGCCGCCCAACGTCAACGGGTCGCTGCACATGGGCCACGCCTACGAGCACGTCCTGATGGACGCGCTCAGCCGTCGTCGGCGCATGCAGGGCTACGAGGTGCTGTGGCTGCCCGGCATGGACCACGCCGCGATCGCGATGCAGACGATGGTCGAGCGAAAGCTCGCCGACGAGGACAAGACCCGCGACGACCTCGGGCGCGAGGCGTTCATCGAGCGCGTCTGGCAGGAGAAGGAAGCCATCTCCGGCTCCATCGCCGACCAGATGCGCCGCCTCGGCGACAGCGTCGACTGGTCGCGCGAGCGCTTCACCATGGACGACGGCCTCTCGCGCGCCGTGCACACCATCTTCAAGCAGCTCTTCGACGACGGGCTGATCTACCAGGCCGAGCGCCTGGTCAACTGGTCGCCGGCCCTGCAGACCGCCGTCAGCGACATCGAGGTCAAGTACGAAGACGTCGACGGCGAACTCGTCTCCTTCCGCTACGGCTCGATGAAGGACGACGAGCCGCACATCGTCGTCGCCACCACACGGCTGGAGACAATGCTCGGCGACACCGCGATCGCCGTGCACCCCGACGACGACCGGTACGCGAAACTCGTCGGCACCGAGTTGGAGCACCCGTTCCTCGACCGTCGGATCCCGGTCATCGCCGACGACTACGTCGACCCCGAGTTCGGCTCCGGCGCCGTCAAGATCACCCCGGCGCACGACCCGAACGACTTCGCCATCGGCCAGCGCCACGACCTGCCGATGCCGACGATCCTCGACGAGCAGGCCCGCGTCGTCGACACCGGCACGCGGTTCGACGGGATGGACCGCTTCGCGGCGCGCAAGGCCGTGTGCGAGGCACTGCGCGAGCAGGGCCGCATCGTCAAGGAAGTCCGCCCGTACCAGCACAGCGTCGGCCACTCCGAGCGCACCGGCGAGCCCATCGAGCCGCGGCTGTCGATGCAGTGGTGGGTGGCGGTCGAATCGCTCGCCAAGCGAGCCGGTGACGCCGTCCGCGACGGGGAGACGAAGATCCACCCCGAGTCGATGGAGCCGCGCTGGTTCGGCTGGGTCGACGACATGCACGACTGGTGCATCTCGCGCCAGCTGTGGTGGGGCCACCGCATCCCGATCTGGTACGGCCCCGACGGCGAGGTCGTCTGCCCGGCACCGGGGGCGGAGCCGCCCGCCGGCTACACGCAGGAGACCGATGTCCTGGACACGTGGTTCTCCTCGGGCCTGTGGCCGTTCTCGACGATGGGCTGGCCCGACGACACCGCCGACCTGCGCAAGTT
>JASGFO010000032.1:0-23817 GCA_047605505.1 Gordonia sp. (in: high G+C Gram-positive bacteria) | reverse complement strand
GTGGACCACCGACAAGGACGGCATCATCCTGGATTTGTTGGCCGCGGAGATCCTGGCGGTGACCGGCAAGACCCCGTCGCAGCGGTACGCCGAGCTCGCCGACCGCTACGGCGAGTCGGCGTATGCGCGCATCGACGCACCGGCGTCGCGGGAACAGAAGGCGGTGCTCGCGAAGCTCTCGGCCGATCAGATCACCGCCACCGAGCTGGCGGGGGAGAAGATCACCGCGATCATGACCAGTGCACCGGGCAACGGCGCGGCGATCGGCGGGCTCAAGGTGACCACCGAGAACGCGTGGTTTGCCGCGCGGCCGTCGGGCACCGAGGACGTGTACAAGATCTACGCCGAATCCTTCAACGGCCCAGAGCATCTCGCCGAGGTGCAGCAGCAGGCACAAGAAGTGGTGGACGCGGCGCTGCGGTGAGACGCTTCGCCGACCGAGCGGACGCGGGCCGACTCCTGGCCCGCCGGCTCGGTCGGTATCGCGGCCGCGACGACGTCGTGGTGCTGGGGCTGCCGCGCGGCGGCGTGCCGGTCGCCGCGCCGATCGCGGCGTCGCTGCCTGCGCTTCTGGACGTTTTCGTCGTGCGCAAACTCGGCGTGCCCCGGCAGCCCGAGCTGGCCGCGGGGGCGATCGCGGGCGGGGTGATCGTCACCAACGACGACGTGATCGCCGCCGCCGGGATGACCCGCGCCGATCTCGACGCCGTGATCGGGCGTGAACGTCGCGAGCTCGCGCGCCGGGAGATCGCGTATCGGCAGGGGTGCCCGCCGCTTCCGGTCGCGGGGCGGACGGTGATCGTCGTCGACGACGGGGTGGCGACCGGCGCGACGATGCGAGTTGCGCTGCGCGCCTTGCGTAGTCAGGGGGTGGCGCGGCTGGTGGTGGCGGTCCCGGTGGGTCCGGTGGGGGTGGCCGAACAGCTGACGCCCGCCGACGAGGTGATCTGCCTGGCCACGCCGCGCCGGTTCCGCGGGGTCGGCGGCGCCTACCACGACTTCGCACAGTGCACCGACGACGAGGTGCGGGCGGCGTTGGGCGGGCGTCGGGGGGCCGGTGGGTACTGAACGCATGGTGGGTGGCGGCCTACACCCACCGCCACAATCTCGGTGGCCGCCCACCGGCGGTCGGCGCAAATCCCGCCTCGGCCAGCGAATCGATCCGCGCCAGATCACGATTGAGGTTGGCGCGGTGGACCGGTGCGCCGGTGAGCTGGCGGGTGATCGCGACCGCGTCGGTCGCGGTGAACTCGGGACCGGTCAGCGCGCGTGTGAAATCGAGGTCGCGCCACAGCTTCTCGGCGAGGAGCGGGCGTGCCGTGTCCAGGATGTGGCCGTGGTCGAAGACCGTTGCCGGCGGTCGCTCGATCGGTTCCCAGAGCGCGGGGCCGTCGGCGGTGCCGGGCGGTCGGGAGAAGGCGGCCCAGAGCGCGATCGATAGGGACGGGCCACGCGGATCGCGGGTCGGCTCGTCGAAGGTGCGCAGGTGCCCGAGACCATCGGGGGCCGCGGTGATCGCGAGTTTGGCCAGCGCGCGCAGCGCGGCGTCGCGGAGCCGTTCGCCGCTGCGGACCACGACACCTGGCAGTGCGCGTTCGCCCAGGAAGGGATCGGTGGTGCGCTCGTGGGTGCCGACGAGCACCGTGCGCGAGTGCCGATCGTAGGTCACCGCGACGACGTCGACACTGACGACGCTGAGGAGGGCGGGGTCGGGGCCAGCGCGAGCGGGGATGTCGGGGCGAGCAGTGCGAGGGGAACCGTCGATCTCGGGCACGTGAGCCTCCTGTCGGTTCGCGCAGGTCCGTCGGCGGTCAGCACGACCGGTGCGCCGGCCGCGTCGGAGATCAACTGTGCCACCTCGTCGGGGGCGGTGGGTAGCGGCCGGATGTCCGGGCGAGCGCGGCGGGCGATGTCGGTCAGTGCCGAAAGCGCCCTGAGATCACCGGACGGGGTGGGCAGCAGGGGTTTGCGCACACCGTCCCAACTGTGGGCGACACCCAGGCCCGGCCGGTCGAGGACATCGAGGTGGGAGACACCCACCCCGTCGAGGCCACCGCACACGGCCGCCGCGTAGCGCAGCGCGGGCAGATCCAGATGCCCGGTGCGCCAGGCGCCCTGGTAGCGGCCTTCCCGGTTGTGCGGGTCGGGCAGGGATATCCGCGGCTCTTCGGTCGGCATCGGGCCCGCGCCGTGGCGGGTGGCGTAGCAGCGGGTCAGTCCCAGCACGTACGGGCGGTGCCCGGCCGCGATCAGTTCGCGGCGCAGGGGCCCGGGCGTCACCGTCGACCATGTGGTGTGCGGATGGAATCCGTGCCATTCGTCGAGCAGCACGCCCTGGCTGCCCTCGAAGATCACCGTGCCCTGCGCCAGGGTCGCGGCCAGGTGGGCGTCGGCGTGGTCGACGATGCGGATCATCGCGGCCACGTCGCAGAGCGCCTCGGCGATCGCCGAGGCGGGTTCGTGCTCGATCCCGGCGGTGGCGAGCAGGGGCGCGGCGTAGCGGGCCAGCGCGTCGACGGCGCGCAGCGTCGCCGCCCGGTCCCGCAACAGGCCGAGATCCGGGACCGCCGCGTCCGGGGCGTCGGCGGGACACGTGACGTTGCCGATCGACTGCCCCGCTCCCGCGCGCCGCGCGACCGCCTGCGCGTATGCCTGGGTCTCGCCGATACCCTCGCCGCAGGAACCGTGGCGGGCGTTGCCCCGCAAGGTTTCCCGGGCCCGGTTGAGTGCGGCGTGGATCGGGGTGGTGACCAGGCAGCGCGCGTCGGCGGTCAGCAGCCCCCACGGATCGCGCACACCGGTGTCGGCGAGTTCGGCGGCCTCGACGGCCAGGCGCAGCGGATGCACCATCATCGGCGCCCGCAGGATGGTGCGCACGTCGGCGAAGGTGGCCGATCCGAACTGCCGGAACGTGTGATGCCGCGGACCGTGGCAGACGTTGTGCGCGGCCTGTGCGCCGCCGGAGAAGCGGACCACCGCAACGGTGTCGGGAATCTCGGTCGCGAGGAAATCGACTGTCGCCCCTTTGGCCTCGTCGCCGTAGCCCAGGCCCACGACGATGACGGGCGTGCCCGGCCTCATCGGTTCCCGCCGTTGGTGGCCTGTTCGGTCAGCGCGACGGTGCCCGCGATCAGCTCGACCAGGCCGGCGGGATTCTCCAGCCGCACGAAGCGTTCGCCGACGATCTCGCGCCAGTGCGCCTCGATCTCCGGGTCGTGGTAGTAGCTGGTCATGTTCGGCAGGATGAAGTACGTATGCCAGCGCTTGTTCAGTTCGGCGTAGACCGACGCCACGTCGATGTCGCCGTCGACCTGATCACCGATCCGCCGGCGAATCGAATCCCCGGACAGCACCTCCTTGTTCATCTCGTCACCGATGACGAACACGTACCCCTTCTTGCCGCGCTTCGCCCACGCGTCGGTGCGTGCGCGGGTGGCGAGGAAATACGCGGCGAGCGCATATCCCTCACGTTTGTCGCCGCCACCGCCGCCTTCCAGATAGACATCGCGCAGCTGCTCGTCGATCCGGTTGTCGGATTCGAACTGACCGATCTGGATCGGCACCACGTCGTACCGGTCATCGCCGATCGCCCCGATCATGATCTGCGGGTCGGTGACCACGCCGCCGCGTGTCAGCGATCCCAACAGGTTGGTGAGGCGGCGCTGCACGATGATCGGCACCCGCCCCATCGACCCGGTGACGTCGAACAACACGACGATCGGCACCGAATTCGGGTGATCGGCGCTGTCGCGGGCATCGCGGGTGGTGACCCCGTAGACGTTGAGTGACGGTGCGGCCGTGCGCAGGTGGCGCGGCACCGCGCGCAGGCTCGCGTGATAGCCGAAGTCCTCCGACCCGGCGGCGCGCCGTGCGGCCGCGGCGTCGGCGTAGGCGGCGTTGTCCCAGTATCCGTATCCCATGATGACCTCCTCATTCAGATTGCTCACTACGAGTACTACTCTATGTGAGTAATCAACCGGAGGCAACCGGGGAGAGCAAGGGCTGGGCGACCCAGACCGACACACGTTGCTGTTCGCTCCGGAAACCGGAACGAACAGCAACATCGTGTGTTCGGTGAGGGGATCTACCCCGCCTACTTCACCTCGGAGCGCAGGATGCGCATGATCCCGAGGCCGAGCGGTATCGCGACCCAGATGATCGACGAGACGATCAGCCGCCACCATTCGCCGCCGGTGGCCCACTGGGTGGCATAGAACGGCTCGTTGGTCGAGGACGGGTCGACCCAGTCGGCGAGATGATCGGTGAACCAGGGCACCAGCTCGGTGAGCACGCTCATGGCCGTCGGCAGCGCGAAGTAGGCGACGATCGCGCCGGGCGTGTTGAGAATCAGTGCGGCGAAACCGAATCCGAGCAGCAGTCCGAAGACCTGGATCGTGAACGAGTTGACGAGCGAGGCCATCGTGAAGTCCCAGGCGCCGGCCGGATCGCCGAACACGAGCCCGGCGATGGCATTGCCAACGGCGCCGAAGATCAGGCTCAGGACGGTCGCCGTGGCGGCCGCGATCAACGCGGTGACCAGTTTCGCGACCACGATCCGCTCGCGTCGCGGCTCCATCGTGAACGTCGTCAGCCCGGTGCGCTGACTCCATTCGCCGGTCACCAGCAGGACCGCCATCACCGGCAGGATGATGCTGATGGGCGTATTCATCACGCTGAAGAAGTGGCCGAAGTTGAGACTCGCCCACTGACTGCGATGGCCGATGAGCATCGCGACCATGACGACGACGCACAGGATGCCGATCGACGCGGCGAGCCAGAAGCCGGCCCGCGTGTCGATGAGCTTGCGCAGTTCGACGCGGATCAGGCGGGACAGGGGAATACCGGCCAGCGGTGTCGGGGCGTCGGGAACCGGACGCAACGGCGTGGCGGCGGTTTCTCTGGTCAGGTCAGCGGTGGTCGTCATGCGAGTGCTCCTTCGGGAATGAGGTTTTCGCGCTGGGTGTCGGAGGTGAGTCGGAGGAACATCTCCTCGAGTCGGGCGCCGTCGCCCGGCCGCAACTCGACGAGCGGGATCTGTGCGGATGCCGCGACCCGGCCGACCTCCTCGGGTGCGGTCTCGGTGTGCAGGCCGCCACCGGGCGCCGGGGTGACCGTGATGCCGGCGGCGGCCAGCGCAGGCATCAGCGCGTCGTCGTCCACCGAGCGCACGTGGGTCCCGGTGGCCGCCAACAACTCCGCTTGGGTGCCCTGGGCGACGATGCGACCCTGCCCGATCACCACGAGGTCGTCGGCGATGAGTTCGATCTCATGCAGCAGGTGCGAGGAGAGCAGCACGGTGCCACCGCGATTGGCGTAGTCGCGCAGCAGACTGCGCATCCAGTGGATGCCGGCCGGGTCCAGGCCGTTGGCCGGTTCGTCGAGGATGAGCACCGCCGGATCGCCCAGCAAGGCGTTGGCGATCCCGAGGCGCTGACGCATCCCGAGTGAGTAGTTGCGCACCCGCCGCCCGGATTCCTCGGGGGTGAGGCTGACGGTGTCGAGCATCTCGTCGACGCGGGTCCGCGGGATGCCCATCGTCAGCGCCGACAGCCGCAGGACCTCGGCACCGGTGCGTCCGGCGTGCTGGGCCGACGCATCGAGCAGCACACCCACCGACGTGGCCGGATTGGGGATGGCGCGATAGTCGACGCCATGGATCGTCGCCGACCCCGACGTCGGCGGGGTGAGACCGGCGATGATGCGCATGGTCGTGGACTTGCCCGCGCCGTTCGGGCCGAGAAACCCGGTGACCTGGCCGGGTCGGCAGGTGAAGGAGACATCGTCGACGGCGAGGTGGCCGCCGTATTTCTTGGTGAGGTGCTCGACTGTGATCATGGCATTGATCGTCGCCGGACCTGGTGCCCCTGCACATCCGGTGTCCGACCGGAATGTGACCCCGACAAATGTGGGACCCCGGCAGCGCGGTGACTGGGGGTAAACCCCGAGGCCGACAGCGATCCCGCAGCCAGGTCACCGCTGTTCGCCCGGAGTCATGGACGCCGCCGGGGGAGTCCGGGCAAGATCGATGCCATGGACGCAAAACCCGGCAAGTCGCTCCCGCCCGCACCGGCCGAATCCGCCGCCGCCGAACCGCCACCGGTGAGTTTCGGCGAGCGGCTGCGCCACTGGGGTCGGATGGCGATCTTCGCCCTGATCGGTGTCGTGGCGGCGGTCATCGTCTATTTCATCCTGGCAGCCGCGGTGCCCCGGGAGTGGGCGGAGTTCATCCGGGGACGGACCGGCGGCTCACTGCTGAGTGGATCCTTCTACGGCGTGGTGCTCGGACTGGTGTGTACGGCCGTACCACTGATCGCCTGGGGTTTCGGGATTCTCTACCGTAAGCGGCTCAAGAACATCCCGTCCCTGGTGCTCGCCGCGATCGGCGTCGTCGTGGCCATCCCGAACCTGCTCACCCTGGGTGTCGTCCTCGGCACCGGCAATGGCGCCCACGCCGGTCAGCGGATCTTCGACGTCGAGGCACCCGGTTTCCGCGCCGGCTCGGCGTGGGGTGCGATCGTCGGTGCCGTGCTCGCCGTCGGCATCGCCTACTTCGTCTGGCGTTATCGTCGACGGGGCAAACGCCTGCGTGCCGCCACCCAGACCGAGCCGGCCGAGTCGTAGGCATGCGCTCACCCGAGGCGGCGAAGGGACGACTCCTCTGAGTTGTCGTCCGCCGGCCGGGTGGCGTCCGATCGTGGCAGAATCGGATGACGTGACCACTGATGAGGCCGACCGGATCACCGCGTTGATCGACGCCGAAGGGCGTGCGGAAGTCCTCTTCGACGAGGTCGTGGCGCGTGAGCTCATCGCCCCGGGCCGCACCGAACGCGAGGTCAGCGATGCGATACGGGAATTGGCGGCCGAGGAATTCGGCATCACCCGCTACTGGCACAAACGGATCGTCCGCGCGGGCGCCAACACATTGGCGCCCTACCGGGAAAATCCGCCGAATCGGACAATTGCCGACGACGACATCGTCTTTCTCGATTTCGGGCCCATCCTCACCGAATGGGAAGCCGACTTCGGTCGCACCTACGTGGTGGGCGACGATCCCGAGAAGACCGCGCTCCGTGACGCTTTGGCGCCGGTATGGCGGGCCGGGCGGGCGGCCTTCGACGCCGATCCCGACATCACCGGCGAGCAGCTCTACGAGATCGTCGGGACGATCGCCGACGATGCCGGATATCTGTTCGGAGGTGAGATCGCGGGACACCTCGTCGGCGACTTCCCCCACGAGCACATCCCCGGCGACACGATCGCGTCGTATATCGCCCCCGGATCGACGACCCGTCTGCACGATCATCGCGTCGGCGGTCACCCGTCCCACTGGATCCTGGAGATCCATCTGGTCGAGCCGAACCGGCGTTTCGGGGGCTTCTTCGAGCAGTTGCTCGACATCCGGCACGGGTAGACGGCCGGGGTGTCGACGTTCAGGTTCGCGCCCACAGCTCGTCGATCGCGATCGACGTCCCCAGGATGTTCTCGGCGGCACGATGCCCGGACAGCAGTGCGGCGGTGACGGTGGCGGGATCGTCGGTCCACGTCGCCTCGCCGGCCAGGTGCAGCACGCCACCGATCGGTGTGGCGAGGACGTCGTGGTCGGCGGGCGTCCCACCGACGGCCAGGTAGGCGTAGGAGCCCTGCGCGAGGGGATCGTCGCGCCAGCGCGTCACGGTGATGTGTGTGGGGTCGGGTACCGAACCGTAGAGGTCGCGGAGTGCGGCGAGGACGGAGGCGCCGATCTCGGCGTCGCTCCACCCGCGGATCGCGTCGGCGCACGGCCCGGCCGCGAAGGTCAACAGTGTGGGCTCGCCGTGGAGCCCGGTCAGGTCGTAGAACGAATGCCACCACCGCCCCGCGTCGCCCTGCTGCCGGATCGCGTAGACATCGGCATCCCAGAACCGGGTGGAAAAGCGCAGGAATACCTTCTCGAAGGCGTTCATCTCGAGTCGACCGAGCGCGCAGGCGATCGGTTCGGGCAGCGGCGGCTCGATATCGATCGCCCCCGACCGCAGCGGTCCCACCGGCACGGTCACGACGGCGGCGGCCGCCTCGAACACGGTCTCGCCCACCGTCACCGCCACCCCGCGATCGCTCCACCGCACCGCGGTCACCCGCTGCTCCAGCCGCACGTCGACGCCGTCGGCCAGGCGGGTCGCGAGCTGGTCGTAGCCATCGGGGAACACGACCTCGTCACCGAGGGTCGCGTCGTCGTCGAGCCCGTGCGCGTCGAGATCATCGATCCACACGCCGTACTGCTCCTCGGTGCGGTGCCGCAGGAACTCGCGGACCCGGTCGGTGCGGTCGCGGTTCCAGCCGAGACGGGCCAGCGCGGCTTCGGCGGCCGCGCCGTATGACGTCCCGGGCGCCGACTCGGTGATGGTGCGGGTGAGCAGCGCGTCGGCCGACCGGACGTCGCGAGCGAATGCCGCGGCCTCGGCATCGCCCAGCCGGTTGCCGTCGGGGCTGTAGTAGGCGATCGGGCGGCCGTCGGGCTGAAAGCTGCCGACCGTGAACTCAGCGGTCCGACAACCGAATTCGCGAACCGCGTCGTACAGCGGGGCGTCGTCGATGCCGTGGATCCACGACGCGCCGAGGTCGGTGATCCGACCATCCGCCCGATCGGTGTGGACGCGGCCGCCGATCCGGTCACGCGCCTCGAGGACGACGATCCGGCGGCCCCGCGAGCGCAGCAGCCGGGTCGCCGTGAGTCCGGCGATGCCGGCTCCCACGACGACGATGTCGAATCGTGTGGCCGGTGCCACGGATCTCGTGTCGACCATTGTGATCACAGCCCTTTCGCCTCGCCGGCAGCGTGACCGCGGGTGCGCCCCTCGATGTGATGGCGCCGGCACAGCGCCTGATAGCGCACCGGCGCCTCCTGGGTGTCACCGACCGCGACCACCTCCCCGGTCCGCGCGACCCGTCCGTCGACGACGCGCGCATTCAGCAGGGCCGCACGACCGCACCAGCAGAGGACGACGGCCTGCAGCCGGTGCAGCTCGTCGGCGAGCTCGACGAGCCGCGCCGACCCGGGAAACAGGACCGACCGGAAATCGGTGAGCAGTCCGTAGGCGAAGACATCGACGCCGTGATCGTCGGCGAGCCCGGCCAGCTGATCGACCTGCCGCGGGCTCAGGAATTGCGCTTCGTCACACACCGCGAAATCGACGATCCGGGCCGTGCCTGCGCCGACGATCAGCTCGGTCAGGTCGGTGGTCGCTTCGATCAGCAGTGCCTCGGCGGCCAGGCCGATCCGGCTGGTCACCAACGCCTTGCCGGAGCGGTCGCGCTGGGTGACGAGAACGCCCCGGCGATCCTGCTGGACCTGGTTGAAATGCGTCTGCAGCGCGGACGTCGACTTCCCCGCCCCCATCGGTCCGTAGTAGAAGGCGAGGCGGCCCGGTGTCCTCACGGGCGCCCTGGTGCGCCCGGCGCGGTGGTGCAGGGGAGACTTCTCGGCATAGAAGGATGATGCTGCACCGACGCGCGTGGTGCCGGGCGAGACGCGCCCCGGTGCCGGGCTCCGCCAGATCGCCCCGGGGCTCGATCGGCAATGCGTGGATAAGGCGCACGTCGACGCCGTCTGCCCGGAAATCTGCCATCGAAGCCGAAAATTCCGCAGAAACGTGCTGACCCGATGCGGCGAATCGCACGGCATAGCAGGCTATCGCGGTACCCAGGAGTGCGGCGAAGGAATCATCGTGACAACACAGACCGTCGACCAGGTCGCCGAGCTGAAGACTCGGACCGAAGCAGTGGTGCAGGCGCGCAGTGACGAGCTGGTGGCGTTGAGCCACGCGATCCATGCGAACCCGGAGTTATCGTGGGAGGAACACGAGGCGGCCGCGAAGGTCGCCGGGGTCCTGCGCGACGCGGGCTTCGCCGTCGAGGTCGGCGCCTACGGCGTGCCGACCGCGATCGAGGCCGTCTACGGTGACGGCGATCTGACCGTCGCGGTCTGCTCCGAGTACGATGCCCTGCCCGGCATCGGCCACGCCTGCGGCCACAACATGATCGCCGCGGCCGGCGTCGGTGCCGCACTGGCCCTGGCCGACGTCGCCGATCAGGCGGGCCTGCGCGTCAAACTGCTCGGCACCCCCGCCGAGGAGCACGGCGGCGGGAAGGTCTCGATGCTGCTCGAAGGTGCCTGGGAGGATGTCGACTTCTCGATGATGACGCACGGGATGAGCGGCGACGACCGGCCGTGCGGCGGTACCGAGAACACCGCCGTCGGCCGATTCCAGGTGATCTTCACAGGTAAACCCGCACACGCGGCCGCGGTGCCCGAGGCCGGCGTCAACGCCCTGTCCGCGGCCAGTGTCGGACTGCATGCGATGGCGTTGCTACGGCAGCACCTGCTCGCGGAGGTGAATCTGAACGCCTTCATCTCCTCAGGCGGTGAGGCCACCAACATCATCCCCGAGCGCGCCGTCGTCCAGGTGGAGGTCCGTGCGCGGGACATCGAGCTCTGGCAGGCGACCATCAAGCGGGTCCTGGCCTGCTTCGAAGGCGGCGCCATCGCCACCGGCTGCACCTGGACCTACGAGACCACCGAACACCCCTACGCCCCGGTGCGTACCGATCCGCAGCTCGCGGATCTGTGGAACCGCAATGCGACCGCCCTGGGGCGCGAGCTGACCGGTGACCAGTTGGGCGGCGGCTCCACCGACATGGGCAACGTGTCCCAGGTGGTACCCGCCATTCATCCGATGATCGCGTTCCGCGGGGAGACCGCGGTGCCGCACACCGCCGAGTTTCATGCGGCGGCGGTCGGTGCCGGCGCCGACGAGGCCGTGATCGACGCGGCGATCGCGATGGCCTGGACTGTCGTGGACGTGGCGCTTGACACCGAGCTCCGCGCCGGATTCCGCGAACGAACCGCGCAACGCCCCGTCGGCGCGACCCGGACAACCCTGCAGTTCTGAGGCGTATCCAGAATTGACGGATATGCAATCATCCAGTAGCGCAGCGGTTTCCGCGCTGGATCTGTTCTCCATCGGGGTCGGGCCATCGAGTTCGCACACGGTGGGGCCGATGCGCGCGGGCCCGATGTTCCTCGACGAGCTGACCGGGCTGGCCACGCCCGACCGCATCGTGTGCGTGCTCCACGGTTCGCTCGCCGCCACCGGCATCGGGCATGGCACACCCGACGCGGTGATCGCCGGGCTGCGCGGACTTGATCCGGCGACCTGCGATCCCGGTGACGTCCGCGGCGCGTGGGAGGAGCTGGCCGCCGGCGCCCGGTTGACCGTCGGCCCGGTGTCGATGACCCGCGACGACATCGTGTTCGACCCGCGCGGCCGCGATCACGGACATCCGAATGCGTTGACGTTCACCGCCTACGCCGGATCCGAGGTGGTGGCCACGAAGACCTACCTGTCGATCGGCGGCGGATTCGTGGTCGACACCTCGGCCGACCCCGCGGCCGCCACCCCGCAACGCCGGCCTGCGTCGGACTATCGCAACGCCGACGAACTGCTGCGGGCCTGCGCCGACGGCCGGACGATCGCCGACATCGTCTTTGCCGACGAGTGCGCCTTCCACGGCCCCGAGGCCGCGAACGCGGGGGTGGCGGCCATCTGGAGCGCGATGCGCTCCTGTGTCGAGGCGGGCCTGCGGACCTCGGGCACCCTGCCCGGCGGATTGCGGACGCCGCGCCGGGCCGCCGCGGCACATCGGGAACTCGACGCGCGCGGGTTGCCGTTGTCGTCGAATCTGCGGCTGGCGATCTACGCGATGGCGGTCAACGAGGAGAACGCCGCGGGCGGGCGGGTGGTGACCGCACCCACCAACGGTGCCGCCGGAGTGATCCCGGCAGTGCTCTATCACCATGTGACCTCGGCGAACGCCACCTTCGATGCCGTGCGCACGTTCCTGCTGACGGCCACCGCGATCGGTTCGATCGTCAAGGCGAACGCCTCCATCTCGGGTGCCCAGGCGGGGTGCCAGGGTGAGGTCGGCACCGCCTGCGCGATGGCCGCGGCCGGCCTCTGCGCGGTGCTCGGCGGGACGCCGGCGCAGATCGAGAATGCGGCTGAGATCGCACTCGAGCATCATCTCGGGTTGACCTGCGACCCGGTCGCGGGATTGGTGCAGATCCCGTGCATCGAGCGCAACGGGGTCGCGGCGAACACGGCCGGCATCGCCGCGCAGCTCGCGCTGCTGGGGGACGGGCGGCACCGGATCAGTCTCGACGTCGCGATCGAGACGATGCGCCAGACCGGCGAGGACATGATGTCGAAGTACAAGGAGACCAGCGAGGGCGGGCTGGCGGTCAACATCGTCGAATGTTGAGCCGAGCCACCTGGTAGCGCTGCTCGCCGTGGGAACGGATAGGCGATGATCTTCCGGTGTGCGGAGGTCATTTCCCGGATCGACGACGTCGGTCGGTTCGGGTCCGGCTCACCTCTCCAACGTGAGACCGCTGAGCGGTTCGCCGAACGAGACGAGCGTGCGGCGCTCGCGCGTGGCCGTCGGGTGGTCGGGGAGCGGTACCACGACGATGTCCCCGCCCAGCGCGGAGACGTAGACGACGCCCGCCTCCTCATCCACGGCGAGACCAATGGCCTCGGTGAAGCCGCCCGCCAGGATTTCCGGCGGCTGGCCCGCCTGACCGGGACCCGGAATCGGAGCCCGGTTCACGGTGTTGCCGCCGGCGTCGTCGGCGCCGCGGTCGGTCCAGTAGAGCGTGTCGCCGACGATCTCCAGGTCGATGGGCTCGGGTAGCCCGTCCCACAGCACCTCGATATCGGACCGGTTGTCGGGGGCCTCCCCGGGCGGGATCTCGAGACCGGCCCGGAAGATCGCGCCCTGGCCGCCCTTGGCCGGCCCCTTCTGCGTCCAGAAGAGCGCGCCGTGCGCCGGGTCGACGGCCACTCCGACGCACTCCTGCAGCCAGTCGTCACCGCGTACGTGAACGATCAGATCCTCCAAACCCGTTCCGTCGACGCGGACCCGGGTGATCTTGCAGCCCTCCCGGTCGGCCCAGTACAGGGTGCCGGCGCCGTCCGAGGCGATCTGCTTGCCGGTGGTCAGGGTGCCGCGCGGCACGACCTCCACGTGGTCGGTGCCGTCGAGCCGGGCGCTGTGCACACCGCCGTCACGCGGCGAGTAGTCACGGCCCTTCTCGCCGGGGATGTCGGGATCGATGATCGGAGCACCCATCGTGGTCCAATACATCCGGTCGCCGTCGAGCACGATGCCGTCGGGTGAGGGACCGGCCTCGTCGGTGACGGTGGTGACTGTGCCGTCGGCCGGGTCGATCCGCACGATCCGGTGCGTGCGGAGCACCAAGGCCAGCAGTGATGTCATCGATACTCCTGATCAGCGCCATTCCGGGCGATGTGAGCCGCGCGGAATCAACGGATTCGTGTAGTAGCCGGGGGTCTGCGACATCCGGATCTGTTCGGTGACGCCCTGATACCGGCCGAGTGCGGTGTCGGCGATGAACGTTTCGGGCGCCAGATACTCGTGGCCGGGTGCCTTGCCCGCGACCTCCGCAGAGTACTCCTTGTCGAAGATGCCCAGCTCGCCCATCCACAGCGCGGTACGGGTCAGCGACACCGTCACCTTGAAGGAGCCGCCGTGCTCGGCACGCAGCATCAACGCCTGCAGGACACCCAGTTGCAGGAACCAGGACGTGATGTAGTCGTTCACCACCGGAACCGCGGGCAGGCTCGGCACACCGTTCTCACCCTCGTTGATCAGCACGCCCGCCAGGGCACCCGCGGTCTGGTCGAATCCGACTCGGCCCGCCCACGGACCGGTCTCGCCGTTGAGGTTCACGGTCGCGTGGATCAGGCCCGGATTCTCGGCGCAGGCGGTCGCGGCGTCGAGACCGCGGCGCACGAGATAGTCGGGGCGCCGGTTCGCGATGAAGACGTCGGCGCCGCCCAGCAGTTCCTTCATCGTCCGATCGCCGTCCTCGGTCTTGAGGTCGAGCGTCGTCGAGCGCATACCGACGTTGGACGTGACGTACAGCATCGGGATCTCGTACTCGTTGGGATCCCAGACATTGAGCACGTCGGCGCCGTGCAGCGCCATTGCCCGTCCCGCCCCGGCGCCCGCGATGATGTGGGCGCGGCCCAGCACACGGATGCCGTCGAGCGGGGTACGCGGATCGGGGGTGAAGGGCACCGGGTCGCTGTCGGCGACCTTCTCGACGATCACCGGCGGCATCCCAGCCAGCACCTGGCGGTACTGCTCGGTGGCCATCAGCTCGGCGGTCGTACGGCACATCGGCATGATGACGCCCGCCTCCTCGCCGGCCTGCTCGAGGTCGGGGGCGTCCCACTTCTTGATCGCCTCGGCGACCTTGTCGACCCGCTCGGGGACTCCGAGCAGCGCGGCGGTGTCATTGCGCAGCCGCGGATACGGCCCCATCGGGTGCATCCACCGGCCGTCGGCGGTCTCGTAGAAGCTGAAGGTCGCGAAGGCGTTGTCGACCCGGGCCGCGTCCTTGAGTGCGTACCCGTTCAGCAACTCCCACGTGTTCTCGTAGAACGGGCAGAGCCGCCGCGGCGCCACCCGGAGATCCATCGCGATGTCCTGGCCCCGGCCACCCCGGAGCTGCCAGATCTTGGCGATCGCAATGGACTTGGCCGCCAACGCGACTGACGTGCCGCCGGCCAGGCGCAGAGTACCCGGCATGATCGGATCCTGGCCGGTGAACTCGACCGTGCCGCCGCAGTCGGCCTCGGTGAGTCCCACGGTCGCCAGCACCTGCGCGAGTTCGTCGTGGATGTCGAAGTCGGGGGTCGTCGCCGCGGGCCGGTTCAGCTTGGCGCCGAGCCGCTCGGCGGCGCTCTGATATGCCGCGCTCCGAGGTGTCGGGCCCTGAGGTGTCGGGGTCTGGTCTGTCGTGGTCATCTCAGTTGTCCTCATCGGTCTCGGCAAGGGCCTTGAGCACCGCCCGGGTTCGTCGGTCGCGGCGCGCAACGAGCCGCTCGTAGTTCTCCTGGCCGGTGCCGTAGACCGCCTCGACGGCGTCGCACACCGGTCCCATCGCGTTCTTGTCGGGTTCGCCGACCTCGAAGGTCATCTGCGACCCGACGTGCTCGATCAGGTGTCGCATGCCACCCGGGCCACCGCCGAGGGTGCGGCTCTCGAACGGGCCGATGGTCGCCCAGCGCAGCCCGAGCGAGGCCTTGACGAGTTCGTCGAGGTCGCCGGGGGTGATCACGCCCTGCTGGACGAGATAGGTGGCCTGTTCGTTGAACACCCGCTGGAGTCGGTTGCCGACGAATCCCGGGATCTCGCGTTTCAGCTTGATCGGGAGTTTCCCGAGTTCGGCATAGACGGCATAGGCACGATCGACCGTCTCCTGCGTCGTCGCCGGGGACGGCACGATCTCGATCAGCGGCATCAGTTCCGGCGGGTTGAACGGGTGTCCGATGACGATCCGGTCGGCAGCCGGGTTCCCCTCGGCGAAGACCGAGGGCAGGAGCGAGGACGACGACGAGGCGAGGACCACGCCGTCGCGGGTCTCGGCGGCCAGCGTCGCGAACATCTCCTTCTTCACCGGGATGCGTTCCGGACCGGCCTCCTGCACGAAGTCGGCACCCTGGGCGGCCTCGGCCAGGTCAGGAAAGCCGGTGACCGGGACGCCGCTCAGATCGCGCTCGATGATCTCGGCCAGATCCGGCCGGGGGTCGGAGAGTTTCACGTGCCACCCGGCGTCGCCGAAAAGACGAGCGAAGGAGACGCCGATCACGCCGGCACCCACAATGGTCACAGTTGACACGGACTTGTCTTCTTTCTGGTAAATGCCGACATCGGCAGATTCGGAAAGCGCTTACGCTGGCACTGTGTGCGGTTCGCGCCTGATGTCATGGAATGACTCGAAGGTGTTGTGAGATGCCGGTCGGCGGGCGCGTCGGCACCTCCTGTCGGCGCGATATCCGACGTGGCCGACAGAATCGGCGGCCGGAACCCTCGACGCGATCATCCTTCGCAAAAGGCGACCCTTTCTCCGACGGCACGCACTGACGTGGGAGGCGGCAACCACCATTGCTGGTGGGTGTGATCTCCAGCTCATGTCCGCGCCGGGACCAGTGTGCACCCCTCGCGAGCCCTACGCAACATTCTGGCAAAATGGTGCGCACGGCGAGGGGTCGTCGCCGCGTGACCGACAGGCGGGTCGGCTCCGCCGCCGGTGGTCGGAAGGGGCGGGCCCGTGGTCGTACGGTCGCCGATTCATGTGGTGATGACGGGCCGTCCCATCGGCAGCGGCTTGCCGCCGGTCGACTTCCACATGGTGTCGACAAAGAGATATGCCCCGACCGCGGCGACCGCGATGACGACCCAGCCGCCGGCCTCCCTGATGCCCGCGCTCTCCTTCGCTGTTCCGATCAGTGAGAGCGCCAGCGAGACGGCTACCAGCGTGAACAGGGCCGTGAATGCGAGCGGTAGGCGCAGGGTGGCAAGAATCAGCAGGACGACCACCACCAGCCACGCGACGACGAAGACCTCCTCGGTCTTGGCTATCGCGTCCGGCGTGATACCCCACCAATGGTGGGTGAGGCCGAGGACGAGCATCGCGTAGCTGAGCCAGAAGCCGGAGAAGACCGTGAAGATCCCGGTCTCGGCGTTCATGCCCAGTGACGAGGCGCGCAGGGCCGCCACGAATTGGCCCACCGAGGTCGCCGCCAAGAGGATCGGCAGCGAGGCGCCGACTGCGGTGGCGGGTACGAACCCGGTCTGGACCAACCCGAGGACCAGGGCGCCGACGACGAACGGCGGCACGCCGATCGCCGCGGGGTCTGGGGGTAGCTTCGCGGCGACATCATGGTCCACGATTGCCGGGATTTCGCTAGTCGTCGGTAACGCAACATGTGTCATGGGGTGGTCCTTGATTGTCGATGAAATCACTGTCTTGAGGCGTTCGACGTCCAGGGTAGATCGGCGTGATTGCAATCACAGCGAATTGATGAATTTCCCGCGGCCGCGCAGTTGCGAAATTCCGATGGCTGATTTGTCGGAAATCGACTGTCGACAGTGTTGCCGATATCGAGAGCGGGCCTGGTCCTTCGCCTGCTCTGCGGGACCAGGCGGCTGCGATATCGCAAACATGTGTCGCCCGAGCCGCCGATCACGGATGCTCGTCGGTGGCCCGCGAGTTGGTCAGGGTCAGCGCGCCGACACCGGCAATGCCGCCGACGATCACCGCGAGGACCACGTAGGTGATCCGCTCGCCGTCGAAGAACGACGCGATCAGCGCATCGCTCCAGGTTCCCGCGGGCAGCACCGTGGTGACCAGGGCCGCGATGAACGTGCCGACGAGGGCGGTACCGACACTGCTCCCGATCTCCTGCGCGGTGTCGTTGAGGGCGGCACCGAGCGACGTGCGGTTGACGGGCATCGCGCCGACGAGGGCCACGGCGCAGATTGTCATCACGGTGCGCAGGCCGATGGTCAGGGTGACCAGGCAGACCGCGATCGCCGGATAGCCGTGCGCGACACCCCAGGCCAGGCCGGCCAGCGAACCGGCCAGCAGGACGGCCCCGATGAGGCACGCGATCCGGTGGCCGAAGTGCTTGGCGAGGGCCTCGGAGATCGGGGTGGCGACGATCATCGTGAGAATCATCGGGAGATTCGCCAGTCCGGCGCGCATCGGGCTCCACCCGTAGGCGTACTGGAAGTGCAGGATCAGGCCGAACATCACCGCGGCCATCGCGATCGACGTGCCGACCTGGGCGATCGCGGCGCCGCGCACCGTGCCGTTGCCGAAGACGCTCAGGTCCAGCATCGGCTCGGGGGTCCGCCGCTCGTGCCAGACGAAGATGCCCAGTGCGAGAAGCGAACCGAGTGCCGAGGCGATCGTGGCGAACGACAGCCAGCCGTTCTCCACGCCCGAGGTCAGGGTGTAGCAGGCCAGACCGATCGCGGCGATGCTCGCCGCGGCACCGGGTAGATCGAGTCGGTCCGTCGCGAGATCCTCGGGGCGATCCGCCGGGACACCCCGGCGCACACCGATCCATGCGATCAGGGCGATGGGAGCGTTCACCAACAGCAGCCACTCCCAGCCAACATGTGCCAGCGCGGTGCCGCCGAGCACCGGGCCGAGGATGAACCCGCTCATGCCGACGACGATCATCAGCGTCATCGCCCGCATACGCAGCGCGTCGTCGTCGAAGAGTCGGAACACGAGTGAGTTGGTGATCGGTGCCATCGCCGCGGCGGCCACACCGAGGGCGGCGCGCAACGTGATCAGCTCGCCCGTCGACCGGACGGCGAGTACGGCGATGCTGATCAGGCCGAAGGCGGCGAGCCCCCACAGCAGGACGCGGCGGCGGCCGAGGCGGTCGGCGGCCGATCCCGCGGTGAGCAGCAGTCCGCCGAAGGTCAGCGAGTACGCGCCGGTGACCCACTGCAGGGCAGTGGTGCCGGCGCCGAGGTCGCGGCCGATGGTCGGCAGCGCGATCGTGAGGAGGGTGTTGTCCACCATCTCCACGAAAAACGCCAAACACAGCGCGGCCAGGGGAATCCAGGCAGCTCGCAGCGAGGGGTAGGTGCGAGCCGATGTGGTCTCAGGCAAGGACGTCATGAGACACCTCCTTCATATCGAACGGCGTTCGGTTATCGAACAACGTTTGATACGATAGAACAGCGTTCGGTTCGGCGCAAGGGGATGGCAGGATGGCGACATGGCGACACCACAGCAATCGACGGGGAAGAAGACCGGAGGACGACGGCGCGCGTCGCACTCGATGGACGCGGTCATCACCGAGGCCGTCGCGCTCTTGGACGAGGCCGGTGAACCGGCGCTGACGTTCCGTGCGCTCGCGGCCCGGCTCGGGGGAGGGGTGGCCAGCATCTACTGGTATGTCGCCAACAAGGACGAACTCCTCGACCGGGCCACCGACCACGTCCTCGCCGGCGTCGTCGCCGAGACCGAGAAGTTCACCGGCGCCGCCGATCCCATCGATGACCTGCGGTCGATCGCGATCGCGCTGTTCGACGCCGTCGTCGACCGCCCATGGCTCGGCGCCTACCTGATGCGGGACACCGGCGCCCAGCCGTCCGCGATGAAACTCTACGAACGGCTCGGTGAGCAGATCATGCCGCTGGGCCTCACGCCACGGCAGAGCTTTCACGCGGTGTCGGCGGTGATGGGCTTCGTCGTCGGCACCGCGGCCGACCTCGGCCAGCAGGCGCCGCCCGAGGTGGTCGACGGTCTCGTCGATCGCGACGCGTTCATCGCGCAGCACGCCGATCGGTGGCGCGCGCTCGACCCCGCCGAGTTCCCGTTCGTCCACTTCATCGTCGACGAATTCGCCACGCACGATGACGCCGAACAGTTCCGGGCGGGACTTGATCTGCTGCTGGCCGGCCTGCGTCTGCAGGCCGGTCGCGAGCGGTGACTGTAGCGGCTTGTCCTCTTTAGGGGACCAGGATCGTTTAGGGGACCAGGATGGCGCGGCCGACCACCTTGCCGGCGCGCAGATCGTCGAAGGCCTGCTGGAAATCTTCCAGCGGGTAGGTCTTGTAGTCGATCTTGATCTTGTTCTGCGCCGCCAGGGCCAGTACCTGCAGCAGATCGGAGCGGGTGCCGCCATAGGAGCGCTGGATGTTGACACCCCACGGCGCCGCGATCGCGGCCGACGCCGGGTACGCGCCGCCGCCCAGCCCGACCAGTCGGACCTTGCCCTCCGGGGCGATCGAGCCGGCGACCAGATCGACGGTCGGCTGCACACCGACGAAGTCCAGGACCACATCGGCGCCGTAACCACCGGTCTCGGCGAGGATCGTCGCGGCCGTGTCCGGACCCGGTTCGAGGGTCAGATCGGCACCCAGTTGGGCGGCGTGCTCGAGTTTGGCGGTGTCGTTGTCGACGGCGATCAGCCGGGACGCGCAGATCGCCTTGAGGATCTGCAGGCCGACGTGCCCGAGTCCGCCGATGCCGATGATCACCACGGTCGCACCCGGGGTCAGCCGGTCGCGGACCGAGTTGATCGCGCGCATCGGGGTCAGGCCGGCATCGGTGAGTGGGCCGGCCGAGACCGGGTCGATGTCGCCGAGCGGCAGACAGTGCCGGGCCGGGGCGATCAGGTACTCGGCCATGGCGCCGTCGGCGGTGAGACCCGGGGCGGCCGGGAAGCTGTCGCGTCCGCCGGTCACCTCACAGGCGTTGTCGCGGCCCTCGACGCAGGCGCGGCAGGTGCCGCAGCTCCACACCAGGTTCACGATCACCGGATCGCCGACCTCGACGTCGGAGACCCCGGGACCGAGGGCGTCGACGGTGCCCGAGCCCTCGTGGCCCATCGTGAGACCGAAGGCAGGCCAGGCGTCCCCCAGGTCGACGAGGTGGAGATCCGAGTGGCACAGCCCGGCGCCGGCGATCTTCACGCGGACCTCACCGGGGCCGGGCTCCGGGATATCCACTTCCTCGAGGGTGAGGGTGCTGGGGCTGCTCAGTTTGACCGCGCGCATGGGGGTGGACCTTTCCTTCGGAACACAGACGTATGCATGTATGCATGCATGTGTGACCATATGCCGTTCGCAGTCCCGGCGAATGAGAACCGGCGAGGAAGTGTCGGCGAATGCGAGGTGGCGTGACACCGGTGCTCGCACACTGAGGTCGGTGCTGCGCCTACGGGTTTCGGGATGCAGCTGCGCTGAGCGGTCCGCGCCGTCGAACACCTCACCTGCTCGGTCCTTGAATTTTTCCATACGATCGGTCTATAAAATACGGGTGTCCACGACTCCGGCCCCGGCGGCGCCACGACGTGCCCGGGGCCGTCCGCGGAAGGATCAGACGCACCCCGACGCGCCGCGTGCACGGCTGCTTCGGACCGGGGTGGAGATCCTGACCGAGAAGGGCTTCAGCGCGGTCGGCATCGACGAGATCCTGGGTGCCGCGGGCGTCCCGAAGGGTTCCTTCTATCACTATTTCGGCAGCAAGGAGGCATTCGGGCTGGCGTTGATCGACGCCTATGCCGACTACTTTGCCGCCAAGCTCGACCGCTGGTTCGGCGACGATGAGATCGCGGCACCGCTCGATCGCCTGTGCGCCTTCATCGCCGACGCGCGGGCGGGCATGCAGCGCCACGGGTTCCGGCGTGGATGTCTCGTCGGCAATCTCGGCCAGGAGATGGGTGTGCTTCCCGAGGCGTACCGCGAACGTCTGGCCGCGGTCCTCGCCGATTGGGAACGGCGGACCGCGCAGTGTCTGCGTGCGGCGCGCGATGCCGGGGAGATCGCGGCCGACGCCGACTGCGCGCAACTGGCCGAGTTCTTCTGGATCGGCTGGGAGGGTGCGGTCCTGCGCGCCAAACTCGACCGCAGCACCGACGCGCTCGACGTCTTCGCCGACGGATTTCTGGCCGCACTCCGTCTCGATTCGTCGCGCCCCCGGGTAGCGCCCGGATGAATGCCGACCGATCCACTCGCTCATCGAAGAGAAAGAAGTGACCAATGACCGACGATTTCCGAGCTCTGTTGATCGACCGGACCGACGACGGCGAGCAGACCGTCGCGGTCGAGCGCGTCGGCCGTGACCGGTTGCCCGACGGCGACGTGACCGTCCGGGTGGAGTGCTCCACGCTGAACTACAAGGACGCGCTGGCGATCACCGGCTCGGGTCCGGTGGTGCGCTCGTTCCCGATGGTGCCGGGCATCGACTTCGCCGGCACCGTCGAGGAGTCGACGAATCCCGCGTTCGCGCCGGGGGATCGGGTGGTGCTCAACGGCTGGGGTGTGGGGGAGAAGCACTGGGGCGGGCTCGCCGAGTACGCGCGGGTCCGCGGCGACTGGCTGATTCCGCTGGTCCCCGAGTTCACGCCGGAGCAGGCGATGGGCATCGGGACGGCCGGCTACACCGCGATGCTCTGCGTCCTCGCCCTGGAGCGTCACGGGGTGACCCCGGAGTCCGGGGAGATCCTGGTGACCGGCGCGGCCGGCGGCGTCGGCAGTGTTGCGACGGCGGTCCTCGCGCGTCTGGGCTATCACGTCGTGGCGGTCACCGGGCGTCCGCAGGAGGCCGACTATTTGACCGGTCTGGGCGCCGAGCGGATTCTGCCGCGGTCGGAGTTCTCCGAGCGCGGCAAACCCCTCGCCACGGAGCAGTGGGCGGGTGCCGTCGACGTGGCGGGCGGCCAGGTCCTCGCCAACGTCTGTGCGGCAATGAAATACGGCTCGATCGTGACGGCCTGCGGGCTTGCGGCCGGCATGGGTTTCCCGGCGACAGTCGCCCCGTTCATCCTCCGCGGCGTCACCCTCGCCGGCATCGACAGTGTGCAGCGCCCGGTGGCCGACCGTATCGAGGCGTGGCAGCGCCTCGGCCGTGACCTCGACCCGGCCGTCCTGGCGCCGATGACGACGACGGCCACGCTCGACGACTGTGCCCATCTCGCAGGCGAACTGATGGCAGGCCGGGTCCGGGGTCGCGTCGTCGTCGGGATCGGCGAGTCTTGACCGGCGAGTCCTTGCCCAGGTCGTCAGGGGCCTTCGGGATCGATCCGGGACACCGGATCGTCGGCGGCGGTCGCCGCGAGCGCACCCAGCCCGCGTCGTCGCCGAGCATCGACACGCGATGTTGGTGGCCGTCGACGGCGGCGATGGCGACAGGAAGGCTGATCGTGCGTCCGGACCGGCGCCCGACGACCTCGAGGGTCGCCGCCCCGGACGGCCATACTCCGAGGCCGAAGACGGTGGCGGACAAGCGGTTCTGCCAGCGCGCCCACCAATTGGGCCGCCCGGCGCGATACATCCAGTGGTAGTAGTCGTCGATTCTTCTCATCGGTGCGCCACTTCCGGATGTTCGTTGGCTCGTGAGATCGATACCTGAGCCGAGGATACTCTCGCCGGCGCGGTCACCGCCGGCCGTCGGTCAGCGCCGCGTGTGTCTGCTCGGCGCCGACGACGACACCGGCGTGGTGGGCGATGTCGTTGATGGTGACGGCGAGGCCGCGCTGCGCGAACAGTTTCCCCGGGAAGGAGGCATGATCGAGTTCGACGCGGACTCACCGCCTCGCCGTATCCACGATTTTCGGACGGCAGTTGCCACGATGCATGCCGACGGCAGCACCAACATTCCGAATGCCCTGCACGAAGCCGCGAACCTTCTCTATCGGTACGGCCGTCCTGGTAACGAGAAGCTTGTGGTCCTGATCTCGGACGGTGCGCACGGATTAGCACGGATTAGTGATCCGCCCCGCCTGCATGCGCTCAACAGTGAAGCCGCCGGTGTGTGACCCAGTTCGCCGGGATTGGTGAAACAATTCACCACTGATCCAAGGAACTGAGTAGCAGATACTCCTCCGGTTCGTGACGAGGAGATCATGTGTCAGGCGGCACCGGGTTGGCCAGGGTAGGTGATGTCGGTGCCGCGGGGCACACGCGTGTTGTCGACGACGAGGATCGTCGGGCGGTGGTGGCCGGTATCGGCTGGTTGGTGAAGGTCGTTGCGGACGTCGGCGAGGTGTTTCTCGAAGTCGGCCGGTAAATCCGGTATCCGATTGATCAATCGCGGATTCTGCGGCATCCCGGGGGCCACGTTGAGCTGCCACCACGTCCGGCCCTTGTGCTTGCCGCCGGTGATTGTGCCGGTGGTGTACTGGCCCGGGGCGGGTCCGACCATCCGGTGGTGCTGCGGGCAGGCCGGCGCCAGGTTCGGCAGGTCGGTGGGTCCGCCGTCGGCCCAATCGGTGTCGGCGTGATGCATTTCCGTTCGTGCGGCGGGTTGAGTACAGCCGGGTGCCGAGCAGCGTTCACCACCCTCGCCGCTGAACGACGCCATCCGCTGTGCGCGGGAGGCGAGGCGACGACCGCGACCGAAGTAGAGGGGTTGCGCAGCACCATCTTTGAACAGCGCCA
>JASGFO010000031.1:0-24208 GCA_047605505.1 Gordonia sp. (in: high G+C Gram-positive bacteria) | reverse complement strand
CGATGAGGAATCCGCGACCGTGGACGTCGACGCCGGGGTCAGCCTCGACACCCTGATGCAGGCGGCGCTGCCGCACGGGCTGTGGGTGCCGGTGCTGCCGGGCACCCGTCAGGTGACCGTCGGCGGGGCGATCGCCCACGACATCCACGGCAAGAATCACCACAGCCAGGGCAGCTTCGGCAACCACGTCGTCGAGCTGACACTGCTGGTGGCCGACGGCCGCATTCTCACCCTGACACCCGACGGCACCGCCGACGATCCCGACGGTTCGCTGTTCTGGACCACCGTCGGCGGCATCGGCCTGACCGGCATCATCCTGCGCGCCACGATCGCCATGAAGCGCACCGAGAGCGCCTATTTCATCGCCGACACCGCGCAGACCGGCTCGCTGCAGGAGACCATCGACCTGCACCTGGCCGACGGCTTCGAGGACGGCTACGAGTACGCGTCGGGCTGGTTCGACACCATCAGCGCCCCACCGAAGCTCGGGCGCGGTACCTTCTCCCGCGGCAATCTGGCCCGGCTCGACGAGCTGCCCGAGAAATACCGGAAAGATCCGTTGAGCTTCAACAACAAGCCGTTGATCACCTTCCCGGACGTATTTCCGCGGGGGCTGGCCAACAAGCTGAGTTTCTCACTCGTCGGTGCAGGGTATTACCGCATCGGGCCGCCCAGTGAGGGCAAGGTGAAAAACCTCGCGCAGTTCTATCACATGCTCGATGTATTCGGCGACTGGAACAACGCCTATGGCCGTGGTGGTGGCTTCTGCCAGTATCAGTTCATCGTGCCCACCGGCAACGAGACCGAGTTCATCAAGCTCATCGAATACATCCAGGCGTCGGGGCACGTGAGCTTCCTCAACGTCATCAAGCTGTTCGGCGACGGCAACAAGGCACCGCTGAGCTTCCCGTTCAAGGGCTGGAACGTGTGCCTGGATTTCCCGGTGAAACGCGGCCTCGCCGAATTCCTCAACGACCTCGACCGGCGCGTCATGAGCATGGGTGGACGACTCTACACCGCCAAGGATTCGCGGACATCCGCCGAGAACTTCCACGCGATGTATCCGCGGATCGGCGAGTGGATCGCCAAGCGGCGCGACATCGACCCCACCGGGGTGTTCATGTCCGACATGGCCCGCCGCCTAGAACTCGGCTGATCTGATTTCCGGCACCCCAACCTTTTCGGCCCACCACTTTTCGAAAGAGATGTCTATGTTCAACGCCGTCGGCGCCCCGCAATCCATTCTCGTGCTGGGTGGCAGTTCCGAGATCGGGCTGGCCATCACCGCCGAGTTCCTCAAGCGCGGGGCCGCCCGCGTCATCCTGGCCACCGTTCCCGGTGACCCGGCCGCCGACGCCGCCGCCGCGACCATGACGGCCGCCGGGGCCGCAAGCGTCGAGGTCATCGACTTCGACGCGCTGGCCCCCGACACTCATCCGGCAGTCATCGACACAGCCTTCGCCGGCGGCGACGTCGACGTGGCGATCGTGGCCGCCGGCGTGCAGTTCGACGACGACACGGTCTGGCAGGACCACGGCAAGGCCGTCACCGAGGTGACGATCAACTACACCGCCGCGGTCAGCGTGGGGGTGCTGCTCGGCGAGCGCATGCGGGCACAGGGTCACGGCCAGATCATCGCGATGAGCTCGGTCGCCGGTGAACGGGTGCGGCGCTCGAACTTCCTCTACGGCTCGTCGAAGGCCGGGCTCGACGGCTTCTACCTGGGCTTGGGCGAGGCGGTGGCCGACGACGGTGTCAAGGTCCTGGTGATCCGGCCCGGCCAGGTGCGGACGCGGTTGTCGGCGCACGTCGCCGAGGCGCCGCTGACCGTCGACAAGGAGGACGTGGCCAAGGCCGCGGTCGCCGCCGTCGACGCAGGCAAGGACCTCATCTGGGTGCCCGGCCCGTTCCGGTTCGTGATGATGGGTCTGCGGCATATCCCGCGGCCGGTCTTCCGCAAGCTGCCGATCTGACGACGTGGGGCGCGGGGCTGCCGGGCCGGCGGCGGTGCGGGCCGGGCTGGAACTGATCGGGGCGACGGTGGCCGCCGCGGTGATCGCGGTCGCCGGGATCACGGTGATCGACGCGGTGCAGTGGCCCGCGTTCAACTCGTCGAACGTGACGCGGGCACTGACCACCGTCGGCCAGGTCGTCGCGGTGGCACTGCTGGTGGCCGGGGCGCTCGCCTACCGGTACGGGCGTTCCCGTCTGCTGACCACTGCGTTGTCGGTGCTCGGGAGCGCCGGGCTGGTGACGGTCACCCTCGGGATGCCGCTCGGCGCGACGCGGCTGTACCTGTTCGGGCTGTCGGTGGATCAGCAGTTCCGCACCGAATATCTGACCCGGATGACCTCGAGTCCGCGCCTGGCCGACATGACCTACGTCGATCTCGGCCCGTACTATCCCGCCGGCTGGTTCTGGGCCGGCGGCCGATTCGCTGCCGCACAGGGACTGCCGGGTTGGGAGGCGTACAAGCCGTGGGCGATCGCGACGATCGCGGTGGCCGCGGCGGCCGGGATGCTGTTGTGGAACCGGATGGTCGGCGCCGACCGCGGGATCGCCGCAGGTCTCGCGGTGACCGTCCCGACGCTGATGCTGGCATCGCCGGAACCCTATGCGGCCGTGCTGGTCCTGATCGGCGTGCCGATGCTGGTTCCGATGCTCTACGGGTTGCGGGGACGATCGCGCCTGGCCGACGGGCCGGCACCGTTGCGGTCGACGAGCTGGGCCGCCCTCGGCGCGTCGGGCGTGTTCATCGGCCTGTGTGCGATGTTCTACACGCTGTACGCGGGCCTGTTCGCGGGCATCGCGGTGCTGATGGCGCTGGTGCTGGTGGTGTTCGGCGTGCGGCAATCGGGTAACACGGCCGTCGCCACCGACGAGGTGCGGGCCGCGCGGCGCGGCATCGTGGTTGCGGTGGCGGTCCGGCTCGCCGTGATGGGGGTGATCGCGGCGCTCTGCGCGCTGATCGTGTGGGCGCCGTATCTGGCCGCTCGCCTGGGCAATCACGCCGCCAGTGGTGGTACCGCCGAACACTATCTGCCCGAACGCGGTGCGCTGCTGCCGTTCCCGATGTTCCATCTGAGCATGGTCGGCGCGATCACGATGATCGGCCTGATCTGGGTGCTGCTGCGGTGGCGCCAGCGGACGATCGCGCTGGCCTTCGGGGTGACCGTCGTCGGGATCTATCTGTTCGCGCTGGCGTCGATGGCGCGCACCGCGCTCGGTTCGACACTGTTGAGTTTCCGCCTCGACCCGATTCTGGTCGGTGTGCTCGCGGCGGCCGGGGTGTTCGGCGTCGTCGAGCTGGCCCGGTGGGCCGTCGACAGGTTCGGCGACGTGCGGTTCGTCCTCGGGGCGCTGGCGACGGCCGCGGCGATCGTCGTGGCGCAGGGTGTGCCCGGCTATCTGGCCACCGAGATCACGACCGCCTACACCGACACCGACGGCTACGGCGAACGCGCCGATCAGCGTCCGGCCGGCGCCGAGTCCTTCTATCCCGAGCTGCACCGGCTGATCGGCGAACAGACACACCGCGCGACCACCGACACCGTGGTGCTCACCGCCGACTACGGCTTCCTCTCGATCTATCCGTACTGGGGCTTCCAAGGGTTGACCTCGCACTACGCGAATCCGCTCGCCGAGTTCGACAAACGCGCGGCGGCCATCGAGTCATGGGCGACGGCCATCACTCCCGACGAGCTGGTGGCGGCCCTGCGCCAGTCGCCGTGGCGGACCCCCGACGTGTTCCTGTTCCGGTATTCGGCCGACGGCTACGCACTGCGGCTGGCCCAGGACGTCTACCCCAACGACCCCAACGTCAAGCGGTACACCGTCACCTTCGATCCGCGGGTCTTCGCCGATCCACGATTCCGGGTCACCGAGAAGGGGCCGTTCGTGCTGGTGGTGCGGGTGGCCTCCTAGAAAGTGCCGAAATTCCAGCAGCTCGCGGGGATATCCCCGGGAGCTGCTGGATTTTCGGGGGGTTTTCTGAGGTGGCCCCGGCAGGATGCACGACCAGCCCGCCTATGCTGGGTTCGCCGACAGCGACGCGAAGGGGGAATGCTGCGTGGCCGACTATTCGATCAGCCGGGTCGAGGCGGCGGCGTCGACCGCCTATCTGGTCTCGACGCGGGCCGTCAACTGGGTGATCCTGCACGACGACTCGGGTCTCACCCTGATCGACGGCGGCTATCCCGGCCAGGCAGACGCCGTCATCGACTCCATCCGCGAGATCGGCGGCGAGCCCACCGACATCCGGGCCGCGCTGCTGACCCACGCCCATGTCGACCACGTCGGCGGCCTGGCCAAGCTCGCCGAGCGCTACGGGTTCCCGGTCTACGCCGATCCGGCCGAGGTCGGTCACGCCCGCCGCGACCATCTCCAGCAGGCCTCGCCACTGAGCATCGCGTCGATCTCGTACCAGCCGCTGGTGTGGCGTTGGCTCGCACTCGTCACGCCGCTCGGTGTCCTGAGCCGTCGGGGAATCGCCGCCGCAACCCCCTTCGACGACCCGACCGCGCTGCCCGGCCACCCGGTGCCGGTGGCCGCGCACGGACACACCGACGGGCACAGCGCCTACCTCGTCGCCGACGGACAGGTGCTGGTCTCCGGTGATGCGCTGATCACCGGGCATCCGATCTCCTGCTGCCACGGCTGCCAGCTCATCGCCGACGTCTTCCAGCACGATGTGCCGGCCGCCCGCCGGGCGGTCGAATCCTTCACCGACCTCGAAGCGACCGTGCTGTTCCCCGGCCACGGCCCCCGCGTCGATGGTGCCGTGGCCGCAATGGCCCGGGAGGCGCTGGCCCGGTAAGGGTCCTGCGCGACTACCCCGCCGCCGGCCCCACCAGCTCCACCAGGCGGCGCACGGCGAACTCGTAGCCCCGGATGCCGTAACCCGCGATCACCCCGGCGGCCACCGGTGACACGTATGAGTGATGCCGGAACGCCTCCCGTTGATGCACGTTGCTGATGTGCACCTCGAGGATCGGCACATCCGGGATCACCAGCGCGTCGGCCAGCGCGACCGACGTGTGGGTCCACCCCGCCGGGTTGATGACGATGCCGCAGATCTTCCCGACCGCCTTGTGAATCCAGTCGATCATCTCGCCTTCATGATTGGTCTGCGCCGCCCGCAGACCGAAGCCCAGCTCGGCGGCGGTGCGTTCGGCCAGATCGACGACGTCGGCCAGGGTGGCCCGCCCGTACACCTCGGGTTGGCGGAGTCCGAGGGTGTTCAGATTCGGGCCGTTGAGCAACAGAATCGGCTTGGGGGCAGCGTCCACGTCGGCCATGGCGGCAAGCCTACAAGCCCCCCGTCGCCGACTGCGAGCGCGGCGACCGGGCATGCGGCAGCCGAGTCCGGCACGGCTACCATCACTGTTTGTGCCAGCAGCGAGGACGGTCAGGCGAGCGAGAATCCTCGCCATCATCACCGGCGTGCTCGGTTTCCTCCTGGCCCTCGCCACCCCGTTGATGCCGGTCCAACAGACCACCGCCGAAGTCAGTTGGCCCCAGCACGGCACGGTCGATCCGGTGGCGATCCCCCTGATCAGCTACGTGCCGATCGACCTCGACGTGGCGGTGCCGTGTTCGGCCGTGGACACGCTGCCGGCGGGCGGGTCCGTGCTGGCATCGACCACACCGCAGAGCGCCCAGAAAGGCCCCGAACGCGGTCTGTTCCTCCGGCTGACCGGGCGCCCCGGCGATCCCCCCGACAAGCGCGGCGTCGAGATCGTCAACCGGAACCTGCCCCTCGTCTTCGCCACCCTCGCCGACATCCGCGACCAGGACTGCCGCACGATCACCGTCCACGCCGACGCCGACGCCGTCACCGCCGAGTTCGTCGGGATGCACGGCACCGACGGCGAGGCCCTGCGGGGCACCACCGCCGGCCGCGAAAGCCTCTCCACCGACGACCAGCGCCCCCAGGTCACCGGGATCTTCACCGACCTGACCGGACCCGCGTCCGGCGTGCCCGGTCTGCACGCGCACGTCACCGTCGACTCCCGCTACACAACGGGTCAGACCGTCCTCAAGTGGCTGGTGCTGATCGTCGGGATCGCGTGCACCATCGCGTCGCTGGCCGCGCTGGCCGTCCTCGACGCCACCGACGGCCGCCGGCACCGCCGGATCTTCCCGGCCCGCTGGTGGCGTCTGAACGCCCGCGATTACGTGGTGCTGGCGGCACTGCTCATCTGGCATGTCATCGGCCCCAACACCTCCGACGACGGCTATCTGCTGACGATGTCCCGCGTCGCGCAGAACAGCGAATACACCGCGAACTACTTCCGCTGGTACGGCGCACCGGAGGCGCCCTTCGGCTGGTATTACGAGGCCTTCGGGCTGCTCGGCCACGTCTCGGTGGCGAGCCCGTGGATCCGGCTGCCCGGCCTGCTGTGCGGGATCATCGCCTGGCTCATCATCAGCCACGAGGTGTTGCCGCGGCTCGGACGTGCCGCGCTGATCCGGCCGGCCGTCGGCTGGACCGCCGCGCTGGTGTTCCTGGCCTCGTGGTTCCCGTTCAACAACGGCCTGCGGCCAGAACCGATCATCTGCCTGGGCGCCCTGCTCACGTGGTGCTCGGTGGAACGGGCCATCGCGACCGGACGGCTGCTCCCCGCGGCGCTCGCGTGCGTCTTCGGCGCGTTCAGCCTGGCGGCCGGACCGACCGGGCTGCTCGCCGTCGCCGCGCTCATCGCGGGCGCCCGCCCGATGATCATGGCGTTGATCAAGCGCGCCCGGGTGATCGGCGGCGGCCCGGCGGGGCCGGTCGCCGGGCCCGGTCGGCGACGCGAGCTGTCGGCGAGCTATCTCGCGCTGCTCGCCCCGATCCTCGCCGCCGGCACCTTCGTCGTCTTCGTGGTGTTCTCGAACCTGACGCTGCGCTCCTTCGTCGACTCATCGCGGATGAAGTCCGATCTCGGGCCGACCCTGCACTGGTACAACGAGATCGACCGCTACTCGTCGCTGTTCGCCTTCTCCGCCGACGGCTCGATCGCCCGCCGGTTCGCGGTCCTCGCGATGATCCTCGGGATGATCGTGTCGGCGGCCGTACTGGTCCGCAAGGACCGCATCCCCGGTACCTCGGTGGGGCCGTCCCGGCGCATCGTGGCCATCACCTTCGCGTCGTTGGTGTTCCTCATGTTCACCCCCACCAAGTGGACCCACCACTTCGGGGTGTTCGCCGGCCTGGCGGCCGCCCTCGCGGCCATCGCCGCGTTGGCGGCCAGTCGCCGGGCGATGCATTCGCGCCGCAACCGCACCATCTACCTCGCACTGGTCCTTTTCATCACCGGTCTGGCCTTCACCGCGCCGAACTCGTACTACTACTCGTCGGCCTGGGGTATGCCGTGGGGGCTGGACCAGGTCACCATCGGCGTCCCGCTCGGCACGATCCTGCTGGCCGCGGCCCTCGTGTCGCTGCTCGCAGCGCTCTGGTTCCACTTCCGTGAGCCGTTCACCGGCACCGACCCGGTGGCCGAGCCCGAGGAGCAGTGGGGCCGCGAACCGCACCGGCCACCGGCCCGGCTCGGGCACTCCCTGGCCACCGCCCCGCTCGCCTGGGTGGCCGCGGTGGTCGTCGTATTCGAGCTGGTCACCGCCGCATTCGCGGGCATCCACCAGAGCACGTCGTACTCGGTGCCGCGGGCCAACCTCGAGGCGCTCACCGGCAAACCGTGCGGCATGGCCGACAAGGTGTGGGTCGAGGAACAGCCCAACCGCGACATGCTCACCCCCGTCGACGCCACCCTGACCGATCCGCTGATGGGACCGACGACCGTCCCGGCCGGCTCCGCACGTCCGGCGACCAGCGGATTCGACGCGAACGGCGTCCCGCTGGACCTGTCCTCGTCGGCGGCGGCCGGCTCGCTCGGGGTCCTCGCGGGCAGTGCCGCCACCTCCCCCGAGGTCCTCAACGCCAACACCGGCGGCACCGGCGGCGGCGTGATCGCCACGCCCGGCATCAACGGCAGCCACGCCGCCCTGCCGTTCTTCCTCGAGCCGGCGCGTACCCCGGTCGCCGGAAGCTACTCCAAGGATTCGCAGGTACCCGCCCACCTGACGTCGGGCTGGTACCGGCTGCCCGACGACTATCGGTCGCGCCCGCTGCTCGTGTTCTCGGTGGCCGGTCAGTTCGACACCCCCGACCTGCACGTCGAGTACACCGCCAACCCCGTGCGCGGCACCACCCGCGACGCCGATCTGACGCCGAGCGGGTCGGTCGAGATGATCGACCCCGGACCGCGGCCGTCGTGGCGCAACGTCCGCGTCGACACCCGGAACCTGCCCGAGGGGCTGACGGCGATACGTCTGCTCGCCGACGACGAGAACCTGGGCACCGACCGGTTCATCGTCGTCACGCCACCGCGGCTGCCCACGATGGCGACGCTGCAGGAGGTTGTCGGGAGTGACGCACCGGTCCACGTGGACTGGACGTCAGGCCTGGTGTTCCCGTGCCAGCGACCCTGGACCCATCACAACGGGGTCGCCGAGATCCCACAGTGGCGGATCAAACCCGGCTCGGACCTGGCCGCGGCGGTCTCCGCCTGGCAGGATTCGTTCGGCGGCGGCCCCCTCGGCTGGCTCGAGGTCTCCCAGCAGCGCACCGCGATGGCCACCTATCTGCAGGGCGACATCGGCCGTGACTGGGGTTCCCTGGAACGCTATTCGGCCTATCGCGGCGCCTCCCGCACCGCCGACATCACCCTGGGCACCCAGACGCGCAGCGGCCTGTGGAGCCCGGCACCGATCCGGCACTGAGCACCCGGGACAACACCCCAAAACGGGAACGCGGTGATCCGATGCCATCTCGTGGCGCCGGATCACCGCGTTGACGGTAAGGCCTAGTTTTTCACCGCCCGCATCGGGCCGGGTGTCCAGAGACCCGAACGCCGGTCGGTGGTGACGACGAGGTGCGCGGGCGTCTCGTCGACGAGCGGGGTCAGCCGCTGCAGGGCGCCCCAGTCCTTGGCCCAGCTGTTGCGCAGGTACGACGGCAGCACCGTCGGCCGCAGCAGGTTCTCGACGATCCCGAGCGGGCCGCCGTAGTCGCCGGCCATCCAGCGGCGCGAGTTGACCCGCTCCCCCTCGGCATCCGGGGTGACCCGCCACCGGGGGACCTCCAGGATGCCCCCGTGCACGCCGGCCGGCCGCTGGCAGGGGAAGGCAAAGGCCACCTCCCAGTCCAGGAGGGTCGGATCGTCGCTGCCCACCAGGGAGTTCAACGTCACCAGCCTGGTCACCCGTGGCGGGGTGACCGCCAGCCATTGGGCGGCCTCGGCCGAGGCATCGGCGGCGACGATCCGCACCACCGACGCCCGGGGCGGCGCACCGGCCAGCGGGAACCGCAGGTTGCGCCATGCGGGGGCGGTGTCGATGTCGAGGGGCACCATCGATGCCACGGTCGTCACCTGACCGTCGGATTCGACCCGGCCGAACTCCAGACGCAGCTGCTGCCCGGGGTGGGTGACCGCCAGCTCGTCGACGAAGGAGATCCGGCCCGCCACCGACATCGTGACCAGCGGCGCATCCGGTGAGCGCCGCGGCAGCTGGTACCAGTCCGAGGTCAGCCGGCCGCGGCCGTCGGACGCGCCGTAGCTGCCCAGGACGGGCACGCGGGCCGGATCCAGACCGAACGGCAGCCGCACCGACGAGCCGTTGACGCCCCGGCGGGCGGTGGTGCCGCCCCCGGTGTCGGCCGATCCCGACGACCCGCTCAAGGAATCCGGCGAACCATTCGGATCGGTCTGCGCGCTGTCGGTGTCATCGCTGCCGGCGTCATCGCTGCCGGCGTCATCGCTGCCGGCGTTGTCACCGCCGGTGGCGTCGCTGTCGCTGTCGTCGTCGCTGTCGGTGTCGTCGTCGCTGTCCAGGTTCGCGGCGACACCATCAGGGATGAAGCCCGTCATCTCGGCGCCTGCGAGCGCGGCTCCCGGCGACGGATCGTCCTGACCGGCCACCCGGGCCGGGCTCAGCAGGCCGCGGTTGGGATCGGCCTCGACGAGGATCGCATCGGCGAGCGCGCAGGGCTGGCCTCGCAGTGCCGCCGCGTTGGAGCTGCCCCAGCTCCACGATCCACGCTGCGTCGCGATGGCCTTGGCGAACGACACCAGGTTGAAGGCCAGCACCACGGCCAGCACGATCGCGAGCGAATAGGCCGGCGCCCGGCCGAGAAGCCCACGGATCCCCGGGCGTTCGGTGACCGGCGGCTGCCCGAGCTGATCCCGCCGATCATCACGGTAGTACTGCCACGCACCGAGAGCGGTCACCGCGAGCGCGACCCCGAGAATCGGCCAATACAGCTCGATCCCGGCGACATTGGGGGTGTCGTCGCCCCACGGGATGCCGTAGCTGCCGACGTACCACCACTGATTGCGGCCGGCGAAGGTCACCGCGAGAACGTAGGCGGCGGCCGCGGCCAGGAAGGTGCGGTGGCTGCGGCGGCGGATCACCTGCGGTGCGATGAACACGGTCGCCGACGCCACCAGCACCCCGGCCAGGCAGGCGAAGGCACCCATCTGGTGGGTCGCCTTGGTCGGCGAGAATGCCAGCACCGCAACCGCTCCCGCCATCACCGCAACGATGCGCCACAGCGGTGCGGCGGCCACCCCGGGGACCCGCCGCTTGGCGAGCAGGGTCAGCACGATGATCGCCACGGCCATCAACAGCACCAGCACCCCCACCCGACGGGCGATCGATCCGTCGGTCGTGGGGTTCTGCAGGATGTAGTAGCGCATCGCCTCGGTCCACCACTTGTTGGTGGGTCCGACGATCCCCTGCACCTTGACGCCCTCAAGAATCGAGGCGAGCGGCTGGTCGGCGAAGATCTCGTACAGCACGAGCAGCCCCGACGCCACGATCGGGACGAGTACCGGCGCCGCCCCGTCGCGACGCATCCGGGCCCGCAACCGGGTGAGGATCGGCCGCAGGGCCGCAACCAGCGCGAGGGTCGCGATCGCACCGGCCGGATGGACCGTCAACGTGAACGCGGCGGCGATGATCGCCAGGGCCAGCGGCACCAGCCGGCCGGTGGCGATCGCCCGCTCCACAAGGAGCCAGGTGGCCAGGATGCCGACGGCCAGAAACGGCTCAACCCGCAGGCCGTTGTTGAACGCGAGCCAGATCGCGAGGAAGGCCAATGCCCCGGCCCACCGCGCCGCAGGTGAGGTCCGTACCGCACGGCCGATCCGTCCGAAGGCAGCCCGCGACAACAGAAACCACCCGGCCAGCGCGAACAGCAGCGGCAGCAGGCGCAGCCACGGGGTGGCGGTGCTGACCTGCATCCACAACGCCAGATACCGGTAATGCCAGCCGAACGGATCCTGCGGCACCCCGAAGTAGCGGTAGTAGTTGTCGAGGTACCCGGCGCCGGGCGCGACCCGCCCGACGGTGACCTGATATCCGTCGTCGGCGGTGTTGCCGCCGACGAACAACCACACCCCGAGCACACCGACCACCACCCCGTCGAGCAGGGTCGGTCGCCACCAGGGCCTGCGGTGCGCACCCACCGGATCCGCACGGCGCGCCCGCCCCGGCAGCAGGCGGCGCGCGCGTCGGCCGTCCCGCGAGTCCAGCATCGCCAACGCCACAAGGGAGGCCACCGTCGCCAGGATGCCGACGATCGCCGCCGCGTACTTCATCGCCGTCGGACTCGAGACGAAGCGGGTGTCGACGGTGGAGTGAAATGACAGGCCCGCGGTGTCCGCGTCGGCAGGCAGATCGGTGAACACACCCAGGATCTGGGGGCGGGCGTCGGGATCGTCGAGGGCGAACCGCGAGGTGCCTGCGGGGTGCGCCGATCCGGTGATCGCACCGCGCGTTCCGCCGGTGTCGGCATGGATCGTGATGCGGCAGGACCGATCTCGTTGCGCATCAGCCCGGGGGACGTTGAGCAGGACCGCGTTTCGCTGGGCGACGAGCAGGCGGTCGGTGGTGGCCCGGACGAACAGTCCGACCGTTCCGGCCTCCGCCCCGGCCGCCGGAACCGTCGACAGCAGCACGCCGCCGGCAGCCGGGAGTCTCCTGCCCAGCGCGCAGGGCACGGTCACGTCCATCTCGGTGGGCGTGTAGGACACGTTGGGCGCCACCACATCCCCGACCGACTGGTGCGGCCAGGCGATCTCGACCTTGGTGTAGTTCACCGGCAGCACCGCCATGGCCACCGCCCCGACGATGCCCACCAGACCGCCGACGACAGCGACGATCCGGGCGATCCGAACGTTGCGCTCGGTCATTCCTGTGCCACCACCCTGATCGATCCGTTCCGTGTCCAGCCCCATGTCCTGCGCTCCGCGGTGGTCACCGCGGCCGGCCGGGCTGTCGGCACGAGCGGGGTGAGCCGCTGCAGTCCGCCCCAGTCGCGATGCCAGTCGTGATCGAGATAGGTGGCGACGGTGTCGGCCTTGGTGAGTGCATCCGCCGCGGTCAGCAGGCCACCGCTGGCCGCCGCCTGCCAGGTCTTGGACTTGGAGTTGGCGGTCACCTGATCCGGCACGATGCGCCACCGCGGGATCTCGGCGATCCCATTGCGCATCCCCACCGGCCGCTGGCACGGGAACGCCGCACCGACGGTCAGGTCCAGCAGGACCGGGTCGGCGGAGCCCACCACGTCCTGCAAGGTCCGCAGCACGGGGGCGCGGGGCGGGGTGATCGCCAGCCACTCGTCGGCGGAGAGGTTGTCGTCGACGGCGACGATCCGCAGGGCGTTGGCCTGCGCAGGCACCGCCGACATCGGGATACGCAGATTGCGCCACGGCCGGTTGGGGCGCGGGGACGGGTCGATCGGCTCGTAGGGCGCGCCGACGGCCGTGAACGCGGTGCCACCGGTGGCCGACGAGGCCGCGCCGACCCGGCCGAACTCGACGCGCAGGGAACGGCCGGGTGAGACGACACCGTCGGCGTCGGTGGAGAACACCGGGCCCGCCGCGCTGATGACGATCAGCGGCGAGGCCGCGCGGGCGGGCAGCCGATAGGGCAGCGAGGTCAGCTCGGCGGTGCCGTTGTCGTGGCCGTAGCTGCCGAGCACCGGGGTCCGCGCCGGATCCAGCCCGAACGGAAGGGCCGCGTGGCTGCCGTTGACACCGACCGGGCCGGTGCCGCCGATCGTGCCGGGCGGTCCGCCGATCACCGAGAACGGCCGCGCCAGCCGGCCGCCGGTGTTGATGGTGCCGGCACCGAGATTCGACGACTCCGGGGTGAGATCGTCGGCCACGCCATCGGGAGTGAACCCCGTCGACTCACCGGCCAGCGCCCGGGAGCGGTCGGTGGTGCCGATCGGGGCGAGGGTGCCGGCGTTCGCGTCGGGCTCGACGAGGACGTCGTCGGCCATCGCGCAGGTGTCGCCGGTCAGTGCGCGCACGTTGGCACCGAAGGTGGTGTAGGTGTCGGAGCGGGCCACGGCCGCCCGGATGAACAGCAGCAGCTCGACGAGTACGACGAGGGCCGCGATGACCGCAAGTGGGCTCGACGCGATCGCCATCTGCGTCCGCGAGGCCGCACCCTCGTCGCGGACGCGGCCGCGCTCGGCGTCGATGTCGATACGCAGGTGGAACCACATCGCGACCGCGAGGGCGGCAACGGTCAGCACCAGGAAAAGCGTCGAGAGGTCCTGCCCGGCGATCACCGGGGCCTTGTCGAACCAGGCGATCCCGAAGTCGTAACCCCAGCCCCAACCGTTCTGGCCGGCCGTGGCGACCGCGCACGCGAGGAACAGGCCCGCGATGTACATGCAGAGGTTGCGGGGGGCCCGGCGGGCCGATTCGGCGACAGCGACCGTCGCCGTCGCGGCCATCGCGGCGCCCAATCCCGCATAGATCCCGAACTGGACGGTCCATTTGGTCGGGGTGAACGACAACAGCAGCACCGTCAGCAGCACCGCGCCCATCAGGCGCCACGTGGGGCCCGGGTCGACACCACGAATGTGTTTGCGGCGCAGCATCACCGCGATGGTGACACAGAGCGAGGCAAGCAGCAGCAGCACCGGCACCCGGCGGACCAGGGCGCCGTCCTGGGTGGACAGCGTCAGGAAGTAGAAGCGCAGGAACTCCTGATACCAGGCCAGGGTGGGGCCGACCGTGTACCGGATACGCAGCCCCTCGGCGATGGTGGCGGCGGTCTGGTCGCGGAAGACGATGATCACCACGATCGCGGCCGCCGCCGCGATCGGCGCGATGAGCCCGGCCGGTCCGCTCCACCGTCGGTCCCGCCCGACGGTGAACTCGTGGGCGCGCCGGCGCAGGACGCGCAGCATCGGGCGGGATCCGGCGAGCAGCAGGGCGACCGCGATCAGCCCGTGCGGCGCGACGGCGAGGGTCAGGGCCGCGGCCAGGGTCGCGCCCGCGGCCGGCAGCATCCGGCGGGTCGCGATGGCCTGCTCGACGCCCCACCAGGTCAACAACGACCCCAGGACGATGATGGGTTCACTGCGCAGTCCGCTGTTGAACGCCATCCAGAAGGCGATGAACACGGCGGCCGCGGTGAACATCGCCCATTGCGAGCGGCGGACCGCACCGCCCAGGCGGGGCAGCAGGATACGGCTGAGGACGAACCAGGACGCCAGTCCCGCGATCAGCGCGGGCAGGCGCATCCAGATACCGGCCGTGGACACCGACGACCAGTGCGCCAGGAAGTCGTAGTACCAGTCGAACGGCGCCTCCGGGGCACCGAAAAACCGGTAGTAGTTGGCGAGATATCCCGCATCACCGCTGGTCCGGCCCATGTCCAGGATGTAGCCGTCGTCGGACGAGCCGGCCCCGAGGAAGTGCCAGCCCACCAGGACCGCGGTCACGGTGAGGTCGGCGGCCCGGGGGCGCAGCAGTCGGCGCAGATCGAGGCGGCCGACGCGGCGGTGGTAGCCGCCCGCGATGTCGAGGACGGCCAGTGCCGCGAACGCGACGAGCGCGGCGAGCACCCCGATCACCAGCACCAGCAGTTTCGGCAGCGACGCCGACGTGTCGAAGCGGTTGTCGACGTCGAGGTGCGCGCGCATGCCGTCGGGTACCGCGACCGCGGTGAACAGCCCGGACACCTGCGGCGGATCCGTCGGATCGTGCGGTGTGGCCGGCAACCCGGTGAATCGTGCGTCGACGACGCCGGGGGCCGACCAGACGTGTAGCTGGGTGACCCGCGCCAGATCGGCGGCCGCCGCCTGCGCCAGTTCGGTGCCGCGCACCGTCACGCGGACCGTGTCGGCGGTGGCGGTCACGAACAGGGCCTGATCGTCGCGGGGGGCGCCCTTCGGCATCGTCGACACCACGACGACCGACGCGCCGTCGGCCGCGGCGGTGCGGTGCGCGGAACGGAGCACCGAGCCCGGCACCACCAGGTCGAGGGCGGCCGGCGACTGGGCGACCAGCGGCGCGGTGACCGATCCGCCCGCGCCGTCGAGCCCGGCGGCCCGCGGTGCCCAACTGATGGCTGCGGTATGGGTGTTGACCGGCAGCACCGGGCTCACCACGGCAGCCAGGACGGCCAGGGCCCCCGAGATCGCGGCCAGCATCAGCCACCGCCGCGGCGCCACCGCGACACGTCGTCCGCCCACCCGCAGCGCACGCACAGCATCCTGCCGATCGGGTGCGGGGGACGTCGGCGTCGCGGAGTCAGTCATCAGTCCGACACCCTAGTGGACGCGGCTGAGGGAACCGCGGTCGAGTCGGGCCCGGCGGCGGGTCCCGTTACGGTCGGTCGCCGACAGTGCCATAGCATCTGGGGTCGTGCCTGTGTCAGACCCAACCGCCGTGTCCGCAGCGCCCCGGCAGCTGGGCCTGATCAGTGTCGTCGCGGGTGTCGTGGGGATTGTGCTGTGTGTTCTCACCCCGTTCCTTCCGGTCACCGTCGCGCAGGCGTCCTTCGACTGGCCGCGCGGCCCGGAACTCACGGCCGACGACGCATCGGTGACCGCGCCCCTGATCACCCAGGCCCCGCAGTCGGTGAACCTGGTCATCCCGTGCGCGACCCTCGCGGCGCTGCCCGCCGACGGCGGGGTCGTGGTGTCGACGATGCCCGCGGCCGCGCCCAACGCCAAGGGCACCGGGCTGTTCGTGACGGCCGCGCGGGATTCGGTGGTGGTCACCTTCCGCAACTCGCGGGCCGCGGTCGCTGCCCGCGCCGAACTCGGACGGTGTTCGCAGTTGCACGTGTGGTCGTCGGCGACGGCGACGGGCGCGCAGTTCGTCGGGTTGGGTCCGCGGTCGGCGCTCGACCCCGATCAGCGGCCGCAGGTCGCCGGGATGTTCACCGAGTTGTCCACCGAACAGGTTCGCGCGGCCCTGCGGGCGGGGTTGGCCGCGCACGTCGACGTCGATTCCCGCTTCGACAGTTCACCGTCGGCGCTCAAGCTGGTGGTGATGGTGCTGGCCGTGCTCGCGGTGACGGTGTCGCTGGTGTGTCTGTTGCTGCTCGATCGGGCCGCCGGATACCGCGCCCGCATCGGCCGCCGGGCGTCGCTGCGGGTCATCCTGCGGCCCCGCATCAGTGATCTGCTGGTGACCGCGGTGCTGGTGATCTGGTTGTTCCTCGGGGCCGGCTCCGCCGACGACGGCTACCTCCTGGGGATGGGCCGGGTCGCCGATTCCTTCGGGTATCTCGCGAACTATTACCGCTTCGCCGGCATCCCCGAAGCGCCGTTCGACTGGTACTACGCGTTTCTCGCGCACTGGTCGGCGATCTCGCCGTCGATCCTCTGGATGCACATTCCGCCGATGCTGGCCGGGCTGGCCTCGTGGTTCGTGCTCAGCCGGGTCCTGCTGCCCCGGCTCGGCCCGGCGGTGCGGGGTACCGACCGGGCCCGCGGCGGTGTGCGCGGCTGGGCGATGGCGGCGGCCGCAGCGACGTTCACGGCGTTCTGGCTGCCACTGTGCAGCGGCCTGCGCAGTGAGGGAATCATCGTGCTCGGATCCCTGCTCACCTGGTGGGCGGTGGAACGGGCGATCGCGACCCGCCGGATGACGCCCGCCGCGCTGGCCGCGATCGGGGCCGGGTTCACGCTCGCCCTCGCCCCGCACGGCGTGATCGGGCCGGCGATCCTGATCGTGTCGGCCCGCCCGCTGCTGCGGATCCTGCTGGCGCGGCGCCACGAGGCCGGGCTGGCGCCGCTGCTCGCGCCGCTGGCCGCGGCCGGGATGCTGGTGGCCGTCGTCGTGTTCCGCGACCAGACCGTCGCCACGGTCGCCGAGGCCGTCCGGGTGCGCTACACCGCCGGCCCCACCCTCCCCTGGTATCAGGAGTACCTGCGGTACTACTTCTTGTCGGTCAGCACCACCGACGGTGCGCTCACCCGCCGCGTGCCGGTGCTGCTGCTCCTCGCGACACTCCTCGTGACCGTCGCGGTGATGTTGCGCCGCACCCGGATTCGCGGCGTCAACCCGCCACCGACGTGGCGGTTGATCGGCGGGATCGGCGTGACGTTGCTGTTGTTGGCGTTCACCCCCACCAAGTGGACGATCCAGTTCGGCATCTTCGCCGGGCTCGGCGCCGCGATCGCGGCAACGGCCACCGTCGCCGTCGCGCAGTCGGCGGCGCGCTCGGCACGAAACCTGACGGTGTTCTCGTCGGGCCTGTTCTTCGCGCTGGCCGCGTCGATGGCCGGCAAGAACGCCTGGCCCTTCGTCTACGAGTACGGCATCTCCTGGTTCGACCGGGCGCCGGTGGCCGCGGGCATCAAGATCTCGAACATCTTCCTGGTCCTGGCGGTCGGTACCGCAGCGCTGGCGACCTGGCAACACCTGCGCCTCGACTATGTGACGAACAAGGGTCTCGCGCACGGGGATTCGACAACGCCGACGGGCGCGGGCGACCGCCGCCGGCTCGTCGTCGCCTCGGCACCGATCGCGCTGATCGCCATGATGATGGTGATCTCGGAGGTGCTCGTGTTCGCCAAGGCCACGGTGAGCCGCGGTCCGCTGGTGACCGTGGCCGGGGAGAATCTGGACACGCTGCGCGGCAACGCCTGCGGCCTGGCCGACGACGTGCTCGTCGAACCCGACGCGAATGCCGGGATGCTCGCTCCCGCCGACGGCGGGTCGGCGTCGGCGACGCTGGCCGGCTCGGGCACCGAGGGCAATACCGGATTCACCCCGCAGGGCGTGCCCACCGACCTCAACCCGAAGGCGGGCAGTTCGCAGCCGGGTCAGCTCAACGTGGCCGCGTCGTCGGCCAAGCCGTTCGTCATCTCCGGCGGTCTCGGCGCCGGCACCACCGGGGGCACGGGCCCCACCACCGTGAACGGGTCGACGGCCGCCCTGCCCTTCGGACTCGATCCGCGCCGGACACCGGTTCTGGGGAGCTACGGCTTTGCCGGGACGGCCCGGCTGACCACCGGCCTCTATCGCCTGCCGAGTCGTGATTCGTCTCCGCTGCTGGTGTTCTCGACGGCGGGCGCGGTGTCGACCCTCGACACCTTCGGGGTGTGGAACTTCGGCCGAAAGCTCGTCGCCCAGTTCGGCCGATCGGGCGCCGACGGCCGCTTCGCCCAGCTCGGCCCCGACGTGCTGCCGATCGATCCGGGGCCGGTGGTGACCAACCGGCCGTGGCGCAATCTGCGTGTCCCGATGTCCGCGGTGCCGCCGGCGGCCACGGTGATGCGGCTGTCGCTGGTCGACGACAACCTGGGCGTCGACCAGTATCTCGTCATCACGCCCCCACGTGCCCCGCAGTTGCGGACGTTGCAGCAGGTGGTCGGATCGTCGGCGCCGGTCCTGCTGGACTTCACCGTCGGCTCGCAGTTCCCGTGCCAGCAGCCACTGCGCGTCACCCATGGTGTCGCGGAGATCCCGCGCTGGCGGATCCTGCCCGACTACCCCGAGGCCAATTCACAGTCCAAGACCTGGCAGGCCGCCGACGGCGGTGGCCTGCTGGCCATCTCGTCGGCCATGACCACCGCCACCGCCGTCGGCACCTATCTGCGCGACGACTGGTCCGCGGACTGGGGGGCGCTGGAACGGCTGACGCCGCTGGCGCCGCACGCGCGGGTGGCGCGAACCCACACCACCGGACAGACCCGCTGGGGCTGGACGCGGACCGGGGCGATGCGGGTGGAGGCCGACGATGACAACTGAGAACACCGACACACAGACGTCGCGACCCAACGACCATCGGCTGGTCAAGCTCGGCGCGGTGATCACCGGCCTGCTCGGGTTCCTGCTCGCCGTCCTCACCCCGCTCCTGCCGGTGAATCAGACGACGGCGGAACTCACCTGGCCGCAGGGCAAGATCGGTAGCGTCGCGGCGCCGCTGGTCTCGTTCGTGCCGATCGACATGGATGCGTCCGTGCCGTGCTCCCTCGCGCGCCGACTGCCGGCCGCGGGCGGCATGCTGCTGGCCACCCTCCCCGAAGGCGGGCAGAAGGCATCGGCGCGCGCCCTGTTCGTCCGGGCCACCGACGACGCGCTCGTCGTCACGGTCCGCGACGTCGTCCTGCTGACCACGCCGCGTGCCGCCGCGCAGGACAACCCGGACTGCCGCATCGTCGTCCACGCCGACGGCACCGGCATCACCGCCCGCTTCGCCGCCGGCCCGGGCACCGCGTCGACCGCCCCGGTCCTGCCCGGCGACGGCGAGCACACATTTACCGTCGGCGATCCGGATATGCGGCCGCAGATCGTCGGCCTCTATACCGATCTGCCCACCGCCGCCGCACCGCCCGGGCTGTCGGCGCATGCCACGATCGACACCCGCTATGTGTCGAGCCCGACCGCGCTGAAGATCGTCGCGATCATTGCGGGCATCCTGCTCACGCTCGCCTCACTGGTGCTACTGGCGGTGCTCGACCAACGAGATGGCCGGGGCCACAAGCGGATTCTGCCCGCCGGCTGGTTCACCCTCCGGCCGCCCGATATCGCGGTCATCGCGATTCTCGCGTTCTGGTGGCTGGCCGGCGCCAACACCTCCGACGACGGCTACAACTTCATCGTCGGGCGCATCGCGTCGGCAGCTGGCTACGCCGACAACTACTTCCGCTACTTCGGGGTCCCGCAGGATCCGTTCGGCTGGCATTTCCAGGTGATCTCATGGATGACGCACGTCAGCCTCGCGACGCCGTGGATGCGGGTGCCCGCGTTCGCGCTCGGCCTGCTCGGCTGGTGGCTGATCTCGCGTGAGGTCATCCCGCGGCTGGGCCGGGCGGTCCGCCACAGCACACCCGCGGTGTGGTCGGCGGCGTTCGTCTACCTCGCCATCTGGCTCGCCTACAACAATGGCCTGCGTCCCGAGCCCGCCGAGGCCGTCGGCGCGCTGCTGACCTGGTGCTGCGTGGAACGCGCGATCGCCACCCGGCGGCTGCTGCCGTACGCGATCGCCGTGATCACCGCGGCCGTCACCCTCGCACTGGCACCGGGCGGGCTGATGGCCGTGGCGGCGCTGCTGGCCGGTGTCCGGCCAATCATCAAGGCCGTGGTGACCCGGCGCCGCCGCGACGGATTGATGCCGCTGCTGGCGCCGATCCTCGCCGCGGGAACAGCCGTGCTGTTCGAGATCTTCGCCGATCAGCCGCTGATGCCGCTGATCGCGGGCAACCGCGTGGCCACCGCCGTCGGCCCGACCCTGGAGTGGTGGGAAGAGCCGGTCCGCTACTACTACCTGATCCTGCCCACCGCCGACGGCACCCTCGCGCGCCGCTTCGGCATCTTGATGCTCATCGTGTGCCTGGTGTTCGTAATGCTGCGGCTGCTGCGGGCCGAACACCCCAATGGGATTGCGCGAGCACCGATCTGGCGGCTGATCGCGGTGACCCTCGGCACCATGTTCTGTATCGCCTTCACGCCGACCAAGTGGACCCATCATCTCGGGGTCTACGCGGCGATCGGTGGTGCGCTGGCCGCGGCGGCCGGTGCGATGGCGGCGCCCGCGATCCTGCGGTCCCGGCGTAACCGGACATTCTTTGCCGCGGCGGTGCTCGGGGTCACCGGGATCTCCTTCGCCGGTACCAACGGGTGGTGGTTCGTCGCGAGCTACGGCATCCCCTGGTGGGATCGGCCCCCGGCCGTCGCGGGTATCCAGTTGAGCTGGGTGTTCCTGGCGCTCGCGGGAGCCGCGGGCGCGGTGGGCCTGTGGTTCCATTTCCGGGACGACTACGTCGACGAGGCGACCCGCTCGGGGTCGGCGCCCCGCTGGTACTCGCGGCTGACATTCTCGCCGCTGCCGGTGATCTCGGTGTTCGTCGTGCTGTTCCTGGTGGTGACGGTCGCGAAGGCCGCCTACGTGCAACGGGATTCGTTCTCGTGGCTGGGGGCCAATACCCGGGCCCTCGCGGGACACGGCTGCGGCCTGGCCGACGACGTGCTCGTCGAGGCGGACCCGACCACCGCCCTGCTTGCCCCGGCCGCCGTCGGCGGTGCGGCACCAAGTATTTCGGCCGCGCTGGCCGGGACCCGCGATGGCTCCGCTCCGGGTTTCTCCCCCAACGGGGTGCCCGAGACCTTGAGCATCGACTCCACCGAGGACGACGATTCCGCGGCGGCCACGGCAACCACCAGCACCGACCCCACCGGCACCGACGCCGCGGCCGACGAGGCCGCCGCCGAAGCCGACTCGGCCCAAGGCGGAACCGGTGGCGGGCGCGGCGCACGAGGCGTGAACGGGTCAACGGTGCGGCTGCCGTTCAGCCTGGACCCGGCCCACACCCCGGTGCTGGGATCGTACGGAACATCCTCCGGCACCGGCGATCTCACCACATCCTGGTATTCCTTGCCGACGCGGTCCGACGCAGCGCCGCTGCTGACGATCGCGGTGGCGGGTTCGGTGCGCGCGACCGACGGGGTCGGTGTGGTCCACCCGGGCCAGCAGGTGGTCATCCGGTACGGGCGCCTCGGCGCCGACGGCGCGGTCACCCCGCTGGGGGTGCGCAGTCCCCTCGACATCGGTGAGGCACCGACCTGGCGCAATCTTCGTTTCCCGCTCGCCGACGCACCCGCCCGGGCGAATGTCGTGCGCGTCGAGGTCAGCGACACCTCCGGGGCCCCCGCCGAATGGGTGGCGCTCACCCCGCCCCGCGTCCCGAAACTGGCCACCCTCAACGAGGTGGTCGGATCGACAGATCCCGTGTTCATCGACTGGCTGCCGGGACTGGTGTTCGGCTGCCAGCAACCGATGCCGGTCCGAACCGGTGTGCTCACCGTCCCGAAATGGCGGATCATGCCCGACGCCCAAGCCACCCTCAAGAACAGCCAGACCTGGATGATGGGCTCGGCCGGTGGGCCCCTCGGCATCACCGAGGGCATGCTGACCCCGACCCTGCTGCCGACCTACCTCCGCAACAACTGGGGCCGCGATTGGGGTGGGCTCCAACGCTTCACCGAGATCGCGCCGGCACCACCCGCGGTGATCGAGACCGGCACCGCGCGCCGCTCGGGCCTTTACGACCCGGCCCCGATCCGGTCGGCTGGTTATTGAGTTTGTCTGCGCAGGCTCCGCCTGCGCGGTGCTCCCCCGCTGGTCGAGTAGCGCCGACGGAGGAGGCCGACTCGGCTGCAACCCGCGGTACCGCGACTGCTCACTCCACCAGCGCGGCCGGAGTGAGTGTCAACGCGAACGGTTCAGTGACCGTGACAGCGGCGTCACCCACGGCATGTGCCGTCTCGCGGTAGCCACCGTCGACCAGCGTCCACGCCGTGATCGACGGCTCGTCGGGATCAACCACCCAATAATGTCGCCCACCCGCACGCTGCAGACGGTCCTTCTTCAGCAGCAGATCGACACCCCGCGTCGACGGCGACAGCACCTCCACCGCCAACAACGGCGCAACCGGAAGATCGGTCTCCGTGAACGCCGCCACCGGAGCCACCAACACGTCCGGCTGGATCACGGTGTCCTCGGCAAGCACCACATCGAACGGCGCCGCGAGAACCTCCAGATCGGGCGGGCATGCCGCAACCAGCAGGTGGCCGAGTCGCATCACCGCGCGCTGGTGAACAAATCGCGGCGCAGGGCTCACGATCAGTACCCCGTCCAGCAACTCGTAGCGATGCCCATCATCCGGCACCGCCCCGACATCCGCATGGGTCAACGCCCGCCCATACGGCAAACCGAACACTTCGCTGCTCATCGACGTCATCGTAGTTCTCCCCGCCCCCCATGCCCATCAGTGAACGCCACGACAGGACCACTGACCAGCGGAGAATCGCCGCCCTGTGGACAGCGGCGCCAGAGTCTCACGCTATCCGACCGCGGATCCCACCAGGTTGCCGATCCCATAGGTCACGAGCATCGCGATCGCGCCCCCGACCAGCACCCGCACCACCGGTCGGCCCGGTCGCGATCCACCCAACGTGGCCCCGGTCGCCCCGGTCAGGGCCAGCGCACACAGCACCGCGACAAACGCGACCGGAATCCGCCAGTCCGCCGGCGGCACGACGATCGCGATCAGCGGCAGCAGCGCCCCGGTGATAAAGGCGATCGCCGACGAGAACGCCGCCTGCCACGGATTGGTCAACTCGTCCGGATCAATACCGAGCTCGATATCCGCATGTGCCTCAAGCGGATCCCGCAACGTCAGTTCCCGCGCCACCCGGCGGGCCGTCTCATGAGTCAGCCCCTTCTCCTCGTACAGGCCGACGAGCTCGTCGAACTCTTCCTCGGGCTGCTCGGTGAGCTCCCGGCGCTCCGTGGCCAGCGACGCCTTCTCCGAATCACGTTGGGCGCTGACCGACACGTACTCGCCCAACGCCATCGACACCGCACCCGCCGTCAGCCCGGCGACGCCGGCGGTGACGATCGGGGCACGGTCGATGGTCGCCGCCGCCACCCCGATCACGATGCCCGCCGTGGACACAATGCCGTCGTTCGCACCCAGCACGCCTGCGCGCAACCAGTTGAGACGGTTCCCGATCGATCCGCGATGCGGTTCATCAGAGTGTTGATGCGGAGTATCGACTCCGGGATGATCGGGGGCGTCGTCGTCGGACATACCTCACTCAACCGCGACGTCGACGCGCGCCGCAAGCAAGGGAAGGCGAGCCGAAGTGGGGGTGGAGGGGTCTGGTGCCGTGTGGTTGCTCGAGGCGCGCTAGAACGGTGGTGGTCCGAGGTCGCGCTCGGCTTTTTCGCGTTCGGCACGGCGGCGTGCCCGGTTGCGGGCGCGTTCGGCACGCCGCCGGGCGTGTTTGGCGCGGGTGGGTGAGTAGGTGGTGGGTGGCGGTTCACCGATATCGGGTCGTGTCGGATCGGTTGCGCTGTCGTGCTCACAATCGATGTCATCGAGTTCGGGGAACAG
>JASGFO010000030.1:0-24369 GCA_047605505.1 Gordonia sp. (in: high G+C Gram-positive bacteria) | reverse complement strand
GAGCATCTGACTACGGATCAGAAGGTTTGGGGTTCGAATCCCTACGGGCGCACTACACACAGCAGGTCAGGGCATGTTTTCCTGACATGCTGTTCTTGTCTGTGTGCGTGGATCCACCACTTTCTCACCACATCAACACGGGCATCAACGTCGTGCCATTGGCTCTCTCACTACAGCGTCATTTGACGGGGTTCGCCGCGGTGTCGGTCCGGTGCGAGTTTCCTACCCCGACTCAGCGGCGCTACGCATCTCGGCCAGCGCCCCCATGAGTGTGTTGTGTAGCTCGGGCAAGTCATCGAACAGGCCGTCGTCGAGGTCCTCCTGAACGGCGTCGACCAGATCGATCGGCAGGGGCCGGGTGGTGCCGAGCACGGCGTCGCAAATGGCCCATCGATCCTCGCCCGCCTCAAAAGCGGTCATTGCCACCCATCGATCGGCGTCGGGCAGTGCGGCCGCATCCAGCACGTCCTGAGCCAGATCGGACAGCGAGTCGTACATGTCGCTCACCCTAGCCGACCTCCCGCACGATCACCTCGGCCATATATGCCGACCCAGCGGTGTTGGATGTCGGCCGCGGTCTGCGACCGGCGCAGCCTCCTCGCCTCTTCATCTTTCGCACAGCATCGGCCCCTACCATTGGTGGTCCGATCGAATGAAAGGAGCTCGGTCAATGGTTGACCAGATCTTGTGGAGCCTTGCCACCGCGAACGACGCGGTGTTCGCGGCCATCATGTACGTCATCGGCGGCGTCAAGTAGCACCGCCACGAGCGCGGAGGTTCCCGGGTCGGGTGCCGTCGTCGACGCCACCCGACCACCGGGGACCTCACAGCGGCGCGCGGAGAGGGGAGAGCTTCTCCTTACCGTCCGGTGATCGGTGTGGTGGGGCCTGGCAACAAATGCTTCTTAGGTTTGCGGGGAGTTCATCCGAGGACGTGCAGACGTCCGCCCAAGCCCAAGGAGCTGTCCGTGCGGTTGACACGATCTCACACCCTCACCGATTGGGATCCCGAAGACACCGTGGCCTGGAACGCCGGCGGATCGGCGGTGGCCCGCCGGAACCTGGTGTGGTCGGTGATCGCCGAACACGTCGGATTCTCGGTGTGGTCGCTGTGGTCGGTGATGGTGTTGTTCATGCCCACCGAGGTCTACGGGATCGCACTCGGTGACAAGTTCTTGATCGGGGCAACGGCCACCTTCGTCGGCTCATTGCTGCGTTTCCCCTACACGATGGCCACCAGCTTCTTCGGTGGCCGCAATTGGACGATCTTCTCCGCGCTGGTGCTGACGATCCCGGTGGCCGCGACCATCGTGATCCTGGCCAATCCGGGGCAGCCCCTGTGGGTCTACCTCGTGTGCGCCGCCCTGACCGGTTTCGGCGGCGGGAACTTCGCGTCGTCGATGACCAACATCAATGCCTTCTACCCGCAGCGGCTCAAGGGCTGGGCCCTGGGACTCAACGCCGGCGGCGGCAACCTGGGCGTGCCGATGGTGCAGCTGCTGGGGTTGCTGGTCATCGCGTGGGCCGGCAATCGGGAACCGTATTGGGTGTGCGCGGTCTACCTCGTCGCGTTGACGATCGCGGCGATCGGTGCCGTGCTGTTCATGGACAATCTGACCGGCCCGGGTGTGGACCTGTCGGCGATGCGCAGCGCGCTGACCCACCGGCACACCTGGGTGATCTCGCTGCTCTACATCGGGACGTTCGGATCGTTCATCGGCTTCTCCTTCGCCTTTGGGCAGATGCTCGCCATCAACTTCCGGGCCGATGGTCAGACTGCGGCCCAGGCATCCCTGCATGCCGCGCAGATCGCGTTCATCGGCCCGCTGCTCGGATCGATCACCCGCGTCTACGGCGGCAAACTCGCCGATCGCTTCGGTGGCGGCCCGGTCACCCTCGCCGTGTTCGGTGGGATGATCGCCGGTGCGGTGGTGTTGCTGGCGGGGTCGGGATCGGTGGGGATCGCCACCGCCGGTTTCGTGATCTTGTTCGTGCTCTCGGGGATGGGCAATGGGTCGGTGTACAAGATCATCCCGTCGGTGTTCGACGCGGCCGCACGTGCCCTGCCGCTGTCCGAGGCGGGGCGCGCGGCGTACTCGCGATCGATGTCGGGGGCCGTCATCGGCATCGCCGGTGCCCTCGGCGGACTGGGCGGCGTCGGAATCAACCTCGTTCTGCGGCAATCTTATTCGGCAACGGGTGCGGCCACCCTCGCGTTCGTGGTGTTCACTGCCTGGTATGCGATCGCCGCACTGATCACCTGGCGGGTCTACGTCGCGTCCCCCCGCACACCACATGCGGCTTCGTCGACGGCAGATCTCCCTGTCGCGGTGTCTGCGAAACTGGGCTCATGACGACCGATGGCACCACACGGCCGACCCCGCCGGCCCTGGCGGGGTTCACCGTTGCCATCACCGCCTCGCGGCGCGCCGACGAGTTCGCGGCCCTGCTGTCCCGCCGCGGCGCCCGTATCCGCAGTGCCGCCGCCATCACCATGGTGCCGTTGCCCGACGACGACGCCCTGCACGCCGCGACCGAATCCCTGATCGTCAGCCCGCCGGACATGCTGATCGCGACCACCGGCATCGGCTTCCGGGGCTGGATCGAGGCGGCCGACGAGTGGGGGCTCGTCGAACCGCTGCTGGTGGCGTTGGGCAAGGCGCGCGTGATCTCCCGCGGCCCCAAGGCCACCGGGGCGCTGCGCGCGGCCGGTCTGCGCGAGGAGTGGTCACCGGCGTCGGAATCGTCGGCCGAGGTGCTCGCGCACCTGTCCGACGACGATCTGCGGGGCAAACGGGTCGCGGTCCAACTGCACGGCGCCACCGACGACTGGGATCCCAACCCGGGGTTTCTCGCCGACCTGCGCCGGCGGGGTGCACAGGTCGTCAGTGTGCCGGTGTACCGCTGGAAGAGCCCCGACGATCTGTCCGCGCTGGACGCGCTCCTCACCGAGATCGTGGGGCGGGGCGTCGACGCGGTTACCTTCACTTCGGCACCGGCCGTCGCATCGGTGCTGATGCGCGCCCATGAACTGGGGCTGTACGAACTTCTGCGGGAGGCGTTGACCTCCGACGTGGTGGTCTACTGCGTCGGCCCGGTCACCGCCGGCCCCCTCGACCGGTGCGCGATCGCGAGCGTGGCCCCCACGCGGATGCGGCTGGGGGCACTGGCGCGCCTGGTTGCCGACGATCTGCCCGTCCGTCGGCCCGAACTGCTCGTGGCCGGGCACCGTCTGGGGATTCGCGCGTGCACCGCGGTGGTCGACGGTCAGGCCAAGGAGGTCTCGGCCGGCGGACTGGCGCTGCTCAAGGCCCTGGCGCAGCGGCCCGGTGAGGTGGTCTCCCGGGACCGGCTGCTGATGCAGCTGCCGGCGGCCGGTGACGACGAGCATGCTGTGGAGGTCGCGATCGGTCGGCTGCGCACCGCACTCGGCGCGCGTGAGCTGATCGCGACGGTCGTCAAGCGCGGATACCGGCTGGCCGTGTGAACACGGCGGGCACCGTGCCCGGCGGCGACCTCAGCGCGCGGTCACGTGCTGGGCAGCCGGTGCCGTGACCCGCTCGACGGCGAGGTCGACGACGAGGGGATGCAATCCCAGTGGCTCGGCGACCAGGTCGGCACCGCAGAACTCCAGGCGCCGGGAGAACAGACCCGCGGCGAGCAGATAGGTGGCGACCACGATGCGGGCCGGGCCGCGTCGACGGGACCGGCAGCGCTGCAGCCGGGCGACCACCGTGTCGACGGCGGGAAACCCGGAGCCGTCCGCCGGCGGTGCGACGAACGCCGGGTGGACCGGCGCGCCGACCACCAGCGACAACTGCGTGGCGACGGTCCCGACGTCGGCGATCGCGCGTGGATCCGACGAGCCGGCGGCCGCGAGCACGATCTGATCGTCGGGGCGAAGCCCCGCCTCGGCCAGGCGTTCGGCGAGGACCTGCGCGAGGACCGGCGACGGGCCCAGCGCCGGCGCGATCGTGACATTAGGATGCCCGGCACGTTCGACGTGCGCAGGAATATCCACGCGCACATGGTGTCCGCGCGCCAGGAAGGCCGGCACCACCCGCACCGGCCGCTCGGGTGGGAGACCCGCGAGCACATCGCTCGGACTGGGCCCGAGGACGTCGACGAAGGAGACCGGGACGGGCTCGCCGAGGCGTCGCGCAAGCAACGCCGACAGATCACCGATCATGGTGACGCCGTGCGGATTCCGGGTTCCGTGGGCGACGAGGAGGGTGGTCATGAGGCCGCGCCTCGGGGTTCCGGGGCGCGGCGATACCCGAAGCGGATGTCTGGGGAGTTGGCCACGTACACCATGCCGTCGAGGCCGATCCGGGTGCCGTACACCGGGATGCGCACGCCGTCGACGTCGAGGCAGCGACCGTCGAGGAGACTGAACGCCTGCTTCTTGAGCGGTGACGCCACCACCGGGAAACCGCCGCGGTCGCCGACGATCCCCCGGGAGAGCACCGCGGCCCGGCCGAGCGGATCGATGTTGCCGACCGCGCGGAGGGTGTCGTCGGCGAGCCGGAACAGGGCGACCTGCGCATGGTCGGGCAGCAGGACCGCGACGCCGCGCAGCGGAACGAGACGCGACAGTGGGCAGGCCGCGGTCCAGTCGCGGGTCCAGGTGTGCAGATCGACGGTCATCGGGGGGTCCTCTCGGATGTGGCGGGGCGGGCCGGCATGGCGGGATCGCCCAGCAGCACCGGGACCTTGCGGCCGTGATGCTCGCCGAAGGCGACGGTGGGATCGGGGGTGCCGGGCGCGTTGACGAAGGAGACGAACCGCGACAGCTTGTCCGGATCGTCGAGGACGCCCTTCCATTCGCAGGCGTAGCCGGCGACGTGGCGGGCCATATCGGCCTCGAAATCGCTTGCCAGACCAAGGCTGTCGTCGACGACGACCTCTCGCAGATGGTCGAGGCCGCCGGCCAGCTCGGCCAGCCAGGGCGCGGTGCGCTGCAACCGGTCGGCGGTGCGGATGTAGTACATGAGAAAGCGGTCGACGTAGCGGACGAGGGTCTCGGTGTCGAGATCACCCGCCAGGAGTTGTGCGTGTCGCGGACTCATCCCGCCGTTGCCGCACACGTAGAGGTTCCAGCCGCCGTCGGTGGCGATCACGCCGACGTCCTTGCTGCGTGCCTCGGCGCATTCGCGCGCGCAGCCGGAGACGCCCATCTTGATCTTGTGCGGCGACCGCAGTCCCCGATACCGCAGTTCGAGATCGATGGCCAACTGCACCGAATCCTGCTGTCCGTACCGGCACCAGTCCGAGCCGACACAGCTCTTCACCGTCCGCAGCGACTTGCCGTAGGCGTGTCCGGACTCCATCCCGCCGTCGACGAGCCGCTGCCAGATGGCGGGCAGCTGGTCGACGGTGGCGCCGAACAGGTCGATCCGCTGGCCGCCGGTGATCTTGGTGTAGAGATCGAAGTCGCGGGCCACCTCGCCGATCAGGATGAGCTGTTCGGCGGTGATGTCACCGCCCGGCACGCGCGGTACCACCGAGTATGTGCCGTTGCGCTGGATGTTGGCGAGGAAGTGATCGTTGCTGTCCTGCAGCGAGGCCTGCTCGCCGTCGAGGATGTGATCGGAGCTCGTCGATGCCAGGATCGACGCGACCGTCGGCTTGCAGATGTCGCACCCGGTACCGGTCCCGAACCGGCCGATGAGCCCGGAGAAGGTCCGGATTCCGCTGGCGCGGACGAGTTCGAAGAGCTCGGCCCGGGAATGGTCGAAATGCTCGCACAGCGCGGAGGACTGGGCGACGCCGGCATGGGCCAGGATCTGGGAGAGCAGCGGTACGCAGGATCCACAGGAGGTCCCGGCGCCCGTGCATTTCTTCAGTGCGGACACCTCGCACGCGCCGTCGGCGATGGCGGCGCAGAGCGCGCCCTTGGAGACGTCGTTGCAGGAGCAGATCTGGGCGTCGTCGCCGAGCGCGCCGACGCCCAGCGCCGGGGCGCCGTCACCGGCCGGCGCAATCAGCGAGACGGGGTCCCCGGGCAACGGGGAGCCGACCAGCGGCCGGAGCATCCCGTAGGCCGACGCGTCCCCGACGAGGATGCCACCTAACAGCGTCGAGGCATCGTCGGAGAGAACGAGTTTGGCGTAGGTGCCGCCGATCGGGTCGGAGACCACGACCGAGAGGGCGCCGGGGGTGGTGGCGTGCGCGTCACCGAAGCTGGCCACGTCGACGCCGAGGAGTTTGAGTTTGGTGGACAGATCGGCGCCGGGGAAGGTGGCGTCACCGCCGACGAGGCGGTCGGCGACGACCTCCGCCGTCGCATAGCCGGGCCCCACCAGCCCGTAGCAGCGGCCCGCGACGGCGGCCACCTCGCCGATCGCGTAGACATCGGGATCGCTGGTGACACAGGTGAGGTCGGTGAGGACGCCGCCCCGGTCGGCGACGTCGAGGCCGGCGGCGCGGGCCAGCTCGTCGCGGGGCCGGACCCCGGCGGCGAAGACGAGGACCCCGGCGTCGACGATCCGCTCGTCGGGCAGGTGTACGGCCAGCCCGGCGGGGCCTGCGGTGATCTCCCGGACCCCCGACGACAAGGCGATCTCGATGCCGAGCTCACTGATCATCCGCGCCAGATGTTCCCCGCCGCCGGCGTCGACCTGGTGTGGCATCAGGCGTGGATTCACCTCAACCACCAGAGGATTGAGGCCGAGCTGCTGCAATGCCTTGGCGGCCTCCAGGCCGAGCAGGCCACCGCCGACCACGACGCCGACCGCCGCGGGATCCCGCGCGAGCGCGGCGTCGGCATCGGCCCGGAGGGCATCGAGATCGTCGAGGGTGCGGTACACGTGGCAGCCGGGCAGATCGTGGCCGGGGACCGGCGGCACGAAGGCGTAGGACCCGGTGGCCAAGACCAGGGCGTCGTAGTGCAGCGTCGAGCCGTCGTCGGTGTGCACGGTTCGGGCGTCCCGGTCGATGGCGGTGACCCGGGTTCCGCCGTGGACCACGACGCCCGGATGCTCGGCGTAGTCGTTGCCCGGAAGGGCCAGGGCCGCGCGGTCCCAGGCGCCGATGTAGGCCGACAGCCCGACCCGGTCGTAGGCGGCGTCGGCCTCCTCGCCGAGTACGAACACCTGCCACGCCTGCTCGGCGTCGCGGTTGCGCAGGGCCTCGACGAAGCGGTGGCCGACCATGCCATGGCCGACGACGACGACAGTCTTGGTCATCGGTAGGGTCCTTCCGTTCTGGTTGGCCTCACGGTAGGAACCCGCTATTGCACGACGTTGCCGCCGGTGTGGCGGGGACGTCACGAGGCCCGCACAGCGGGTGCGGCGGGGGTGTGAGGAGCGGGCCTGCGGGGTGTCGAGATCACCGTCTGCTCTTGTGCTGGTTGGGGAGGGTGCCGCTGGTCGAGTAGCCCGGAGTGCCAGAACGGTGGTGGTCCGAGGTCGCGGTCGAGTTGTTCGCGTTCGGCGCGGCGGCGCTCCCGGTTGCGGGCGCGTTCGGCACGCCGGCGGGCGTGTTTGGCGCGGGTGGGTGAGTAGGTGGTCGGTGGCGGTTCAGTGATATCGGGTGTCGGGCCGGTTGCGCTTTCGTGCTCGCAGTCGATGGTGTTGAGTTCGGGGAACAGCCAGTGGTTGAGGGCAACGGTTTCGGTGGTGTAGCCATCCGGGATGGTGTAGCCGACGATGAATTGGCCTGCGGTGTCGCGGTATTGGTCGTCGAGGAACGCGGTCCCGTAAGTTTTGATCAAGTGGTGCGCGCGGCATTTGGGTGCGAGATTGCACCAGCAGGTGGGTCCACCCCGCCAGGGGGTGAGGTGGTCGAATTCCTCGGCGTGATCGAGATCGCACATCCACGCGGGCTGATCGCAACCAGGGACGGTGCAGGCGCCGTGCAGGAACCGCACGATCGCATCCGACGCTGTCGTCGGCCGATACGGGTCGGCGGGCCGAGACGGGGCACGGAGCAGGCGCCGCGGACGCGTGCCCGGAGTGTCGTTGGCAGCCGGGTTCTGTTCTGCGGCAGCGTTCTCGGCACCTGTGGTGCCGTGGTCGGTGGCCTCCCTCCCAACGTGCGTGGCATCGTCTGCGGTATCGGTTGCGGCGTCGGAGCGGAGTTGTCCTTTGCTGCGGGGATCATTCGGACATACCCCACCGATCAGCACGTCCAATGCCAGGAGGGCGAGTCGGGCGTTTTCGGCGTCGGCGATGACGGTCAGTTCGGCCATCCCGTCGTCGGTGTTGGTGGTGTAGACGCACCGTGCTTCGCGGGCTTGGGCGCGGCGTTCCCGTACCCCGTCCGGGTCGTGACGGGCGACCATCCGATCAGCCACCGCCTTGGCGCGGCCCCGGCTGATCGCTCCCAAGCGCCGCAACTCAGCAGCGATTTCGGTATCGATGATCGCGAGGAGATCCGGGTCGAGCACGCAGTCGGTGCGCAGCACGATCTGCCGGAACACCTCTGGGCTGATCACCGCATCCCGCAACAGCAGTGCGGTTTTCGGGGTGCGGACCTGTGCGGCGATGGCTTCACCCAACAGTCGCGAGGCGGTGAATGCCGAGACGGCGAAGGTGATCGACAGGCGGGTGGCGGTGACGACGAACTGGTCCGCCACCCCACAGCGAGGGGAATCGTTGTGTTGTCCGGTGAGTTCGGCGGTCGTCGCCCCATACACCGCGTAGATGCTTTGGTATTCGCGGTAGGCGAGGTTCGCGCGGCCGTCGCGAATGACGCGGGCGTACACTGACCAATCGCCCGCATCGCTTGTCGTCGACGACGCAGGCGCCGAAATTCCGGTCACCGCCGACAGATCGGCGTCGGTCCACACGCAGGATTGCGATGCGACCATTAGAATTCCCCCCAAGAGATGCGCCTATCGGCATGCCTCGAATATGGTTTCTATGATACGCGCACCCTCCGACAAAAATCGGGTGTGGCCACTTTCGTGGTGATCATGACCTGGTTGAATGTTCAGCGTTCCGTCGGGGCGATTCAGGATGGTAGGAGGTGGATTTTTGAGCAGCAAGGCGAGCCGCTTCCCTGTGAGGAGACGGAGGCCTACTTCGATCGGATCATCCGGAAGCGGTTCACGCACTCTATGTTGGTCGATGTCCGCGCCGACTTCTGGCTGTCTCCGTTCGAGGAGGAGTTCTATCTCCGGGACGGTGTGTTCGTCACGAGCAACTGGTGGGCAGGCGCGTCGCGTCGGTTGACCGCTTGAGGGGTATCTTCTTTTCGCTGGTCGAGTAGCCCGGAGCGCCAGCGGAGGGCGTATCCGCCGGATCGAGCTTGCCGAGATCGAGTCCACCAGACCAACGGCGAAGCGGTCCGGGCGGTCGGGGCCCGCGGCCTCGCTAGTACACGTCACGGACATAACGCTTGTCGGCAGCCAGGGCGCGCAGGTGCGATTGCGCGGCGGCGGGCGAGAGCCGGCCGTGTTCGGCGATGATCCGGCAGAGCGCGTCGTCGACGTCGCGGGCCATCGCCTTGGCGTCGCCGCAGACGTAGACATGGGCGCCGCGCTGCAACCACGACCACAGTTCGTCGGCGCGTTCGGCCATCAGATGCTGGACGTAGACCTTGTCCGGCTGATCGCGGGAGAAGGCGACGTCGAGTCGGGTCAGCACACCGTCGGCACGGAAGCGCGCCAACTCGTCACGGTAGTAGAAGTCGGTGGCGCGATGCTGCTCACCGAAGAACAGCCAGTTGTCGCCGGACGCACCTGAACAGGCACGGTCGTGCAGGAAACCCCGGAATGGGGCCACCCCCGTACCGGGGCCGATCATCACCATCGGCGCCGTCGGATCGGCAGGCGGACCGAAGTTCTTGTTGCGCTGCACAAAGATCCGCACGTCGTCGGTGTCGGCGAAATCCGCCAGATACCCCGAGCACACGCCGTGCCGCGGCCCGCTCGGGCCGTCGAAGCGCACCGTCGACACCGTGACCTCGACGCGGTCGGGCGTGCGCCGCGGGCTCGACGAGATCGAGTAAAGCCGCGGTGCCAGGCGGGGCAGGGCCGCGGCCCAGTCCTGCGCGTCGGCGTCGACACAATGCGCCGCGAGCAGGTCGACGGCCTGGCGTCCCCATGCCCAGTTGCCGATGCGGCCCGGGTTGTCGATGAGCGCCGCGAGTTCCGGGTCGGGCCGACGCTCGTGCAGGAAACGCAGCAGCGTGGGGGTGATCCGCGTGATGTCGAGGTGCTCGGTGAGCGCGACCCTCAGAGGCAGTGACGTGTCGGCGAGGTGGACCGGGGTGTCGGCGTCGAGGCCGGTCCGGGTGAGCCATTCGGCGACGAGCTCGCGCCGATTGCGCGGCCAGATGCCGAGCGCGTCACCGGCGCTGTACTCCAGGGTGCCGCTCGGCAGCGCGAATGCCACCCGGCGAACCTGTTTGGCCGACCCTTTGCCGCTGAGCAGGATGTTCTCGATCACCTTGGTGGGCAACGGGTTCTGCCGGGAGTAGTGCGATTCCGCGGGCGCCGCCGGTGCCGGCCCCGGCGCGGTGGCCGGGTCGGGAGTGTCGGTGTTCGCGGCGTTGGTGAGGGCCGTGGTCACCGCTGACAACCAGGTGTTCGCGGTGTCGGCATAATCGGGTTCGCAGAACGCGGCGGCGGTGAGACGGGTGGCTCCGAGATGGGCGAGCCGGCCGTCGAGTTTGCGGGCGAACCCGCAGAAGTCCGCATACGACGAGTCGCCGAAACCCAGGACCGCATAGCGCAATCCGACGAGATCGCCGACGGCCGCGCCGGCCAGCGCATCCCAGAAGGCCACGGCATTGTCCGGGGCGTCGCCGTCGCCGGTGGTGGCGACCACGAACAGGAAGTCCCCGGCCAGATCATCGGCACCGACCTTCTGCGCGTCGCCGATCGGCGCGTCGAATCCGTTGGTGCGCAGCGCTTGTCCGACCTCGCCGGCGAACTCCTCGGCGGTCCCGGTCTGCGACGCCCAGACCACGGTGACGGTACGCGTGAGCGCCACGGGCGCGTCCTCGCCGCGGGCAGGATCGCCCGGGACCTCGTCCCCCGGATCCCGCGAGAAGTACCCGGCGAGAACACCTTCGGCCCAGGCGCGGGTGCCCGCGCGCAGTGGCGCCGTGGCCGGGATCGTCGGTAGCGCGGTGCCCGGCGGGTTGGCACGGAGGCCCTGGACGAGACCGGCCAGGTAGGCGCGTTCGGTGGCGTCGGGATCGGGGCGGTCGCCGCCGAGCACCGCCGCCAGCGCATCGTCGGGGTGCACGACAGTCATGGGTTCGGGCTTCCGTGTCGGGGTCTGGGATGGCCGGGCCGCCGTCTCATCGGCGGCGACGCGGGTCACCGCGACCGCGCACACCTTGAACTCCGGTTGTAGCGAATCGGGGTCGACGGCGTCGTTGGTGACGGCGTTGACGGCGAGATCGGGCCCGCGTGCGTCACCCCAGTGCATCGGCACGAAACACACGCCGGGACCGATGGTTTCGGTGATCCGCGCGGGCAGCCGCACCGTTCCGCGCCGCGAGGTGACCGCGGTCGGGTCGCCGTCGCCGATTCCGAGTGCGCGGGCATCCTCGGGGTTGATCTCGACGTGGCTCGTGGGATTGAGCTTGGTGAGCTTGGCCACCCGGCCGGTCTTGGTCATGGTGTGCCATTGGTGCGGGAGCCGGCCGGTGGTCAGCAGCAACGGATGGTCGGCGTCCGGCAATTCGGCCGGCGGCAGGTACGGGCGTGCCAGAAACCGGGCGCGTCGCGTCGGCGTCGGGAAGGCCAGCCGCGGCACCGAGCCGTCGGGTTGCACATACCGGTCCTGGCTGACGCCGTCGTTGCGGTAGCGGATCGGGTTGCGGGGGCCGCCGCCGGGGGCCGCCGGCCACTGTACTGGACCCTGGGCGAGGCGGGCGTGGTCGACGCCGCGCAGATCCCAGCCGGTCCGCGGGTTGTGGAAGCCTGCGATCTCGTCGAAAACCGCTGCGGCGTCGGCAAAGTCGAAGCCGTCCCGGAATCCCATGCCGCGTGCGACGTCGCAGATGAGCTGCCAGTCCGGCCGGGCCTGCCCGGGTGGCGGCACGGCCGGCGCACACCGGGTCAGGGTGCGTTCGGAGTTCACCATGACCCCGGCCGATTCGGTCCACAGCGTTGCCGGCAGTACGACGTCGGCGTAGGCGGCGGTCTCGACGTCGGTGAAGACATCCGAGACGACCACCAGCTCGGCGCGCTCGAGTGCACGAATGACGTTGTCGCGGTTGGCCACCGACACCACCGGATTGGTGCAGATGATCCAGATGGCCTTGATGGCGCCGTCGGCGATCCGGCCGAACAGATCGATCGTGCCGCCGCCCGCGGTGTCCGGGATCGTGCCGGCGGGCAGCCCCCACCGCTCCTCGGTGAAGGCACGGTCGGCGGAGTCGAGTGCGCTGCGCTGGCCCGGCAGGCCCGGACCCAGGTATCCCATCTCGCGCCCGCCCATCGCGTTGGGCTGCCCGGTGAGTGAGAACGGACCGGAACCGGTCCGGCAGATCGCGCCGGTCGCCAGGTGCAGGTTGATCAGCGCGTTCGTGTGCCAGGTGCCGTGGATGGACTGGTTGAGGCCCATCGTCCACAGACTGACCCAGTTGTCGGCGCCGGCGATCCAGCCCGCGGCCCGCGCGAGATCGTCGGTGCGGCAGCCGGTGATCTCGGCGACGGTCGCGAGCGGATAATCGGCGAGCAGTGCCGCGACCGCACCCCACCCCTCGGTGTGTTCGGCGATGAACTCCGCGTCGAGCGCGTCGGCGTCGACGATCGCCCGCAACAGGCCGTTGAGCAGGGCGAGATCGGTCCCGGGCCGCACCGCCAGATGCAGATCGGCCTTGGCGGCGGTGGCGGTGCGCCGCGGGTCGACGACGATGAGTCTGGCCCCCGCCTTCACCCGGTCCATCAGCCGCAGGAACAGGATCGGATGGCAGTCGGCCATGTTGGCGCCGACGACGAGGAAGACGTCGGCGTGATCGAGGTCGTCGTAGCTGCCGGGCGGTCCGTCGGCGCCCAGCGACTGCTTGTAGCCGGTGCCCGCGCTGGCCATGCACAACCGCGAGTTCGATTCGATCAGCGGTGTGCGCAGATAGCCCTTGGCCAGCTTGTTGGACAGATACTGGGCTTCGAGGGACATCTGCCCCGAGACGTATAGTGCGATCGATCCCGGCCCGTGCTCGTCGTGAATGGCCTTCATCTGCGCGGCCACCTGCGCGGTCGCGTCGTCGACGTCGGTCGGTACCGGCGGCGCACCGCGCCGATCACGGACCAGCGCGGTGGTGAGACGGCCCGGCGCCCGCAGCAGATCCGCGGTGGTGGCGCCCTTGGTGCACAGTCGGCCGCGGTTGGCCGGGTGGGAGCCGGTCCCGCGCGATGCCGTGACCGCGCCGTCGCGTACCTCGAGGGTCATCCCACAGCCGACCCCGCAGTACCCGCAGACGGTCTCGACGGAGCCGGTGGCCGGCGCGAGGGGCAGGGACATGTCTCCAGAGACTGGCGAGCGCGTGTTTCACGGTGACCAGGCGGGCGTTACGCACCAGTCAACGTGAACGCACACCGCCGGGCAGGTGGCTGTGCGGCCCGCAGCGGTCGAGCTTGCCGCCCACCCCGCGAAATCGGACATGACCTGAGAGAATCCGGTCATGGAACTGCTGATACTCGTCCTTGTCGGCGCCGTCATCATCACCGCACTCGCCGACCGCCGGGGCATGCAGCCGGCGTTGATCATTGTGGTGGTGGCCCTGGCGGTCTCGTTCATCCCCGGGGTCCCGCACGTCGAACTCGAATCGGAGGTGCTGCTCACCGTCGTGCTGCCGCCGCTGCTGTATTCGGCGGCACTGGGCTTCTCGGTCCCCAACTTCGTCCGCAACATCAAGCCGATCCTCGGTCTCGGGGTCGCCATGGTCGTCATCACGGCCTTCGCCGTCGGCTGGATCGCGTCGCTGCTGCTCGACCAGTTCACGTTCACCCTCGCCCTGCTGCTCGGCGCCATCGTGGCACCGCCCGACGCGGTGACCGCCGTCGCGATCGGCCGCAAACTGGGGCTCCCCAAACGGCTGATGGCGATCCTCACCGGCGAGTCCCTGGTCAACGACGCGGCGGCGCTGTCGCTGTTCGCGATCGCCATCTCACAGGTCGCCAGCACCCACTCGTTCATCGCGAACCCGCTCGCGCTGTTCGGGTACAACGCGATCCTCGGCCCCATCGTCGGACTCGTCCTGGGCTATCTGGCCCTGTGGATCCGGGGCCATCTGCGCAATCCGGCGCTGGAGACCGTGCAGGGTTTCGTCGTGCCGTTCGCGGCCTTCCTCGCCGCCGAACACCTGCACGCATCCGGGGTGCTGGCCGTCGTCATCGCCGGCTTCGTCGTCGGCTCGGGATCGGTGCGCGCGGGCTATCAGACCCGGCTGCAGGAGCGCTACGTCTGGCATTCGGTTGACGTCCTGTTGGAGGCATTCGTGTTCGCCTACATCGGCTTGCAGATGAAATGGATCATCGAGGACCTGCACGCGGCCGGCGAGTCGATCGTCCAGGTGACGCTCGCCTCGGTGCTGGTCCTCGTCGTGGTGCTGGCCATCCGGCCGCTCTGCGTGTTCGCGATGTTCGGGCGCGGGGTGGTGAGTCGCCACCTCGACAGCACGGTGGCCATCGAGGTGCCGTCCAATCCGCGGCGTTCGGGGGCCGGCCGCCGCAAGGACCCCGACAAGTCCGGGAAATCCACCCTCGCCCGGTGGAAGGCCCAGATCGACAACCGCCCGCTGACCTGGCAGGAGTCGACGGTGGTCGCGTGGACGGGCATGCGCGGCGTGGTCAGCTTGGCAGCGGCCTCCGGTATCCCGCTGGCGGTTCACGACGGCGCGCCGTTCCCGGAACGGTCGGCGATCCTGGCGATCGCCTTCGTCGTCGCCGTGGGCACCATCTTGATCCAGGGCCCGACGCTGCCGTGGCTGATCAATCGGCTGCACCTGCGCAACGAGGACGAGGAACGCTACGACCACGAGCAGACCGCCCGCGCCGAGGCCATCGTCCACGCGGCGACCGACCAGGTGCTGGCCGAGTTCGCGGCGAACCCGCCGGCCGGCCTCGAGCCCGCGACCATCACCTACATCCAGGACACGGTGGCCCGGCAGACCCGTGACGCCGAGGAGATGCCGGACCCGGAGGCGCACACCGCCCGCAACGAGGCCTTCGCCGGGCTCTACCGTGACGTGCTCGCAGCGCAGCGCGGCGCCCTGGTCGCCGAACGTGACGGCGGGAAGGTGGAGGACGAGGCCGTGCGGACCATGCTCGAACGCCTCGACCTCCAGGAGGCCAGCCTCGCGGCCCGGATGGAGAGCCGGTTCTGACCCGCGTCGCCGTCGGGCGGCGCGGACCGGGTCCGTAAGGTCGGAAGGGCACACGCCACACCGATCGACGATGGGGGGCATCGAGCATGGGACAGCCGACGACGCGGACGTCCGCCGACCCCGGCGCCCGGACGTCGCCCGCCGACGACTACCGCACGCCGCTGCTGCCGGGCGGGTACCCGCCACTGGGTTACTCCGCGACCGGGATCCCCCGATTCCGTCCAGGCGATCTCACCGCGCCGTCGGCGGGTGCGGTACCCGGTGGTGAGGTCCCGGCAGGCGGGCCGTCCGCCGGCGATCCCGGATCCGTCGCGGTCACCCCGCCGCCGCGGTCGGCCGCCGGTGGGCGCCGGATCCTGGGCCTGGGGCTGTCCACGGGCATCACCGTTGGCGCCATCGCGGTGGTCGTGGTGGTGGTGCTGGGTGTGGTGATGTTCGGCACCGGTCTGCTGCGGCGCGACCGCCAGACGATCGAGCTGCCCCAGGCCACGCCCACCGCCGAGCTGCCGCCCGAGATCACCGGGCTGCCGACGTCCGGTCGCGTGCCGCACACCTCGGGTGCCCCGCGGGTGCCCGGCGGGGGCGCGCTGGTCGAGCCGGGCACCGAGGTGACCTACACCGTCACCATCGACGGCACGGGCACGATCCTCTACGTCGACGACGAGGGCATCCGCACCGAGGTCTCGCCCGGACAGCGGTGGACGCTGACCTTTTCCGCGGGTGTGAATCCGGTGCGGCTGCTCGTGATCGTCGGCCGACAGTCCAGCGCCACCTGCGCCATCAGCGTCGCCGGTCGGACGATCGTCGCCGATCGGGTGACGGCCGATTCGCGGCGGCGGACCGCGGCCTGCGTCCCCGGATAATGCCGGTCGACGTGTGCAGACGCGGTCGGGTCGCTACCGTATGTTTGTGAGTTCTTCGCATGCAGCCACTCCGGCCGCGCAGGCACCCGGCGCGCGCTCCGAGTTCAAGACGCTGATCACCTGGCGCGGGGTCAATGCCGAGCGTCTCGAACAGGTTCGCCTGCACGTCAGCGGTGGACGCATCAAGGCCTACGGCCGGATCATCGCCGCCGAGACCGAGTCCTGTGAGGCGTTCTCCGCGTCCTACGAGTTGGTCACCAACGACGTGGGCGTCACCAAACGCCTGTCGGTCCATCTCCTGCGGGCGAGCGGCGAAAGCCAGTTCGGGGTGTCCCGCGACGAGGAGAACAAGTGGCTCGTCGACACGGGTGACGATCGGGTCCGCAGTGACTTCAACGGCGCCCAGGACGTCGATCTGGCGCTGTCGCCGCTGTTCAACGCGCTGCCCATCCGCCGGCATCACCTCACCGCCGACGGTGCCGGGCCGGTCGAGGTGCCCGTCGTCTACGTGTACCTCCCGGACACCCGGGTCGAGGCGGCCACGCTGCGCTACGTCCCCCAGCCCGAGGGGATCGAGGTGATCTCGCCGGTCGCGCATGCGGTGCTCGCCCTCGACGACGCCGGCTTCGTGATCGACTACCCGACACTGGCGTCCCGGGTCTGAGATCGGCTCAGCCCAGCCAGACACGGCCCCGGTGGGCCTGCCGGCGGAGTTCGGTGGTCCATCCGGGCGCACCGACCCGGACCCCGACTATCGGTTCGGCCGGGCGCGTCGCCATCGCCTCGTAGGCAATGCGCGCGCGGTGTCCGTCGTCGACGAGTACCGCGGCCGTACCGTGATCGCGGAGTTCGTCGCGGGCGGCGATCAGCCGGTCGATGGTCTCGCCGAGCACCCCGAGCACGGCGGTCGCATTGGCCTCGATCATCGCCCGCTGCAGGGCCGGTGCGGTCCCGGCGACGCGGGTGCCGTCCCGGAAGCTGCCGGCGGCCAACCGCAACGCCAGCGCGCTTTCGCCTGCGCCCACGGTGGCGGTGGCCGCGGCGGTGAGATGCGGCAGATGTGAGATCGCGGCAACCGCGCGGTCATGGGCGTCGGCCGCTGCGGGCACGACCGCGGCGCCCAGCGTCCGGGCCAGGTCGGCGACGACGAGCCAGTCGTCGGGGTCGGTGCCGTCCTCGGTGGCCACCATCCACATCGCGCCCTCGAACAGTGCCGGATCGGTGGCCGTCCACCCCGATTCACTGGTCCCGGCCATCGGATGCCCGCCCACGTAGCGGGCGGCGGGAAACACCCGATGCAGCAGTTCGGCCACTGGCCGTTTGACGCTGACGACGTCGGTGAGCAGACAGCGCGGCGCGTGGTCGGCGATCGCCGCGATGATCGGCTCGAGTGCGGTGACCGGGGTGGCGATGACGATCACCGCGTCGACGGCGGCCGCGCGGCGCAGGGTTGCGGTCAGATCGTCGGAGGCATCATGACCGGACTCGGTGGCGGCGGCGACCGTCGCCGGTGACCGGTTGTGGCCGAAACAGCTTCGGCCCGCCGCCGTCAGGGCCCGCAGCATCGACCCGCCGATGAGTCCGAGACCGAGGATGCAGATCGGGGGAGGAGAAATGTCGCTCACGACCCAGTACGTTTCCACATCGTCGACGAGGAGCAGAGTCCGTGGTCGGCGAGTTTGCCGGACGGACTTTCTCGGGATGGCAGATCCGGGCTACCGTGACCGCATGGCAGGTGCCGGCGCGGGAGTATCGGATTCCAACAGCAGCGAGACCGTCGACGGCATCGAAGGATTTGCCGTCGCGGTCATTCGCGACAACGCCACCTGGAAGGTTGCCGTACTAGAGCCGTCGGCACTGACCGACCTCGCCGACGCCGAACGCCAGTTGCGCGAGCTGCGGGTGACGGGGGCGGTGTTCGGGTTGCTCGACGTCGACGACGAGTTCTTCATCGTCGTGCGCCCGGGACCCAGTGGGGCCCGGTTGCTGGTGTCCGACGCGACCGCGGGTATCGACTACGACGTCGCCGCCGACGTACTCGACGCGATGAACGTGGAGATCCCCGACATCGACCCGGACGAGCTCGACGACATCGAGCCCTGGGAGGAGGGCGACCTCGGCATCCTGGCCGACCTGGGGCTGCCGGAGGCCGTGATGGGCGTGATCGTCGGTGACACCGATCTCTACGCCGACGAGCAGATCGGCATGATCGCCGCGCGCCTCGGCTTTGCCGACGAGCTCACGCGCGTCCTCGACACGCTCGGGCACTGACCGTGCCGGCCGCCCGGCCGACCCCGCCGGAGATGATGGCTGCGGCGCTCGACGCCGCAGCGCTCGCCGGACGCGACGATGTGCCGATCGGTGCGGTCGTCTTCGACCCCGACGGCGCTGAGCTCGCCCGCGCGGCCAATCGCCGGGAGGCCGACGGTGACCCGACCGCGCACGCCGAGATCCTGGCACTACGGGCGGCCGCCGCGGTCTTCGGCGACGGGTGGCGACTGCCGGGGTGCACCCTGGCCGTCACCGTGGAGCCGTGCACCATGTGCGCGGGCGCGATCACCTTGTCCCGGATCGAGGTGCTGGTGTTCGGGGCGTGGGAGCCGAAGACCGGGGCGGTCGGGTCGTTGTGGGACGTGGTCCGCGACCGCCGGTTGGCGCACCGCCCGCAGGTGCGCGGCGGCATCCTCGAGGACCGATGCCGGGCACTCATGGTCGACTTCTTCGCCAGGCATCGCGGGTGACCGACGTCTGCCGTACGGCATCCACTGTGCGGGCGTGTCGCCGATCACCGCAGGGCTCGACCGTAGATCCGGGTATCGCCCATCACGCTTTCTTACCCGTCGCGACGGGCAAATCTGTGGCACATTCGAGTCTACGGGGTCTGGGACCGTCCGGATTTCGTCGAGACCCAGGGAGGAAGTCATGTCGGAACCCACAGACAAGGCGGCAGACGCCGTCGAAGACGCCACGGAGACGGTGACCGATGCCGCGGATGCTGCGGCCGAGACCGTTGCCGAGGGCACCGAGAGCACCACCGACAAGGTCGGTGAGATCCTCGGCGCGGCGAAGGCCAAGTTCAGTGAGTTGGCCGGCAACGAGAAGGTCGCCGAGGTCGTCGACACCGTGAAGGGCAAGCTGACCGAGATCGCGGGCAATGAGAAGGTCCAGGAGGTCTACGGCACCGCCAAGGGGAAGCTCAGTGAGCTGGCGGCCAACGAGAAGGTTGCCGAGGTCGTCGACACCGCGAAGGCCAAGGTCAGCGAGATCGCGGAGAGCGAGAAGGTCGCCGACGTCGTCGAGACGGCAAAGTCCAAGGCCGGTGAACTGAAGAGCAAACTCGGCAGCTGATCGGTGCCCCATCGGCGCTCGGATACCCACTGACCAGGGGATTTATCCCTCGTCGTCACCTGCGGTACAGTTCTTCGCGGTGGCGTGTCCGAGCGGCCGAAGGTGCAGCACTCGAAATGCTGTGTACGGTAACCCCGTACCGAGGGTTCAAATCCCTCCGCCACCGCCAAAAATGGCCCCCTATCTTCGCAGGTAGGGGGCCATTTTCGGGTCTTGGGTCAGGTGGCCGGGGCCTCGTTTGCCCACAGTCTGCGATGGGTAGCGCTGATTCAGGGTGACGGCGATCGTCGTCGAACAGGTGGCTGTAGACGTCGAGGGTTCTCAAAGCAATTGTATTGCAATGCTTTTCGGGTCACTGAGATCGAGATGGTGGCGTTACGCTGCGATCTCGGCGAGATCGCCGACCACGACGTCGTATCCCTCGGTGAGGCGGTCGAACGCTTCGGTTGCAGACTCACCCGCATCGTGCGCGTGGACCACCTGAGTGGCCCACCACCCGAGATGCGGGTGCGTTTCACCGGGTGTGCGAACGGTGTTCTTTACGAACAGGATGTTGTTGTCGTCGGTGTAGAGGACCAGTGTGGACGGGTCCACCAGGGCCCATCGGCCGGGTCCGGTCAGGGGCAGCGCGTCGAAGCTGGGGACGGGTGCGTAGCCGCGTGCCTGATCGATGAGCTTGTCCTTGTGGATCATGTTCGTCCTCTCGTTGGAGATGGTGCTGTCTGCGGTAGCTCTATCAGGCGGGTCTGACAGCTACATCGCGTCCCGTGAGGAATCTGATCGCGACCGCGGAGGTTGCCACCGACATTTGGGGTGTTGCGTGGGCGCGGACGATGGCGCGTGCTGTTGTGTTGGCCAACGGCGGCACTCCGGTGGATGGGTTGTCGACGATCCTGCCGATCTGGCGTGCCCCGCAGCACCAGTCTCGTGCGGCGCAGGCCGACGCCGGGGTGAAGCAGCTCGGCGCGGTGCCGTGGCTGGCTGAGACCACGGTCGGTTTGGAGTTGGCCGGCCTGACTGACGATCAGATCACGCGGGCGTTGGCTGAGCGGGAGTTGGTGGCGGCACAGAAATCCCTCACTGATCTCCTCGCCGCACCGGAAACCGATACAGAGGCCGGGGCCGTAGACGAGACCGCCGACGAGGCCGGCGAGGCCGGCGATGCCGCACCGGCTGAGTGATCTCCGCCGGCTGAACGACATCGTCGCCGGCCGCGGCGCGGGCCTGGCGGGCCGGATGTTCAGCAACTCGGAGCAGGTCGGTGGGCCTGGGGAACGGAAGCGGGCTCTCGCTGCGGTGTTGCCGAACACGATCGCGCCGGTGTCGTTGGCGATGAGTGAAGGCACCCGCCAGTGGTACGCCGCGCAGCCGAGCAGCTCGGGGTACGAGCCGACACTGCTCGACACGACCGCGCGCGCGTTGGTCCCAGAGCGCGTCGAGGTGATGGTCGGGTGGGCGTTGACCCAGGCCGCGCCGCGGGCAGCGTTCGAGAGCGGCATCGACCGGTATCTACGCAACGTCTCCCGGGACACGGTCCTGGCGAATGTGGATGCTGAGCCGGGGGCCCGCTGGTATCGGCATGCGTCGGCGAATGCGTGCGGGTTCTGTCGGATGCTCGCCACCCGCGGCGCGGTGTACCGGTCGGCGAAGGCCGCGGGCGAAGGTAACCGCTTCCACGATCGCTGTCATTGCCTGGCCGTCGTGGTGCGGCCCGGGCAGTCCTACGATCCGCCGGCGTACGTCGCCGAGTGGGAGCAGGACTACCAGGCGGCGCGCGCTGCTGGTTTGACCCAGCCGGGCCAGATCGCGACATTCATGAACAACGCCCCGACCGGTAAGGCGACGGTGGCGCGGGCAGCCCAGGAGAAACGACTCCGTGAGCGCCGTCAGGGGTTCCCTGGTGGTCCGGGTGGATCACCACCACCGAAGCCGCCGACAAGGGGCGGTCGGGGCTACTCCGACGACGATTCGGAACGCCAGTTGGAGTGGGAGTACGACGAGGCTGCCCAGCGGCTCACGAAGGACCCAGACACCACGCTCGCCGAGGTCCAGCAGAAGGCCCGGGCACTTCAGTCGTACCGAGCGGCGAACGGTGTCACCGGCAGACTTGACGAGCGGATCGGCAAGCCGTTCGACAACGCCGAACGGTTGGTCGTCGACAAACTCCTCGCTGAGGGGCGGAACGTGTCGTCGATCTCTGAGTCGGCGAAGGTCCAAGGCCGTGCACTGCCGGACATGTTCGTCGACGCCGAGCTCGCCGAGATCAAGACGTCGACCAGCGGTAACGTTCGCGCATTCGGTGGTCGTGTCGCGAAGGTTCAGGCAGAGCAGAGCGCTTCCCGCACATACGTGAACGCCGCACGGTCGAAGATTCCGCATGCGGACCTGGAAGCTGAGATGCGGAGGATTGTCGCTAGCGGCGACGCCGGCTACATCCGTATCATCGGTGAAGACAGTTACGACGTCGAGATCGGGAAGTGGTGATCAGGATGATCAGTGAAGTGATCACTGTCGAACCATCTGATGTCGCGAGTCTCGAACCGCGGGTCGCGGAGGCGCTCTCGGCTGAACTCACGCCAGATCTGTACGGCCCGAACTCCCATCTCCGCACGCCGGACGGGGGGCGACTGTATCTCCGAAAGTCTGGGGACGCTGTCGTTATAGGTCTCGCTTCTGATCTCGCAGAAGCCGAGCACAACGGCTGGGCGGCCGACGTATTCGGAACACTGTGCGTAATCACGCCCGGTGACATCCAGATGTTCGACGAGGACGACAACGTCGTGCGGTCGCGACATACGGCCGCGGCGTAGCCCCTCTCTCGTAAGGGCCTCACCGATCTGGTGGGGCCTTCGTCATATCCAGACCACCCCCGCCCGCATTCGGCGTGTCGGGGGTTTCACTCGATTGGAGTGTTCTGTCATGAGCGATACGCCCACCCCTCCCGCCGATCCGGCGACCACCGCAGCACCCGCGGGCGCCCCGACACCCGCTGCACCCGTGGCCCCAGATGCACCGCAGACGCCTGCCGCACCCGCGGCACCAGCCGCTCCGACAGATCCGCCGGCCCCGATCCGGGTCCCGGATGATCACCCACTGGTCACCGCGCTCGCCGCGCAGAAGTCGAAGGCCGCTGATTTGCAGGCCAAGGTCGACCAGATCCCCGCCACCGTCGCCGACGGCCTCCGATCGCACCTGATCGCGGTGCACCAGATCGACGAGGCCACCGCGTCCACCTTGATCACCGGTACCACCCCTGATCAGGTGCTCGCCCAGGTCGCGGCCATCACCGGCCTGACCGGCCACAAGGCCACCGCGCCGCGGATGGGCACCACCACTACCTCGCCGGCGTCGGACGCTGCTGCCTTCGTGGGCAAGTTGTTCGCCGGCAACGACTCCTGAAAGAGGAAAACATCTCATGGCCGTGATCGACTCCGCGGGGCTGGTTCTGCCCCGCGACATCGCCGACGGAATGATCCGCAAAACCCAGGACGGCAGCGTGGTCGCGCAGCTGTCGGCCGCTGAACCATTCCGGTTCGGCAACACCGACATCGTGACCGTCAACCAGGTCCCCAAGGCCGAGTTCGTCGGTGAGGGCGCCGACAAGGCATCGACGGTGGAGACGTTCAGCTACGTCACCGCGACCCCGAAGAAGGCGCAGACCACGCTGCGGTTCAACGAGGAAGTGATGTGGCGGGACCAGGACTACCAGCTCGGTGTGCTGACCGAGCTGGCGACCGCCGCCGCGGAATCCCTTCCGCGCGCACTGGATTTGGCGGTGCTGCACGGCATCAACCCGCTCTCGGGTGCGGCGCTGTCCGGTTCTCCGGCGAAGGTCGCCGACGCCGCCACCGTCATCACCGCAGCCGGCGCCCCCGAAGCCGAGGTCGAGGCGGCCATCGCCGCGCAGCTCGCGCCCGGTGGTTTCCCGACCGGTGTCGCACTGTCCCCGGACTATGCGTTCGCCTACGCCACCGAACGTTTCCCGACCGGGCACGCCCGCGCGGGTGAGCTGGTCAGCCCGGGGCTGCCGTTGAACCCGCGTGAGGTCGGCTCGATCCGCGGTCTGACCGCTGCGGTGTCGGACACCGTCGCCGCACCCGAGGCCGCGGACGCGACCGCGCAGACGGTCAAGGCGATCGTCGGGAACTGGACCCGCGGTGTCCGGTGGGGTGTCGCCCGCCAGCTGCCCGTCGAACTGATCCAGTTCGGTGACCCCGACGGCCAGGGCGACCTCAAACGCAAGAACCAGCTGTCCGCGTTCGGGTCGACCTGAGATTCCTCCCCCGTCGTTGGGGTTCTTGGTCTCAGGTCTCGGAGGTGAGCTGACTGGCGCGTTGGTAGGTGACGCCGAGGATCTCGCCGATGTCGCGGACGGGGATGCCCGCGGGCGGCGAGGTGACGTGCGATGTGTCTGCGTGTGGTGAGTGCCGCCCGTTCGAGGTCTTCGGCCTGCCGTTTCCACCCGGCGGCGTCGGCGGCCGCGGCGATGACGTCTTCGTCGCCGACGTCGACGTGAACGTCGATCTTCACCGTTGACGGCGCGACGTCGGTCACCGAGCAGATGTAGTCGATGGCTTCGCGTTCGATGTCGGCGAATCGGCGTGCTTGGGTGAGTGCCTCACCGGCGAGTTTCGCGCCGGTCTCGTCGACGTGTCCGTCGAGCTCGGGGATGCGGAGCATCCACCACCGGCCGTCGCGGTAGACGTTGACGTGGTAGCGCTTGGTCACGCCTGCTCCTTCTCGCTGGCCTCGATTGCCTTGATCCGCTGGCGGTGTACGCCAGGTGACACGGTGCGGTGTCCGTCCGGCACCACCCTCTGTGCCAGGGTGAGTTGGGGCCAGTGCTTCAGAGCAACTCGTTTCTCAGA
>JASGFO010000029.1:0-24643 GCA_047605505.1 Gordonia sp. (in: high G+C Gram-positive bacteria) | reverse complement strand
ATCCGGCGCGCCGGTGCCGTCGACCGGACCGAGTCGATCATCGTGCTCAGCCACCTGATCGAGCGTGGGCATCCGTAGCGGGCGTCCCTCGTCCGGCGCCCTGGCCGGTCGCCCTCGGTTCGGTGAATCCGGCGGTCAGGCGAAGTGCGCTTCACGGCCAAACGATGACCATCTCCCTTGACGGAGCGATAGCTTCCGGCGTCCCCTGACCTGGGGAGTTGCTCCCGCCGGCAGCTCGGTGGTAGCTTTCGGCTCGTGAACATCAGTGCGTATTGGCGCTTTATCGAGGCTCCGGGCGAGCCTGCGATGACGCGCTGACCACATCGCACACCCAACCCGGAGCCCCGAGCAGTGACCACCCGGTCGCTGCTTTCGTCATTTCAGGGCCTCCGGTGCAGACCGGCGTGGTGCGGGCCCCGACCTGACGGGTACCGACACCGCGAAAGGCACACCAGTGACCACCCTTGGGGACTTGACCGCCGCCGAATCGACGTCGGATCGGCGAATCCGCGCGTTCCGCTCCATTCCCTCGCCGGACACCCTCCGCACCGAACTCCCGCTCACGCCGCGCCGTGCGCTCGTGGTGCAGCGCGACCGCGAGGAGATTGCCGCGATCCTCGCGGGCACCGACGATCGTCTGCTCGTGGTGGTCGGCCCGTGCTCGGTCCACGATCCCATCGCCGCCCTCGACTACGCCCGCCGCCTCGCACCGCTGGCGCGTGAGGTCGCCGGCCGCCTCAAGATCGTGATGCGCGTGTACTTCGAGAAGCCCCGCACCACCATCGGATGGAAGGGCCTCATCAACGATCCCGGCATGGACGGCACCTTCGATGTCGAGCGCGGCCTTCGGACCGCGCGGTCGTTGCTGCTCGACATCATCGACCTCGGGCTGCCGGTCGGCTGCGAGTTCCTCGAGCCGACGAGCCCGCAGTACATCGCCGACGCCGTCGCCTGGGGTGCCATCGGCGCCCGGACCACCGAGTCGCAGGTGCACCGGCAGCTCGCCTCCGGACTGTCGATGCCCATCGGGTTCAAGAACGGCACCGACGGCAACGTCCAGGTCGCGATCGACGGCGTGAAAGCCGCTGCGGCACAGCATGTCTTCTTCGGGATCGACGATTTCGGCCGGGGCGCCGTGGTCGAGACCGCCGGCAACACCGACTGCCACGTCATCCTGCGTGGCGGTACCCCCGGCCCCAACTACGACGCCGACTCGGTTGCCGCGGCGGCCACGGCACTCCGAGCGGCCGGCCTGCCCGGTCGCGTCATGATCGACGCCAGCCACGCCAACTCCGGCAAGGACCACCTCCGCCAGGCCCAGGTCGCCGTCGACATCGCCGCACAGGTCCTCTCGGCCCGGCAGTGCGGCGACGAATCCGTGATCAGCGGTGTGATGCTCGAGAGCTTCCTGGAGCCCGGCGCACAGCCCATCCCGGAAGGCGCAACCCCCGCGTCCTCGCTGGTCTACGGCACGTCGGTCACCGACAAATGCATGGGTTGGGACGCGAGCGTCGAGGTGCTGCGGGCGCTGGCCGCGAGCTGAACCCCGCGCGGCGGCCGGGAGCGTTCTGCCCACAGCAGAAGCCGCCGGGGCACGCCGCGGGCACGTCGTAGCATCGGCTCATGGAACCGTTGTGGCGCGAAGTGACCGGACAGGTGCTGCGGCGGCAGCGCCACGACCGCGGGGAACGGCTCGTCGAGACCGCACGACGGGCCGGGGTGTCCAGCCAATACCTCTCCGAACTCGAACGCGGCCGCAAGGACGCGTCGTCGGAGGTGCTCGCGGCCGTCGCGGGTGCCCTGGAACTGTCACTGGCCGACCTCGTCCGCGAGGTCGCGGTGGAACTGGTGCGGCGTGCCCGGCCGGTGCCGACGCTCCGGTCGGTGCCCACCGCGCCGGCCACGCCGAGCGTTCCGGCCCCCCGCGCCCGCGGACCGTACGCGCTCGCGGCGTAACCCCGTTGACGTAACCCCGCTGACCGCCGCTACCCGTCGGAGCGCCGCTCGCGCGCCTCGATGACCTGGTCGGCGATGCCGTAGGCGACGATCTCGGCGCCGCGGAGCACCCGATCGCGATCGGTGTCGCGGCGCAGTGTCGCCGGATCCTGGCCCGAGTGCGTGCTCAGCGCGGCCTCGATCTCGGAGCGGGTCCGCAGGATCTCCTCGGCGGCCAGGATCAGGTCCGGGATCGTCCCGCGCCCCTGACCCGCCGGCTGATGGAGCAGCACCCGCGCGTGCGGCAGCACAGACCGGTAACCCGGTTCCCCCGCGGCCAGGAGCAGCGCTGTCGACGACAGTGCCTGGCCGACGCAGGTGGTGTGGATGGGGGCGTGGCAGAAGCGCATGGTGTCGTAGAGCGCGAACGTCGCCATCACCGATCCGCCCGCCGAGTTGAGATAGAGGTCGATGGGCCGGTCCGGGTTGTCGGAGTCCAGGTGCAGGATCTGCGCGATGAGCGCGTTGGCGACCCCGTCGTCGAGTTCGGTGCCCAGATAGAGGATGCGATCGTCGAGCAGGCGACTGTAGATGTCCATCACCCGTTCGCCCTGCGGGGTGCGGGAGATGACGTTGGGAATCGTGTAGGTGCTCATCGGGTCACCCCGAATCCGGTGGCGGCGGGGGCCACGGGGCGGATCTCGGAGATGCCGTCGACGATGTGGTCGATGAAGCCGTAGTCGCGGGCCTCGGTGGCGGTGAACACGTGATCGCGCAGCGAGTCGTCGAAGATCTGGTCGAGCGGTGAGCCGGTGCGTTCGGCGATGATGCCCAGGACGGTGTCACGGACGTGCCGGAGGTCGTCGGCCTGCAGTTCGATGTCCGGGGCGTAGCCGCCGATCCCCGCCGATCCCTGATGGAGCAGCACCTTGGCGTGCGGAAGACTGCGACGCTTCCCGCGGGTCCCGCAGCACAGCAGGAACTGCCCGGCGCTGTAGGCCATTCCGAGGTTGACGGTGACGACGTCGTTGGGAATCAGCGTCATCGTGTCCATGATCGCGAGCATCGCCGGGACCGAACCGCCCGGGGAGTTGATCCACAGTGCGATGTCGGCGGTGGGATCCTGCACCGACAGCAGCACCAGTTGCGCACACAGCAGGCTGCCGTTCTCGTCGTCGAGGGCGGTGTCGAGCAGCAGGATACGTTGGGCGAGTAGGTCTTCGGTGGTCCGTTTGCGTAATGCGGGGGCAGTGGTCTCGGTGCTCATGCGCTCGACGATGCCCGCGCCGCGCCGGCGTCGCCCGCCGCTGCTGCCGAGGGCGGCAGGCTGCTGCCGTGGGCTTAGCCGATCAGCACCAGCCACACCGCCACGTAGTGCAGGAGTGCCGCGATCGCGGTGCAGAGGTGGAAGACCTCGTGATGGCCGAAGACCCCGGGCCACGGCTCCGGCCAGCGGAGGGCATAGAACACACCACCGACGCTGTAGAGCAGGCCGCCGGCGGCAAGAAGGATCAGGACCGGCCACCCCGTGTGATTGAGCAGGCTCGGCCCCACTGCGAGGATGACCCAGCCCAACAGGATGTAGAGCGTGACGCCCAGCCACCGTGGGGCGTGCGGCCAACTCAGTTTGAGTGCCACGCCGGCCAGCGCGCCGGTCCAGACGGTGCCCAGCACCCAGCTACGGACCGGGTCGGGCAGGGCGATGGCGCAGAACGGGGTGTAGCTGCCGGCGATGAACACGAAGATCATCGAATGGTCGGCGCGCTTCATGCGGACCTGGGCGGCGGGGGTGCGCCAGGCGATCCGGTGATAGCTGGCCGAGGTTGCGAAGAGCCCGACGACGGTGACCGCGTAGACGGAGCAGGCCAGTGCGGCGCCGGCGCCGGCCATGATCGCGGCCCCGACGACGACGGCGATGCCTGCGACCACGGCCACGAAAGCGGCGTACTGATGGATGACGCCGCGCAGCCGCGGGCGTTCGGCAACAGGTGTGAACAGTGAAGAGGACACGGAAGCTACCGTACCGTAACCTACGGAGCCGTAGGTAAGGGTTTGTCGACGCCCGCCGCCGCATCGGACAGTAGTGTGGTCTGCGATGAAGCTCCTTCCTGATCGCCTGCGCTCGCCGATGCTCTCGGTGTATGAGCGCCGGTTGATCCACCGGGACCTGCAGCGGCTGCCGCAGCACGTGGCCATCATCTGCGACGGCAACCGGCGCTGGGCCCGCGAGGCAGGATTCGAGGACGTCAGTCATGGCCACCGGGTGGGTGCCCGGCGCATCGCCGACCTGCTCGGGTGGTGTGCGGGACTGGGCATCGAGACCGTCACCATCTATCTGCTCTCCACCGAGAACCTGCAACGCGCGTCCGACGAGCTCGACGCGCTGATGGAGATCGTCCCGGACATCGTCGACGAGATCGCCGGTCCGGTCGAGGCCGCATCCGCCGACGGCCGCGAGGGCACCTGGCGGGTCCGGATTGTCGGGACACTCGACGCGCTGCCCGAGGCGGTCGCGGCCCGGTTGCGCGCGGCCGCCGACCGCACCCTCGGCCGCGCAGGCATGAACGTCAATGTGGCCGTCGGCTACGGCGGCCGGCAGGAGATCGTCGATGCGGTGCGGGCCCTGCTCACCGAGCAGGCCGACGCCGGTGCGAGCCCGGCGGAGATGATCGAGGCGGTCACCGTCGAGGCGATCGACCGCAATCTCTACACCAAGGGGCAGCCCGACCCCGACCTGGTGATCCGGACCTCGGGGGAGCAGCGACTGTCCGGGTTCCTGCTGTGGCAGAGCGCCTACTCGGAGATCTGGTTCACCGACGCCTACTGGCCCGAATTCCGCCGCGTCGATTTCCTTCGGGCGCTGCGCGACTACGCCGCCCGCAGTCGGCGCTTCGGCAAGTAGGCCGGGCCGGCCCGTTGACCCGCTGCGGTCACCGGATTCACAGCTTGCGCAACCGGACCCGGTTGATCGAATGGTCGGAGTCCTTGCGCAGGACGAGGGTGGCGCGCGGCCGCGTCGGCAGGATGTTCTCGCGCAGGTTGGGCAGGTTGATCGAGGTCCAGATATCGCGGGCGGCGATGGTGGCCTGCTCGTCGGTCAGCGAGGAATAATAGTGGAAATGTGAATGCGGGTCGGCGAAGGACGTCGAGCGCATCTGCAGGAACCGGGAAATATACCACCGCTCGATATCGGCGGTCTTGGCGTCGACGTAGATGGAGAAATCGAACAGATCCGAGACCATCAACGTCGGTCCGGTCTGCAACACGTTGAGCCCCTCCACGATCAGGACATCGGGCTGACGAACGTAGTGGCGGACCTCGGGCACGATGTCGTAGGTGATGTGTGAATAGACCGGCGCACTCACCTCGCGGGCCCCCGACTTCACCTCGGTGACAAATCGCAGCAGGGAGCGACGATCGTAGGACTCAGGAAAGCCCTTGCGGTGCATGATCCCCCGGCGTTCGAGCTCCACCGAGGGCAACAGGAAACCGTCGGTGGTGATGAGATCGACCTTCGGATGGGATTCCCACCGGGCCAGCAGTGCCTGCAGTACACGGGCCGTCGTCGACTTGCCGACGGCGACGCTGCCCGCGATCCCGATCACATAGGGCACCTGGTCATTGGTCTGACGTTCGCCCAGGAACATCGACGTCGCCGCGAACAGCCGCTGACGCGCGGCCACCTGCAGATGGATGAGACGCGACATCGGCAAGTAGACCTCGGCGACCTCGGTGAGGTCCACCTGCTCGCCGAGGCCCACCAGCTGGTCGAGCTCATCGGAGGTCAGCACCATCGGCATGGACTCGCGCAGGTCCCGCCATTGGTTGCGGTCCAGCTCCAGGTACAGGGAGGGATCGCGATCGCCGGCGTGGCGCGCCATTCAGCACCGTCCCCGATCGACGACGCTCTCCGTTGCGGTGCCCGTCATGGGTTCACCCTATAAGGGCGCTTCTTCCGCGCCCACTCCGGCAACTGCTCCAGGCACCCCACCAGCGCGGTTGCGTCATCGGACTTCGAGCCGGTCGATCACCGAGTGGCCGGTGGCGACTCCGACTTCGGCGTGCACCGTGCACGTCGGCGCCCTCCGGTGGGTAACCTTCCCTGGTATGTCCGGTCCTTCGGCGCGGCCAGAATCGCCGCTCGTCACCGCTTACCTGCGTCTCGGGCTGGCCTTCGACCGCCTCGAGGCGGGATTCGTCGACGCCTATACCGGAGATCCCGCACTACGGGCCGCGGTGGCCGGTGGCCCCGCACCGCAGCCGGCACGCCTCGCCGACACCGCGCGGGGCCTGCGTGCCGATCTGCCCGGAGACCTCGATCCCGCCCGGGCTGCCTTCGTCGGTGCCCACCTGCGTGCCCTCGAATGCTCGGCCCGCAAATTTGCCGGCGAGCCGATCGGTTTCGTCGACGAGGTCCGGGCCTACTTCGACGTCGACATCGAGATGGGCAACACCGACACCTATCGCGCCGCGCACCTCGAACTGGCCGAGGCGCTCGGCGTCCCGGGTGCCGGCCGGGAGGAGCTGACCGCGGCCTATGCGGCCTACCGTCGCGCCGACGAGATCCCCGCCGACCGCGTCGATGACTGCGTCCGTGCCTTCAGCGGTGCGCTGCGGGAGAAGGTGCGCGCGGCCTATCCGCTGCCGGACTCCGAGATCGTCGAGTTCGAGGTGGTCACCGACAAACCGTGGTCGGGATTCAACTACTACCTCGGTGACTTCCGGTCGCGGGTCGCGATCAACGCCGACCTCACCCAATACCTGTCGAGCCTCCCGCACCTCATCGCGCACGAGGCCTACCCGGGCCATCACACCGAGCACTGCCGCAAGGAACAACGGCTCGTCGACGAGGGCGGACAATCCGAACAGACGATCTTCCTCGTCAACACACCGCAGTGCCTGATGGCCGAGGGGCTGGCCGACCACGCACTGCGCGCGATCGTCGGCGACGGCTGGACCGGCTGGGCCGCCGAGATCTACGCCGATCTCGGTCTCCGCTTCGATGCCGAACGCGCACAACGGGTTTCCCGTGCGACGGCGGGGCTGCTCGGGGTCCGTCAAGACGTCGCACTGCTCCTGCACGATCAGCATGTCGACGCCGACACCGCCGTTGCCTACCTGCAACGCTGGCTGCTCGCGCCGCCCGAACGGGCCCGGCAGATGCTGCGCTTTCTGACCTCGCCGCTGTGGCGTGCCTACATCAGCACCTACGTCGAGGGCTACCGGTTGCTCGATCAGTGGCTGGACGCCGGTGCGGCCTGGGCACCCGGCGCGGGCAGCGCCCGCGCGCACCGCTTTGGGCGGCTTCTCGACGAACCCCTGATCCCGGGTCTGCTCCGGGCCGAGCTGGCGGCCGCCGCACCCTGAGCGGTCTCGGCCCGGCCGACGAGCCCCGGTCGCGTCGGGTGTGCGTGCGGTCCTACACTTTGGCCATGACCGACACCGCCCCGTCTGCCACCTCTGTCAACTCGCTGTCGTTGGCCGAGCTCGACCCCGACGTCGCCGCCGCGATGGCCGGCGAGCTGAGCCGCCAGCGTGACACGCTGGAGATGATCGCGTCGGAGAACTTCGTGCCACGCGCCGTCCTGCAGGCGCAGGGCAGCGTGTTGACCAACAAGTACGCCGAAGGCTACCCGGGGCGTCGGTATTACGGCGGCTGCGAGTACGTCGACGTGGTCGAGGACATTGCCCGCGACCGCGCGAAGACGCTCTTCGGTGCCGAGTTCGCCAATGTACAGCCGCACTCGGGGGCGCAGGCCAACGCCGCCGTGCTGATGGCGCTGATGAACCCGGGGGAGACGCTGCTCGGTCTCGACCTCGCCCACGGTGGCCACCTCACCCACGGCATGCGCCTGAACTTCTCCGGGAAACTGTACGAGAACGCCTTCTACGGCGTCAGCAAGGAAGACTTCCGCGTCGACATGGACGAGGTGCGCAAGATCGCCCTCGACACCCGGCCCACGGTGATCGTCGCCGGCTGGTCGGCGTACCCGCGCACCCTCGACTTCGACGCCTTCCGATCGATCGCCGACGAGGTCGGCGCCTACCTGTGGACCGACATGGCCCACTTCGCCGGTCTCGTGGCCGCGGGCCTGCATCCGAGCCCGGTCCCGGCATCGGACGTGGTGTCGACCACCGTGCACAAGACCCTCGGCGGTCCCCGATCCGGTCTGATCCTCGCCAAGAAGGAGTGGGCCAAGAAGCTCAACTCGGCGGTGTTCCCGGGCCAGCAGGGCGGTCCGCTCATGCACGTGATCGCGGGCAAGGCCGTCGCCCTCAAGATCGCCGGCACCGACGAGTTCGCCGAGCGGCAGCGCCGCACCCTCTCCGGTGCCAAGATCCTCGCCGACCGGCTCACCGGGGAGGATGTCGCCAAGACCGGCGTGTCCGTGCTCACCGGCGGCACCGATGTGCACCTGGTCCTAGTGGATCTGCGCAACAGCCCCCTCGACGGCCAGCAGGCCGAGGATCTCCTCCACGACGTCGGGATCACCGTCAACCGCAACGCCGTGCCCTTCGACCCGCGCCCGCCGATGATCACCTCGGGCCTGCGGATCGGCACCCCCGCACTGGCCAGCCGTGGCTTCGGCGACGAGCAGTTCACCGAGGTCGCCGACATCATCGCGACCGCGCTCGCCGCGGGCACCGCCGCCGACGTGAGCGCGCTGCGCGGCCGGGTCTCGAAGCTCGCCCTCGACTTCCCGCTCTACGACGGTCTCGAGGAGTGGGGGCTGATGAGCCGGATCTGAGGCGCCGGTCCAGCAGGCGTCCGCGTCCTTCGAGTTCCCGGGCGCCCTGGATTCTTCCGGTGGCTTCGTGATCGCTTATCCTGGGTGGCGATGAACGCGCCAGCCCTCCCCGTAGACGAACTGATCATTGCGCTCGAGAAGGCGCTGCCCGAGATCAGTGAAGAACACAATGCCGTCGCCGAGTCCTGGAACCCGCACGACTGGGTGCCGTGGGACAACGGCCGCAATTTCGCCTTCCTCGGCGGCGATGATTGGGATCCGTCGCAGGCCACCCTCTCCGACGAGGCCCGCGCCGGATCGCTGGCATTGCTGCTCACCAAGGACAACCTGCCGTCCTATCACCGCCTGCTCGCCAAGTACTTCCCGGCCTTCTCGGACTGGCGGCAACTGGTCGGTCGGTGGACCGCCGAGGACAACCGGCACGCCGTCGTCCTGCGGGACTATCTCGTGGTGACCCGCGCGATCGACCCCGTCGACGCCGAGGAACGCCGGCGCATCCACGTGACCAAGGGCTACCGGCAGAACCCGGCCGCGGTCGCCGAACTCGGCCCGCTCGACGTGCTCGCGCTGCTGGCGGTCCACGAACACCAGTGTGTGCATTTCCTCAAGGCGCTCTCCGCGGCCGTCACCGATGACGTCTACCTCCAGATCCTCGCCAAGATCAGCGCCGACGACGCCGCCCAGGCCACCTGGTTCGCGAGCTTCCTCAACGCGGCGCTCGTCGTCGATCAGGACGCCACCGTCCGCGCCGTCGACACCGCGTTGCGTCGCGACGAGCCGATCGGCTACGACATCGACGATTTCACCGCCGAGCGCGCGCTGATCAGCCATTACGAGACCACCGAGACCCGGGCCGCCACGGCCGCGGCACTGGCCGACGCCCTCAAGCTCGAGTCGGTGCAGGGGCTGTCCCCCGACGCCGAGGCGGCCCGGCAGCGCATTCTGGGGTAGTGCCCGCGGGCCGTCGCCACCGCTCGCGATACCGCGGCTTAACCGGAAGTTCATGGCTGCATGGCGTTTCCACCGAGCCGCCCCGGCCGATTCCGCGTACGTTGGCGAATGACGGGCCGCGGGGAAGCGGTTCGTCCGGGAGGTCCGAATTGGGTTGCATGTGCGACACGAGGGGGCCGGCCCCGGTCCTCGTCCGCCACGGCTGACGCCGCGGAAGACGCAGACCTGCCGGTCGACTTGAACTGGTTTGTGCGGGTGCCGCACGAACGTAGGAGCCCCACGTGACCAGACGCACCTACGTCCTCGATACCTCCGTCCTGCTGTCCGATCCCTGGGCAGTCACCCGCTTCGCGGAGCACCATGTGGTGCTGCCGCTGGTGGTGATCGGCGAACTCGAGGGCAAACGTCACCACCACGAACTCGGCTGGTTCGCGCGGGAGTCCTTGCGCCTGCTCGATGATCTGCGTCTCGAGTTCGGTCGGCTCGACGTCCCGCTGCCGATCGGCGACGCCGGGGGCACCCTGCAGGTGGAGCTCAATCACACCGATCCCGCGGTGCTGCCCGCCGGATTCCGCACCGAAACCAACGATTCACGGATCTTGGCGTGCGCGTTGAACCTGCGCGCCGAGGGCGCCGCGGTGACCCTCGTCTCCAAGGACATCCCGCTGCGCGTCAAGGCCGGCGCGGTGGGCTTGGACGCCGACGAATATCACGCCCAGGACGTCGTGGTGTCGGGCTGGTCGGGGATGACCGAACTCGACGTGGACCGGCAGGTCCTCGACACCCTGTTCGCCGAGGGCGTCGTCGATCTCGACTCCGCCCGTGAGCTGCCGTGCCATACCGGGATCCGGCTCCTCGGGCACGGCTCGTCGAGTGCTCTGGGCCGTGTCAACGAGGCCAAGCGGGTGCAATTGGTGCGGGGCGATCGCGAGGCCTTCGGGCTGCATGGGCGCTCGGCCGAACAGCGCGTCGCCCTCGACCTGCTGCTCGACGAGAGCGTGGGCATCGTGTCGCTCGGCGGCAAGGCCGGAACCGGGAAGTCGGCGCTCGCACTGTGCGCGGGCCTGGAGGCGGTCCTCGAACGTCGCACCCAGCGCAAGGTCGTCGTGTTCCGGCCGCTGTACGCGGTCGGCGGCCAGCAGTTGGGGTACCTGCCCGGTGGTGAGGCCGAGAAGATGGGGCCGTGGGCGCAGGCGGTCTTCGACACCCTCGAAGGGCTCGCGTCGCCGGAGGTGATCGAGGAGGTGCTCAGCCGCGGGATGCTCGAGGTGCTGCCGTTGACCCACATCCGCGGTCGTTCCCTGCACGACTCCTTCGTCATCGTCGACGAGGCGCAGTCGCTGGAACGCAATGTGCTGCTCACGGTGCTCTCCCGGCTCGGCGCCGGATCCCGGGTGGTCCTCACCCACGATGTCGCGCAGCGCGACAACCTGCGCGTCGGCCGGCACGACGGGGTCGCCGCGGTCATCGAGAAGTTGAAGGGACATCCGCTGTTCGCGCACGTCACCCTCACCCGCAGCGAACGTTCACCGATCGCGGCCCTGGTCACCGAGATGCTCGAGGAGTTCGGTCCGGGCATGCCGGGGATCTGACCGACGGGACGGAGGTCGACGTCCACGGTTGCCCGGGTGTGACCGAATACGGGAGCAGCCCGGGCGCTGTGGCGCTGGGTCGCGGACTACAGGGTGCGAACCCGGACGCTCGGGTAGCGAGCGGCGATCTTGTGGTCGAGCGTTGCGAACTCTGCATCCGCGACCTGTGCGAAGGCTGCCAGATAGTCATCGGTCCAGAGTTTGTGGCTGGTGTCATTCTTGGCCGACAGCGCGCGAAATGCGGCTTCCGTACCCGGTGGTTCGTCGACCCAGATCACGCGCTCGTCGCTGCGTAGTCCGTCGAGGACGCTCCACGCCTGGCTTCGGGTGCAGACGTCGGGGCCGAGAGCCGCGGAGTTGGTCAGGAGTCGTAGCAGGCCGTTCTGGGTTATCCGGCAGAACGCGAGTTGGTCGGTTGCGGAGTCGAACCAGTGTGCCACCTGCGGGTGTCGGACGTGATTGCCGTGGACGGCGGCAAGCCACACGCCGACATCCAGAAGGATCATCGCGTGTATTTCTCGGCATCCTCGGCCGCGAAGATCTCCTCGATCTCGGCGCCGGCGAGGTCGATGCGGGCAGCGGTGGTTCCCACCAACGGTAACCGGACGCGACCGCGGGTCACGGCGGTGGACGTGCCGACCTCCTGCTGTACGGCCGTTTCGAACAGTTCCTTGAGCGTGATGCCGCGCTCGGCTGCCGCGACCTTGGCGGCCCGCATGAGGCCATCGGGGAGGTCGACTGTGGTGCGCATAAAGACATATTAGCATTCTCGTCACTGCCCCGGCGTCGTCGACGACCGGCCCGTGTCTGCGACTGGACACGACCTACGCGCGCCCCGAGATCCGGTCGGCGATCCGGGCGATGACGTCGGTGCGTGGGGAATCCCGCGCGAGCTCGCGCCGGTCGGCGGCCCGGTAGGCGGCGTACATCGTGGCCACGCCGAGCCAGCGCAGCGGTTCGGGTTCCCAGCTCCGGGCGTGATGGCCCACCCACGGCAGGTCGGTGAGTTCGGTGCGCTGCCCGGTCACGAGGTCGCACAGCGTTCGGCCGGCGACGTTCGTCGTCGTCAGACCGGAGCCCACGTACCCCGACGCGCCCCCGACGCCGGTGGTGGGGTCGTAGTCGATGGAGACCGTCCAGTCCCGCGAGACACCCAGCACGCCGCACCACGCGTGGTCGACGGCGATGCCCGCGGTCGCGGGGAACAGTTCGTGCAGCGCACGCGTCAGTGAGGCGATGGTGCGTTCCTGGGTGCGGCCCGCGTCGTCGATCCCCGAGCCGAACCGGTAGGGCACACCGCGGCCACCCAGGGCGATCCGGCCGTCGGCGGTGCGCTGCGAGTAGGTATATGCGTGTGCCATCTCTCCCAGCAGTTCGCAACCCTGCCAACCGATCTCGTCCCACACCGAGTCCGGGAGCGGGGCGGTCACGATCATTGACGAGTTCATCGGCAGGAGGCTTCGGTGCCGGCCGGCAAGGGTGGGGGTGAAGCCCTCGACGCAGACGAGGATCGTCTCGGCGCGCACGTCGCCGCCGGCAGTGCCCAGCCGGCGGGGGGTGATCGTGGTGACCGCCGTGTTCTCGTAGATCGTGACCCCACGCCGTTCGGCGGCGCGCGCCACGCCGTGGGTCAGCTTCGCCGGATTGACGCGGGCGCAGTGCGGTGAGTACATCGCCGATCTCGCGCCGTTGACGACGAGGCGTTCCCGCAGCTCGGCGGCGTCGAGCTGGGCCCAGTCGTCGGCGCCGAGGTGGCGTTCGTGGGCGAGTTCGGCGCGCAGTCGCTCGTCCTGTGCGGCGCAGCGCGCGATGTGCAGGACTCCGGCGGCCACCGCGTCGCACTCGATCTGCTCGTCGGCGATGCGGGCGAGGACCTCGGCGACGCCGGCGCGCATCGTGGTGGTCAGGCGCCGGTTGGCGTCGAGTCCATCGCGTCCGCGGGCCCGCGCGATGTCGGCGTAGACCGCGCGGTTGCCCGCGACCTCCGCCGAGAGCCAACCGCCGTTGCGCCCGGAGGCGCCGAACCCCACGGATTCGCGTTCGATGACGACGATCCGCGTGTCGGGGAGCGCCGCGGCCAGATAGTAGGCCGACCACAGGCCGGTGAGCCCGGCGCCCACGATCGCGATGTCGGCGTCGATGTCGCCGGGCAGCGGGGGCCGCGGCCCGGCGGCGGGCACGGTCGAGAACCAGAAGGAGATGTCGCCATTGCGCATCCTCACACGGTAAAGGCGCGTATGTTGCAAGGATATTAAGAATCCGTCGCTCAGATGGCATCAGACGACTGGATTCGCGACGATTGCAACTCGGGGCTAACGAAATCCGCATTACCGCGGGAGAGAGAAGGTATCGTTCCAGTGGTACGACCGCTTCGGGACACCGTGTTTCACTCCGGACCGGTCTTCGACGGCCGCCGGGTGCTGCGTGATGTCTGCGTCGGCGTGCGCGGCGGCCGGATAGTGGCGATGGGAGAGGCTACCGACGTCCGTGCCGCGCTGCCGGACGCGGCCGATGTCGATCTGGCGGGGCGGCTCCTGCATCCCGGATTCACCGACGCGCACATCCACGCGCTCTCCGGTGGCGTCGACCGCAACGGCTGTGATCTGACCGGAAGCGATGATGCCGCGGCCGCCCTGGATCTCGTAGCCGCCTTCGCCGCCCGTCACGACGGGCCGTGGATCGTGGGCTCGGGCTGGTCGATGAGCCACTTCGCGGGCGGGTGTCCCACCGCGGCGGCACTCGATGCGGTGGTCGCCGACCGTCCCGCCTTCCTGATGAATCGCGATCACCACGATGCCTGGGTCAACACCCGGGCCCTCGAACTCGCCGGGATCGACGCCGAGACACCCGATCCGGCCGACGGCCGCATCGAACGGGACAGCGCCGGCCGTCCCACCGGCACCCTGCACGAAGGCGCGATGGCGCTGGTCGCGACGCTCACGCCGGCGGCGACGTTCGCCGAGAACGCCGCCGGACTGCGGACCGCGCAGGACTACCTGCATTCGTTGGGTGTGACCGGCTGGCAGGAGGCGATCGTCGGCGACTACCCCGGGATGGCCGACCTCGACGACGTCTACACCCGGGCCGCGCTTTCCGGTGAGCTGACCGGCGAGGTGGTCGGCGCGGCCTGGCTGCCGCGGCCGACCCGGCTCGACGAGGTGCCCGACATCGTCGCCGGATTCGTCAAGCGCCGTGCCGAGACCGCGGGCGACCGCTGGAGTATGCACGCGGTCAAGATCATGGTCGACGGTGTCATGGAGAACCAGACGGCCTACCTCTCCGAACCCTATGACGCACCGCAGGCCGAGTCGGGCTGTGTATGCGGGCCGGCCGGGACGGGGTTGGCCTACTTCGATCCGGACGTGCTCACCGCAACGGTGATCGCCTGTGATGCAGCCGGACTCGACGTCCACTTCCATGCGATCGGCGATGCCGCGGTCACCGCCGCACTCGATGCCGTCGCCGCCGCGCGCATCGCGGGCGGGCTCGGCGGTGCCCGGCACCACATCGCGCATCTGCAATTGGTGAAGCCGTCGGACATTCCCCGCTTCGCCCGGCTCGGCGTCACGGTCAACATGCAGGCGCTGTGGGCCTGCAACGACGACCAGATGACGACGCTGGTACGCCCGGTCGTCGGCGAGCAGCGCTACGGCTGGCATTACCCGTTCGGGTCGCTGGCCGCAGCCGGGGCGCAGCTGGCCATGGGCAGCGACTGGCCGGTCTCGACACCGGAACCCTGGGCGGCCATCTCGGTCGCGGTCAACCGCGTCGACCCGGGATCGGCGGGCGAACCACTCCTTCCCGACCAGGCACTGAGCCTTGAGACAGCCCTGGCCGCCTACACCAGCGGATCGGCCTGGCTCAACCGCCGTGCGGGCGCCGGTTCCATCGTTTACGGTGCGAGTGCTGATCTTGTTGTCGCCGATCGCGATCCCTTCTCCCTGCCCGCCACGGACCTGTGGCAGACCGGCGCCGACGTGGTTGTCGCCGACGGCACCGTCGTCTACGAAAGGACATCGTCATGAGCGCATCGCTCGAGAAGACCGCCCCGCCGCCCGCGCCGGGCTCCGCCGGGCCGCGCGGCGCGTTGACCGTCAGTGCCGTCACCAAGGTGTACGACAACGGGCACGTCGCCGTGACCGGGATCGACCTCGAGATCGCCGCGGGGGAGTTCGTCTCCCTGCTCGGGCCGTCGGGGTGCGGCAAGACCACCCTGCTGCGGATGATGGCCGGGTTCGAGCGGCCCACCGAGGGCGACATTCTGCTCGACGGCACGTCGATCGTCGACGTGCCGCCCGAACGTCGTCCCATCAACACGGTGTTCCAGAGCTACGCGCTGTTCCCGCATATGTCGGTTGCCCAGAACGTCGGATTCGGCCTCCGCCAGCGCAAGGTGCCCAAGGCCGAGATCGCTGAACGCGTCGCCGAATCCCTGGCCCTGGTGCAGATGTCACGGTTCGCCGACCGTCGGCCGGCGATGCTCTCGGGTGGCCAGCAGCAGCGCGTTGCGCTGGCGCGCGCACTGGCGAATCGCCCCGACGTCCTGCTGCTCGACGAGCCGATGAGCGCCCTCGACCGCAAACTGCGCGAGGAGATGCAGATCGAGCTCAAGCTGCTGCAGAAGGAGCTCGGCACCACCTTCGTGTTCGTCACCCACGATCAGGAGGAGGCATTGTCGATGAGCGACCGGATCGTCGTCATGAGCGAGGGTCACATCGCCCAGATCGGCGACGGCAAGGCCATCTACGCCGACCCCACCAACCGGTTCGTCGCCGACTTCATCGGCAAGCAGAACTTCTTCGAGGTCACCGGCGGAGTTGTCGACGGCCGGGTGCAGACCACCGACGGCGCCCTGCTGGCGACCGGGGACGTCCACGGCGCCACGGGTTCGCTGGTGGTCGCGGTGCGCCCCGAGGCGATCTGGTTTGCCGCGGACCAGTCCGAGATCGACGCCGCCGACAACGTCGTGTCCGGGACCGCGGCCGGGGTGTCGTTCCTCGGCGACCTGACCCAGGTGGTCGTCACCACCGAGGCCGGCACCGACGTGCTGGTCCGCGGGGCCACGCGCAACTTCCCGCCGCTGACCGAGGGACAGACGGTGCACTGCACCTTTGCCGGCGCCGACGCGCGGGTGTACGCGAAGTGAGCGCGCGCAGGAGAATCGGCGACGACGATCCCGGACTGGTCCGGGCCCTCGTCCCGCAGCACGCGGTGCCCCGGATCACCCGTCGCGCCTTCCTGGCGGGCATCGGTGTGGTCGGGGCCGGGGCGGTGGTGTCGGCCTGCGGCGGCGGGAAGAAGGTGGCCGACTCGGCGCCGCTGACCGACAAGATCGAGGACCGGCTCAACTACTACAGCTGGGGCGACTACGAGGATCCCGGTGATCTCGAACGCTTCCAGGACAAGTTCTCGGTCAAGTTGCAGGTCGATTCGTTCGGCTCCAACGAGGAACTGATCGCCAAGCTCGCGGCCGCGCGCGGCACGTCGGGCTACGACGTGATCGTGCCGACCGGGGTCTACATCCCGCAGATGGTCGAGCACGGCCTGCTCGACAAACTCGATCATTCCCGGATTCCGAACCTGAAGAACCTCGAGGAGCGGTTCTACAATCCGACGTGGAATCCCAATTCCGAGTACGGCGCCTGCAAGGCCTGGGGCACAACGGGTTTCATGTATCTCAAGGAGCTCACCAGCCAGCCGCCGACCACCTGGGCCGACTTCATCGACCTGGCCAAGGGGCCGGCGCGCGGCAAGGTCAGCCTCGTCGAGGACCCCTGGGAAGTGGTCTCGGTCGCGATGGGGGCGATGAACGTCGCGCCGAACACGACCAACCGCGCCGACCTCGACAAGGCCCGCGAGCTTCTGGTCAACGATCTGGCACCGACCGTGCAGGGTTACAACTCCTCGATCGCGTCGGTGGTCTCCGGGGGCGCCTACAGCCTGCTGATGGCGTGGAACGGGGATGCCCGGCTGGCCCTGCAGAACGATGAGGACCCGGACCGGTGGGCGTTCGTTTATCCGCTGCCCACGGCCAACCTGTTCACCGACAACTTCTCGATCGTGCGGGGCACGCAGCATCCCGGCGCGGCGCACGCGTTCATCAACTACATGCTCGATCCCGAGGTGTCCTACGTCGAGATGGAGTACATCGGCTACCAGACCGGCATCACGGGTCTGGCCGAGAAGGGCCGCGCTGCCGGCCTCGATTTCCCGGAGCTGCTGTTCCCGTCCGACGAGATTGTCCGCCGACTGGTGCCGGCCAATGTCGACGAGGCGACCCAGGAACGCACCCAGATCCTCAATCAGATGCAGGCGAGGAGTTCGCGATGACCACCACCACCGCCCCCACCCCCGGGCCGGCGGCCGACGAGGTCATCGCGACCCCGAAGGCCCCGCTGCGCCAGCGGCTCTTCGGCGCCGGCGGATTGACCTTCCCGGCCTGGGCGTATCTGCTGTTCTTCTTCGTCATCCCGATGGCGCTGGTCGTCTGGTACAGCTTCGGCTACAAACCCGACCAGTTCACGACCTACGCCACCGATCAGCTCGGTTTCGGGCGCTACTCGGAGGCCCTCGGCAGCGATTACCGCTCGACCTTCACCAACACCCTCGGCATCGCCGTGGTCGGCGTGGTGCTGGCGCTGGTGATCGGCATCCCGTTCGCCTATTGGCTGGCGGTGAAGTCCACGCCCCGGCGCCGGGCGATCTTCCTGGTGCTCATCATCATCCCGTTCTTCACGAACTTCCTCGTGCGCACCCTGGGCTGGCAGATCACGCTGTCGCCGTCGGGGTGGCTCTCGGAGCTCATGCAGGCGACCGGGATGGGCGAGCTGGGCGTCCTCTACACGCGGACCGCCGTCCAGATCGGTGTGGTCTACAACTATCTGCCGATGATGGTGTTCCCGCTGTATGTGGCGATGGACCGGGCGGGCCTGTCGCTGCGGGAGGCCAGCCGTGACCTGGGCGCCAACCGGGTGACGACGTTCTTCCGGGTGACCTTGCCGATGGCCGCGCCGGGCATCGTCTCGGGTGCCCTGCTGGTGTTCATCCCGCTGATGGGCGACTACGTGACGCCCCTCGTTCTCGGTGGCGCCAAGGGCACGATGGCCGGGCAGATGATCGCCTCACAGTTCTCGACCGCCCAGAACTGGGCGCTCGGCAGTGCGATGACGGTGACCCTGATGCTGCTGGTGTTGATCGTGGTGATCCTCGTCGGTGTCGTCCTGAAGGTCGGTTCGGTGTACCTGGACAAGAAGGTGTTCAACGTGCCGTCGGCGGTCGGGGGTGCGGCGCTCGGCAACCTGCCGCCACTGTCGATGCGGCCGCTGCGCACCCATACCGACTGGTACAGCCTGGCCCTCAAGGTCTGGGCGGTGCTGGTCTATCTGTTCCTGTTCCTGCCGATCCTGGTGATCGCGGTCTACTCGTTCAACAACGGCCGGGTGCTGGCGTCGTTCCAGGGCTGGGGGTTCGGTGCCTACTCCGACGCGCTGGGCAACGAGACCATCATGCGGTCGGTGCAGGTGACGTTGGAGATCGGCGTCCTCTCGGCGCTGCTGGCCACGGTCCTCGGATCCCTCGCGGGCGTCGCGATCGGCATCTCCAAGCGGCCGCGCTGGTGGTCGGCGGGGTTGCTCGGGCTGTTGACGGTCACCCTCGTCGCCCCCGACATCGCCGACGCGGTCGCCTTCCTGCCCTGGTATGTGACCCTCGGCGTGGACTGGGGACTGACCCCGTTCAACAACGGCCTGATCCGCCTGGTGATCTCTCATGCCGTGGTGTCGATGGTGGTGGTGACCTTCATCGTCCGGGCCCGCGTCGCCTCGCTCGATCCGGCGTTGGAGGAGGCGGCCGCCGATCTCTACGCCTCGCCGATCGCGCGGTTCCGGCACGTCATCCTGCCCGCGGCCCTGCCCGGCATCTTCGCGGGCATGATGCTGGCCTTCACATTCAGCCTCGACGACGTGGTGATCTCGACGTTCGTCCAGCAACCGGGTTACACGCCGTGGCCGGTCTACATCTCGTCGAATGTGCGGGTCGCGCTGCGGCCCGAGGTGGCGGCGATGTCGACGCTGATGCTGCTGCTGACGCTGGTGCTGCTCGCGCTGGCCGGGCTGGTGCTGCGGCGTAGCGGTGAGGATGCGAACTCGATGGCCAAGATGATCGGGTAGCCGACTCGCCGTTGAACCTGAAATTGGGTTCAGGTACGGTTGTGTGATGGAAATCTCCGGCAAGGTCGCTGTGGTCACCGGCGCGGGCGGCGGCATCGGTGGTGCCGTGGCCCGCGCCCTCGCCGATCGGGGTGCGCGCGTCGTGCTGACCGATCTAAATCCTGCGACGGTCACCGAGACCGCAGCCGGGATCACCGCAGCCGGCGGAGCGGTGCTGGCCCGCGCCGGCGACGCCGCCGACGCCGGCCACATCGACGAGCTCATCGAGGCCGCGGGCGAGGCCTTCGGGCCGGTCGACCTCTACGTCGCCAACGCCGGGGTCGGCGGCACACCCGGACTCGACGCGACCGACGCAGAATGGCAACAGGTCATCGACATCAACCTGATGGCGCACGTCCGCGCCGCGCGGCGGCTCGTGCCGGAATGGCTGGAGCGGGGCGAAGGGTACTTCTTGTCGACGGCGTCGGCGGCCGGCCTGCTCACCCAATTGGGCTCGGTGACCTACGCTACCACCAAGCATGCCGCGGTCGGCTTCGCGGAATGGCTGTCGGCGACCTACGGCGACCGCGGAATCCGGGTGAGTTGTCTGTGCCCGATGGGTGTCGACACGGAGCTCCTGCGCACCGGATTCGACACCTCCGACCCGCAGGCACGCCTGGCTGTCGAGGCCGTGCGCGCGGCCGGCAACGTGCTGAGCCCCGACGACGTCGCCACGGTGGTCCTGGCCGCGATCGCCGACGAGCACTTCCTGATCCTGCCGCACCCCGACGTCCTCGACATGTACCGCCACAAAGGTGCCGACTACGACCGCTGGCTGCGGGGTATGCGCCGCTACCAGGCCGCGCTGCAGTCCGCCGACTGACCGGTCGGCGACCGCCGCACCCGGTCGACCGAACAACCAACCCGCCGGCGATCGATTTCGCCGGCGACTCAACCGAGGGAGAGCACGAGATATGAGTCTGTTCGAGCCGTCGCCGCGCGCCGAGGAGTATCGGCAGCGCCTGCTGACCTTCATGGACACCCACGTCTACCCCAACGAGGCCGTCTTCGACGCGCAGATGCGTCTCGAGGAGCACCCGCATGCCACCCCGCCGGTCATGCACGAGCTCAAGGCGCTCGCCAAGGAGCAGGGGCTGTGGAATCTGTTCCATCCGCATCCGGACACCGGACCCGGGTTGTCCAACCTTGAGTACGCGCATCTCGCCGAGATCATGGGTCGGGTGGCCTGGGCGCCCGAGGTGTTCAACTGCAATGCCCCCGACACCGGCAACATCGAGGTCCTCACGCTGTTCGGCAGTGACGAGCACAAGCAACGCTATCTGCGTCCGCTGCTCGACGGTGAGATTGCGTCGGCGTTCGCGATGACCGAGCCCGCCGTCGCCAGCTCCGATGCCACCAATGTCGAGCTGCGGATGGAACGCGTCGGCGATGAGTACGTGCTCAACGGCCGGAAGTGGTTTGCCTCCGGAGCAGTCCGGCCCGACTGCAAGGTCCTCATCGTGATGGGCAAGACCGATCCGGACGCCCCGACACACCGGCAGCAGTCGATGATGGTGGTCCCGATCGATGCGCCCGGCGTCACGGTGCTGCGCAACCTCCCCGTCTTCGGCTACGTCGACCGGGAAAGCCACGGCGAGGTGGTCTTCGAGAACGTCCGGGTGCCCGTCGCCGACGTCCTCAAGGGCGAGGGTGAGGGCTTTGCGATCGCGCAGGCCCGGCTCGGCCCGGGCCGTATCCACCACTGCATGCGGACGGTCGGCATGGCCGAACGGGCCCTTGAACTGCTGTGTGAGCGCGCCGTGCGACGGGTGACCTTCGGTGCGCCGCTCGCCGATCGGGCCAACATCCAGGACTGGATCGCCGAGGCCCGCATCGACATCGAGATGGTGCGGCTGCTCACTCTCAAGGCTGCCTACATGATGGACACCGTCGGCAACAAGGCCGCGGCCACCGAGATCGCCGCGATCAAGGTCGCCGCGCCCACCGTGGCGCTCAAGATCATCGATCGCGCGATCCAGGTCCACGGCGGTGCCGGTGTCACCGACGACGTGCCCTTGGCCATGGCGTATGCGCACATCCGGACCTTGCGGCTCGCCGACGGCCCGGACGAGGTGCACAAGCGCGCGATCGCGCGCCGCGAACTCCGCCCGTACCGGGCCGGCGTGACGGTACCGGAGACCGTCGCCGGCGTCAGCGACAACGCGCTGAGTGCGAGGTCCTGACCGGTGACACACGAGACGGCGGCGCCGGGCCTCGCCGGGATTCCCGAGACGGATCCGTCGGCGTTGCTGCGGTGGTTGCGCGACAACGGTGTCGAGCCCGCCGGCGACGTCACCGCGCGGCGGGTCGGCCTCGGGCAGTCGAATCTGACCTTCACACTCACCGACAATGCCGGTCACTCCTGGGTGCTGCGGCGACCGCCGCTCGGGCCGCTGCTCGCCTCGGCGCACGACGTCGTGCGGGAGGCGCGGATTCTCGCCGCGCTGGCCGCCACGGACGTCCCGGTGCCCGGGATCGTCGGGGTGTGCACCGATCCGTCGGTGGCACCGGTGCCGCTCGTGGTGATGGACTTCGTCGCCGGCGCGGTGCTTGACCGGATGCCGGTGGCCGAGGCGTTGCCGGCGGACGTTCGCGGGCGCGTGGCTGATTCGATGATCGATGTGCTGGCGCGCATTCACGACGTCGACATCGACGCTGTCGGGCTCGCCGATCTCGCCAGCCATAAGCCCTATGCCGCACGGCAGCTCAAGCGGTGGAGTGCGCAGTGGGAGAAGTCGAAGACCCGTGACATCGCCGAACTCGACGAGCTCACCCGCCGGCTCTCGGCGGGCATCCCGGAACAGACCGAGACACGACTCGTCCACGGCGACTTTCACATTCGCAATGTGATGGTCGACGCCGAGAGCGGTGCCGTCCGCGCGGCACTCGATTGGGAGCTCTCGACACTGGGGGATCCGCTCGCCGATATCGGCAGCACTCTCGCCTACTGGCCGGCGGCCGGGGAGCTGCCGTTGAGCTCGGCACCGGTCGAGCTGCTGCCGGGATTCCCGTCCCGTGCGGAGCTGGCGGCGCGCTATCTCGAGCGCACCGGCCGAGATCCGCAGGCCCTGCGGTACTGGCACGCGTTGGGCCTGTGGAAGGTGGCCATCATCGCTGAGGGCGTCCTGCGGCGCGCCCAGGACAACCCGGCCAACCGGGCCGCCGCGGGGGTGCCGACGTCAGCCATCGTCGACGGACTGGTGGCCAAGGCGAGCGCCGTCGCCGATCAGGCAGGTCTGTAGCCCGTCTCACCTGTCGGTCCGGTGTTTGTGACCGGATCATTTCCGTACCGTGATCGCCCCGAGACTCGGCAGTGCGTCCCGTTTGCCACACTGGTGTGGTGCGGAAGTTGCTGATGAGATTTGTGGGACTAATGGGACTACTGGTGGTGGCCACCCTTGCGGTGATCACCTCGGGAGCCGGCGCCGCGGCCGCGGCGCCGACCTCCTCGGCACCCAGTACACTGCCGGGCCTCACGGTGCCCGATACGGGCATACCCGCACTCGACGCGATCATCGACCAGCTCTCCGACGCGCTCGGATCGTCGGGAACCCTGGTCCAGAGCCAGCAGCACATCGTCGTCACCGCACCGGCGGCAACCGACCAGACGGCCACCCTGACCGCGTACGAGCGGGCCGCCAACGGCTCATGGCGCCCCGTCCTCGGGCCCACCAAGGCGTTCCTCGGGGAGCTCGGCATGGGTGTGCCGGCCGACAACGTCTACCGCACGCCCGAAGGCACCTTCGCGTTGGATCAGGCCTTCGGCCGGGAGCCCAACCCGGGCACCAAGATGCCCTATTTCACCACCGACACCCAGGACTGGTGGGACTCCAACCCGGCCTCGCCGACCTATAACACGCACGTGCGCCAGGTCGACAGCCCGGGCGGCGACAGCGAGAACCTCTACAACGTCGGCCCGATGTATGACTACGCGGTCAACATCGCCCACAACCCGCAACGTCTCCCGGGCCGGGCGTCGGCGATTTTCCTGCACGTCACCGACGGCAATCCGACGATGGGATGCGTCGCGATCGATCGAGACGTGCTGCGCAACATCCTGCGCTGGCTCGACCCGGCCAAGAACCCACGGATCACCATCGGGACCAACCAGCCGGCCCCGACCGGCGACCCGGAACTGACGACGCTGGAACCCACCACGACACCCACCACCACGACCCCCACCACCACGACCCCGTCGACGACCACCACGGTCACCGTCACCCCGACGACCTCGGCGACCGCGGCGCCCACGACCACCGACAGCGTCCGATCGACGACCGCGACCCCCGCCCTCGCGATGACCGACGCCGAACGCACCGAACTCCTGAACCGACTCGTCGAGCTCCTGCCCGCCGCGGGCCGGTAGACGCGGGCCCGGCGGCGCGGGGCGCCGCCAGATGGCGCCCCGGCCGTCAGCGCTGCCGATCCAGGTTCGCCATCCGCAGGACGTCGAGGCGGCGGTCGAGCTCCTCTTCGGCGAGCGACTCGCCGATCAGCCCGCGGTCGATAACCGTCTGGCGGATGGTCTTGCCCTCTTTGAGTGCCTGCTTGGCGACCGCGGCGGCTTCCTCGTAGCCGATGGCCGAGTTGAGCGGAGTCACGATCGACGGCGAGCTCTCCGCGAGAGTGCGCAACCGCTCGGTGTTGGCCGTCAGACCCGAGATGCAGCGGTCGGCGAACAGCCGCGAGACATTGGCGAGGAGCTTCAGCGACTCCAGCACATTGCGCGCCATCATCGGGATGTAGACATTCAGCTCGAAGGCACCGTTCCCGCCACCCCAGGTGACCGCCGCGTCGTTACCGATCACCTGCGCGGCCACCTGTGTGACCGCTTCGGGCAGAACGGGATTCACCTTGCCGGGCATGATCGAGCTGCCGGGCTGCAGATCGGGTAGCCCGATCTCGCCCAGACCGGTCAGCGGACCCGACCCCATCCAGCGGACATCGTTGGCGATCTTGGTCAACGACACCGCCACGGTCTTGAGCTGCCCCGACAGCTCCACCAGCCCGTCGCGCGCGGCCTGGGCCTCGAAGTTGTCCTGCGCCAACGCCAGTGCGTCGACGCCGGTCAGCCGGCGCAGCTCCGCGACGACCTTGGTGCCGAATCCGTCGGGTGCGTTCAGGCCGGTTCCGACGGCGGTCCCGCCGATGGGTACCTCGCCGACCCGGGGGAGGGTGGCGACGAGGCGTTCGATACCGGCCTCGACCT
>JASGFO010000028.1:0-25068 GCA_047605505.1 Gordonia sp. (in: high G+C Gram-positive bacteria) | reverse complement strand
GGTGCCTGCTCTGCCCCGCCTGCCACGACGCGGTGCACCATCAGGGGTGGGAGGTCGTGATGGGTATCGACCGGCATCCCTGGCTCATCCCACCCGCTTCGGTGGACCCGCAACGGCGGCCGATCCCGTCGTATCACCGAAGGAGGCCTGATGTGGGTGAACCGGTCGCCGCCTGACCCGGCGACATCGTGTGAGCGTAGTGCGTGAGTCGGGAGAGTCCTTGTCCACCAACGAGAGTACGGCACCGGAACGGTCCGGAGCCATGGGTACCTTGAGAACTCAATAGTGACAGCAGCCGCACCGGGCGTGCACCCGACGATGAGCGCGATCATATCGGTTGGGCGGCAATCGGGACCACGCCCCCGGATTTACGGGCATCCGGTATCGGCACCTCTGGCAAACTGGGCACATGGCGGCCGTGCTCTGGTTCGTGGGGATGCTCGCGCTGCTGATCGGCGAGATGATCAGCGGCGATCTGGTACTGCTGATGCTGGCCGGAGGTGCGCTCGCCGCGGGCGGCACCGAGCTGCTGGTCGACCTGCCGATCTGGGCCGACTGCGTGGTTTTCGGAGTCGTCTCGTTGCTGCTGCTGGGGACGGTCCGGCCGGTCGCCAAACGGCACCTGATGAGCCGGCCCCGCGTCCTGACCAACTCGGAGGCCCTCGAGGGCAAACCCGCGATCGTGACCGCCCGCGTCGATGCCCGGGACGGCCGGGTGAAGATCGGCGGCGACGTGTGGTCGGCCCGGGTGCTGACCCCGGGCGACGTCTTCGAGCCGGGCGATCAGGTGACCGTGATGCAGATCGACGGCGCGACCGCCGTCGTCTGGAAGGGGTGAGGGAACGTGGAATACGTCGGATTGGTCATCGCCATCCTGCTGATCCTGCTGGTGGTGGTCACCGTGGTGAAATCGGTGGCACTCATCCCGCAGGCCGAGGCCGCGGTGATCGAGAGACTCGGACGATACACCCGCACCGTGTCCGGCCAGCTGACGCTGCTGGTGCCGTTCATCGATCGGATCCGGGCCAAGGTCGACATCCGGGAGCGGGTCGTCAGCTTCCCGCCGCAGCCGGTGATCACCGAGGACAACCTGACGTTGTCGATCGACACCGTCGTCTATTTCCAGGTCACCAATCCGCAGGCCGCAGTCTATGAGATCAACGACTACATCATCGGTGTCGAACAACTCACCATCACCACGCTGCGCAACGTCGTCGGCGGGATGACCCTCGAGGAGACGCTGACCTCGCGCGACTCCATCAACGGGCAACTGCGCGGCGTGCTCGACGAGGCGACCGGTCGGTGGGGACTGCGGGTGGCCCGCGTCGAGCTGAAGTCGATCATGCCGCCCCCGTCGATCCAGGAGTCGATGGAGAAGCAGATGAAGGCCGACCGCGAGAAGCGGGCGACCATCCTCGCCGCGGAGGGGCAGCGGGAGTCGGCCATCAAGACCGCCGAGGGCGCGAAACAGAGCCAGATCCTGTCCGCCGAGGGCGCCAAACAGGCCGCGATCCTGGCGGCCGAGGCCGATCGTCAATCGAGAATCCTGCGGGCACAAGGTGATCGAGCCGCAACATATCTCAAGGCGCAGGGTGAGGCGAAAGCCATCGAGAAGCGGTTCGCGGCCGTTCACGCCGCCAAACCGACGCCGGAGGTCCTCGCGTACTCGTATCTCCAGCAGCTCCCCGAGATGGCGAAGGGCGAGGCATCCAAGGTGTGGGTGGTGCCGACCGACTTCGGGTCGGCGCTGCAGGGATTCGCCCGGTCGTTCGGGGTGAAGGGCGACGACGGCGTCTTCCGCTACGAGCCGTCGACGGATGTGTCGCCGGACGTCGACGACTCCGAAACCGCGGACTGGTTCGAGCTCACCTCCGATCCCACAGTGGCCGAGGCAGTGGCCGCCGCCGAGGCCGTGGCACGCAAACCCGTCGAGCCCGACGTCCCGGTGACCACGCCCCGGCAACGACCGGTTCCGCAGGCTCAGGTTCCGGCCCCGCCCGCTCAGGGGCTGGCACCGCCGCCCGGACAGGTGGCGGCGCCACCGGCGCACGCCGCACCCCAGCACGCCGAGCCGGCCCACGGCGGCGGCGCCGCGCACTATCCCGAGTGGAGTGGTCAGGCCTGGCCGCACGGCCCGAGACCGTAGTTGCTCAGGCGTCGTCGGCCGTGGGGTCACCGGTGGGGTCGCCGGTCCCGGTCAGCGGTGCGCGGGAATCGACGATGAGCCCGACGACGCCGACTGCGAAGAAGCAGCCCGACAGCACCAGTTGCCACGGATTGCTCGTGCCCGCGAGCCCGTTCCCGAGCAGCACGACGGCGATCGTGCCGGGGGCCGTCGCCACAACGGTCGCCGCCAGGTACGGGCCGGTACGCACCGCCGAGAGGCCGGCGCAGTAGTTGAGCAGCCAGAACGGGCAAACCGGGATGAGCCGCAACGATCCCACCGCCAGCCAGCCCCGGGCCGCCAGCCGGTACTCGACCGCCCGGAACACCGGCCGTCGCAGATGTGGTTGGACGCGTTCGCGCCCCAGCCGGCGGACGGCGAGGAAAGCGACGAGCGCGGCGACGGTCGTCGCGGTCATCGCGCCGATCAGGCCCACCACCGGGCCGAAGAAGATCCCGGACATCACGGTGAAAAGGGTGCGCGGAATCGGGAACAGGGTGACGACGGCATAGGAGAGAAAGAACACCCACACGAAGGCCGGCCCCAGCTGCTCACCCCAGTCCCGGACACTCGCGACCGAGGGAATCGGCACCAGAAACGACGCCAGCAGCACGACGCAGACCGCGACCAACCCGAAGATCGCGGTGCGGATACTCCGGCGCCGCTGGTCGGCGGTGGTTGCGGACACGGGATCGGTGGTCGGTGGACTGGGGTCGAGCACCCGTCCACTGTACTGGCGGGTGCTGCGCCGGAGCCCGGGGCGGAGACGGTGGACTAACGAACACCGTCGGCCCCCGCACCGAACAGGTGCGAGGGCCGACGAGGTACCCGGCCGGTGCCGGGCCGTGCCTAGGTCAGTTTGGCCACGGCCGGTGTGATCGTCTTGATGACGAAGCCCACCGACGGTGCGCTGGGCACGCTGAACGCGCCGTGTTCGGCGTCGGTGATGTAGACGACCGTGCCGTTGCGGACGGCCTTGAGGTTGTTCCAGCCGGGGATCTGGTTGACCACGTTCCGATCACCCTGCGGCAGGTAGACGACGAGCAGATCCGAGTTCAGCAGGTCCACGCGCTCGGCCGAGAGACGCGCGCGGGTGGCGCCGCCGGCCTCGTGGAGCGCGGCGATGCCGGGTTCGAGGGTGAACCCGAGCTGGGCGAGCAGACCCGCGGAGGCGTCCTCGGTGCTGTTGACCGCGCCGAAGCCCTGCGGCGTCACCTGGGCGAAGATGAAGGTCTTGCCCGCGGCGGCGGGGTGCTGCTGCTTGAACGCGGCGATCTCGGCGTTGGTCTTGCTGATCAGCTCGGTCGCGGCGTCCTGCTTGCCGAAGATCTTGCCTGCGGTCTCGGCCAGCGACTCCCAGGTGTCGACGGTGGTGCCCTGCTTGAGGACCGGGAGGGTCGGGGCGAGGGCGCTGAACTTCTTGTAGGCGGCCTCGTCGGCGGCGCCGGGCCCGGCCAGGATCAGGTCGGGGTTGAACTTGGCGATCTGGTCGATGCTGACCTGGCTGATGTCGGCGACCGGCACCACCTCGGCGTCGTTGGCCGGGGTCCACGGGAAGTTCTCGTGGCCGGACTCGGCGAACCGCGCGACCATCGGGATGTCGAGCGCGGCCAGGGTGTCGGTCCAGTCGGCGAACAGCGACACCACGCGGGTCGGTGCGGCGTCGATCGTGGTGGAACCGAACGCGTGCTGGATGGTGACCGGGGTGAAGTCGGAGTCCGCGGTGGACTCGTCATCGGCGGAGCAGGCGCCGAGGAAGGCGATCAGGCTGGCGGCAAGTGCGAGCGTGATCGCGCGCAGGAGGGTTCGGGAACTCTTCACTGATGTCCAATCATGGTGATGGGGATGATCTGGCGGTCGGGCTGGGGTCGCGTCACTGATCCAAGGTCGCACCTCCGTCGACGCGAAGATCGTGCAGCGTGATGTGACGCGCCGCGGCAGACGCCAGAAAGATCACGGTGCCCGCGATGTCGGCGGCGGTTGCGATCCGACCGAGCGGGATACCCAGGCGATACTGGTCGGGGTTGCCGGCAAGCACGGCCGCACGGTCCTGCTCGCAGGTCCACATGCCCCGCAGCATCGGGGTGTCGGTGGAGCCGGGGGAGACGATATTGACCCGCACCCCGGCACCGGCGACCGCGAGCCCGACGCTGCGGGCGTAGGCGGTCGCAGCAGCCTTCGACGCGGCATAGGCGGGCATCGCCACGCGTGGGGTGGCGCCCGCGTTGCTCGAGATCACCACCACCGCACCGGATTCGCGTGGCACCATCGCCGTCACCGCGGCATCGAGGACGTTGCGGGCGCCGGTGGCATTGACCGCGAGACACCGATCCCAATCCTCGGTCATCACCCCGGCCGCATGCACGACCACCGTGACCGGGCCGTGGGCGGCCTCGGCGGCCGCGAATGCGGCGGTCACCGCGGCGCGGTCGGTCACGTCGACACCCCGGATGCCGGTGTCTCGGCTGCTGGTACCGCCGGAATCCGGGGCGGGGCGAATGTCCCAGGCGTCGACGATCGCCCCGGCCTGCCGCAGCGCATCGGTGACCGCGCCGCCGATTCCGCCGGCGGCGCCGGTGACCACGGCGACCTCACCGGTGATCCCCGGGATGTGCGGCTGGGTCACGCCGAGACCCCGGCGTGGCTGCCGGTGGAGCGGGACTGTTCGGAGCGGGACTGCGTTGTCGCGGCGCGGAGTCCGTCGATCACGTCGCCGGTGGTGAGTACCCGCCCGGCACGCTTGCCGATGTAGTCGGCGGCCAGCTGATGTTCGGCCCGGGTGAAATCGGCCATCGCGTCGACGACGAAGAATGGGCGCACATCCATCATGAAGGCCTCGATCGCGCTGATCATGCAGCCCATGTGCGCATAGACGCCGACAACGATGAGCTGATCGCGCTGGTGATGGCCGAGAAGATGCCGCAGATCGGTGCGCTGGAAACCCGAGTAACGCCATTTGGTGACCTGGATGTCGCCGGGCCGCGGGGTCAGCGGTGTCACGACCTCCTCCTCAGGACCGCACTCGAGGCCCTTGCCCCAGAAGTCGGCGAGGATGCCGCGCCGCGACGGATGCTGATCACCCGGCTGTGCGGTGTAGACGACGGGGACGCCGGCCGCCGCGCAGGCGTCGCGAATGGCGACCATGTTGGGCAGCGCGGTGGCCATCGGCTCGGCGTCGAGCTGGTAGGCGTCGATGAAGTAGCGCTGCATGTCGTGGATCAGCAGTGCGGCACGCGAGGGATCGAGCTGCCAGTTCACCTTCTGCGGGAACGGGCCGGGCGGGATCTCGTAGGGGGCGACGGCAGGAATCGACACTCCATTAGGGTAGCCTCACCTTGTGCTCGTGACATCATGGCCCCTCGAACTCAGCCAGGAATACCGCGGCCGGGGCCTGTGGGCCGGCACTACCCTCGACGACCTCATCACCGTCCGCGCCACCGATCCCGCGTGGGCGGACCGGATCGCGGTGGTCGACGCCGACCGGTCGCTGACCTACGGGGAGCTGCATGCGCGGGTCGATCGGCTGGCCGCGGGCCTCGTCGGGCGGGGGATCGGCCCCGACGACCGGGTGATCCTGCAGGTGCCGAACGTGGTGGCCTACGTCGAGATCGTCTTCGCGCTGTTGCGGATGCGGGCGATCCCGGTGTTCGGTCTGCCCGCGCACCGCGAGGCCGAGCTCGTCGGCATCGCGGCGGCCGCGGAAGCCGTGGCGATCGTCTCGCCACGCACCCATCAGGGATTCGACTACCGTGCGCTCGCCGAGCGGGTGGCCGCCGAGGTGACCTCGGTGCGTCACCTGATCGACGTCGACGCGCTCGACGAACTCGCCGCCGAGCCGATTCCGCACGAGCCCGCCGATCCCGGGGCGCTGGCGTTCCTGCAACTGTCCGGGGGCAGCACCGGCGTGCCGAAGCTGATCCCGCGCACCCACGACGACTACCTCTACAGCGTGCGGCGCAGCAACGAGATCTGCGGCGTCGACGAGAACACCGTCTTCTTGGCGACCCTGCCCGTCGCGCACAACTTCCCGATGAGCTCACCCGGGATCCTGGGGGCCCTGCACGCCGGGGGCCGGGTGGTCTTGGCCGGGGCGCCGCTGCCGTCGGTGGCCTGGCCGCTCGTGGAGCGGGAACGGGTCACCATGACCGGTCTCGTGCCGCCGCTGGCGCGGCTGTGGACCGAGACCGCGGAAAACGCTGCGTCGCACGATATCTCCAGCCTGTCGGTGATCCAGGTGGGGGGCGCGCGATGCCCCGACGAACTCGCCCGCCGGATCGGGCCGGCACTCGGGGTGCGGTTGCAGCAGGTGTTCGGCATGGCCGAGGGCCTGGTCTGCTACACGCGACTCGACGATCCCGACGAGGTCGTGACCACCACGCAGGGCCGGCCGATGTCGGAGCTCGATCAGATCCGGCTCGTCGACGAGAACGGGGAGCCGGTGTCCGGCGGGCCCGGATTCCTGGAGACGCAGGGTCCGTACACGATCCGGTCCTACTGGCGTGACGCCGCGCCACACTCGTTCGCCCCGGACGGCTGGTACCGGACCGGTGACGTGGTGGAGCTGACCGCCGAGGGGAACATCGTGGTGCGCGGTCGCGGCGCCGACCGCATCAACCGGGGCGGCGAGAAGGTCTCGGCCGAACAGGTCGAGGAGCATCTGCTCGCCCACCCGGGGGTACGGGACGCCATTGTCGTCGCGGTCTCCGACACGTACCTGGGCGAGCGGATCTGCGCCTACGTGATCCCCGCCGAGCCCGACGCGGCGCCGACGCTCGCGGAGCTGCGGTCATTCGTCCGCGGAGCCGGGCTCGCCGAATGGAAACTCCCCGACATCATCGAGATCATCGACGAGTTCCCCGAGACCGGGGTCGGCAAGGTCAGCCGGAAGAAGCTGCGCGAGCTGCTGACCCGCGGATAAGTCGCATCCCGGCGGCGTGGGCCGCCCCGACCGGGGTCCACTCGCCTGTCAGTTCGCGCCGACCGGGTCGGTCTCGGTGTCCCGGCGGACGGTGCGCAACGACCCGAGTACACCGGCGGCGAGGAGCGCGGCGACCAGCAGCGCCGCGGCGTAGTAGACGATCGCGTCGGCGGCCGCCCACACCGAACCCAGCGCACCGGCGACGAGCGCGCCGACCGTCACCCCGCCGACCTCCTGGGCCATCCAGATCCCGTTGACCCGGCCGAGTAGCGGGCCCGGCGTGTGCTGTTGGATCAGCAGGTAGCGCACCACCTCCATCACCGCCTCGCCGAAGCCGATGATCACCAGTAGGCCGATCGCCAGCCAGGCGAACGGCGCCAGGCCGAACAGGATCAGCAGACCGAAGGTCGCGGTGAGGGTGCCGGCCAGCAGGAGCCCGGGGCGGGCGACACTCGAGATCCAGCCGCTGGCGACCGCGCTGATCAGGGCGCCGACCGAGACCGCGGCGAACATGAGGCCGGTGATCTGGGCATTCGAGCCGAAGCGTTCGGCGACGAGTGCGGGCAGCAGCGCCACCACCCCGGGGGCGAACATCGCGAGCACCCCGGTCACCATCACCGCGGCCACGATGCGCTGCGACCGCAGGAAGGCGAACAGCGGCGGCGGTGGCGCGGGTGCCGTGGTGGCGGGCTCGGCGGCGGCGGATTCCGGCGCGGTGGGCGCCGAGTCGTCGGCGATCGCGGCCTGCGGCGGCATCGACGGCAGCCCGGTCAGGATCGCCACCGTGATCGTGGCGATCACCGTGGCTGCGGCGTAGGCCCATTCGACGCCCGCGGCGCCGATCACGATCCCTGCGATACCCGGTGAGACGGCGGTACCGATCCGCACCGTGATCGCGCTGAGCGCACCGACCGCGGCCAGATGCCGGCGCGCGATCAGCGTCGGCACCGCTGCCATCAGCGCCGCCGCCGACAATGCGCCGATCAGTCCGTCGAGGCCGCCCAGCAGATACAGCGCCGCCACCGACGGCGTGTCGGCGAAGGCGTTCACGGTGAGGCCGGCGAAGGCGAGTGCCGCGGCCGTCCGGCCGGTGAGGATCAGGTACTTGCGGTCGACGCGGTCGGCGAGCACCCCGCCCAGCAGCATCCCGACGAAGGTCGTGATACCGGTGACTGCCGTGGCGGCGCCGACCTGCGCCGACGACTGCGTCAGATCCCACATCTGGACGGGCACCGACACCAGCAGCAGGCCGATGGCGATCAGCGAGATCAGCCGGGCGACGAAGATCCGGCGGAACGCCGGGCTGATCCGCAACGGCGTGATGTCGATCAGCACGGAGCGGGCGGTGCTCATGCGGACTCACCGGCCAAGTCGGTGAGTGCGGTGACCCACCGCGCGGCCCATGTGGTCACCGTGTCCTCGTCGACGACGCCGGGTTGATACACCCACGTCGCGTGCAACCGGGGTCCGTCGGGTCCGTCGATGGTGGTCACGTTGACGATCAGACCATACGACGCGGGCATGTCCGGGCCCGGCCCGATCTCGGCCGATTCCGGGGCCATCCCCCACCCGGAGAAGGCGAAGGCGCGGTAGCGGCCGAGATAGTTGAACTCGATCGCGGCGGTGGGCAGCTCGGTATCCGCCGACTGCCCGCGCGTGGCGCTCGCGGCGGCCGGGTAGCGGAGCAGGCCGAAGCCGACACCGCCGTCGGGTATCTGCGCGCGCTGCTTCGCGATGCGGGTGGCCTGCTCGGCCGGACCGTCGGAGCCGCCGACCGCCACCGGATGGACCGCGGTGAACCAGCCGACCGCCCCGGTCAGGTCGGCCCCCGGGATCAGGTGCTCCTCGCGGCCGTGCCCCTCGAGGTCGACCAGCGTCGGGGTCTCGATCGCCGCGCCGAAGGCGCCCAGGAGGACGTCGTCGACGGCAGCCCGCAGCCGTGCCGGAACCGCGCCGAGCAGCGCCTGCGCCGTGGCGGTGTCCACCTCGACGCGGTGGCTGCGGGCCTGCGCGATCCGGTCGGTGAGCGGATCGACGGCCCGCGCGAACGGTGTGGTGGGGGCCGCGGCGGTGATCTCGCGCCACAGCGCGGACTCGGCCGAGCGATCGAGGGTCACGAGTTCGCGCGCCCACGCACCGAACCCGGCCGGCACCTCACCCAGCGACACCGGCTCACCGGCGGTGATCTGCGTGTACGCGGCCACCAGCTCGGGCACGAGCACCCGCCACGACACCCCGTCGACGGCGAGGTGATGGATCGTCAGGAGCAGCCGCCCGGGCAGGTCGCCCCGGGACAGCCAGGTCGCGGCGACCATCGCACCGGCCGCGGGATCGAGCCGGCCGCGGGTGGCCACCGCCACCGCCTCGATCGTGGTGGCGTCGACCCCCGCGTCGGCGTCGCCAGCGCTGTCATCTCCGATGTCGTCGGCATGAATGGCGTTCTCCCGCACCAGGACCGGCCGTTCGGCGCGATCCGCGGCAACGATGTCGAAGTGCCACGGCGTCGTGTCGGCGACCAGCCGCGCCCGCAACATCGCATGACGCTCGACGAGCACGCCGAGGGCCCGCTCGAGGGCGTCGGCATCGAGGTCGGCGGGCACGGTGAGCAACGCCTGCTGATGGAAACCGCGCACCCGGGCGGCGTCGCCGGCGGCGGTCTCCTCGAGCCACCGCACGATCGGCGTCGCGGGGATCACCCCCGAGTGCACCGGCGTCAGCGCGGGACGGGTACCGGTGGTGCGCCCGATACTCGCGGCCAGTGCCTCCGGGGTGCGCCGGGTCATGATGTCGCGCGGTCCGACGACGAAGCCCTCGGCGCGCAGGCGCGCGACCAGTTGCATGGCCACGATGCTGTCGCCGCCGAGCTCGGTGAAGTCGTCGTCGATGCTCACGCCCGCCGGGTCGAGGTCGAGAACGTCGGCGACGGCGAAGCAGATCGCTTCCTGTTCGGGCGTCTCGGGGGCCCGGATCACCCGATCGAGGACCGGTTCGGGCAGTGCGCGGCGGTCGATCTTGCCGTTGGGCAGCGTCGGGAACGCCGCGAGGGGGACCACCGCGGTCGGCACCATGTAGTCCGGCAACACCTCCCGCACGCGGGCCCGCAGGGCGGCCGGATCCGGCGTCCCCGGGGTGGGTGAACCGACGGGAGCGGTGGCGGTGACGGTGACATAGGCGATGAGCCGGCCGGCGCGGGCCAGCGCGATCGCCCCGGTCACCCCGTCGGTCCGGGTCAGGGCGGCCTCCACCTCGCCGAGCTCGACGCGGTGGCCCCGGATCTTGACCTGATCGTCGCCGCGGCCCCGGTACTCCAGGAGCGCACCGCGCTCTCCGGTGGTCCAGCGCACCGTGTCACCGGTGCGGTACATGCGGCTGCCGTCGGCGGTGAACGGGTCGGCGACGAACCGTTCCGCGGTCAGCTCGCCGCGGCCAAGGTAGCCGCGTGCGAGACCGGCCCCCGACAGGTACAGCTCACCGTCGACGCCGTCGGCCACCGGGGCCAGGTGGGTGTCGAGGACGTAGGCGCGGGTCCCGTCGACGGGCACCCCGATCACCGGGTGGTCGGCGTCGGCGACCCGGCCCACCAGTGCGTCCACGGTCGCCTCGGTCGGTCCGTAGAGGTTGTAGGCATCGGAGTCCGGCAGCTCCCGCCAGGCCTGCCACTGGTCGGCGGAGACCGCCTCTCCGCCGAAACCGATGGCGGCCATGGTGGATTCGGCGCCGTCGAGCTGCCGCAGATGCGACGGTGTGAGCTCGAGGAAATCCCAGTCCTCGGCGACGAGCCGGGCCGCGAGCGCCTGCGCGTCCCGCTGGGTGTCGGCGTCGACGATGCTCACCTCATGCCCGTCGAGCAGCCACAGCTGTGGCTGCCACGACGCGTCGAACGCCAACGACCAGGCGTGCCCGACGCGCAGCCGGTCCCGGCCGGCACGGGCTGCCGCCGGTGCGTGCAACATCCGGCGATGGCTGGCGAACAGATTCGTCAGGCCACGATGGGCGATCAGCACCCCCTTGGGCACACCGGTCGAGCCCGAGGTGACGATCACGTACGCGGGATGCTCGGGATGCGGCGGCACCCGCCGCAGCGACGGCTGCCAGGAATCCGCCGGGGTGGCGGGGGCGAGCAACTCGTCGTCGGTGCGATCGATGACGCGGCGGGGTGCGGCGATGCCGACCATCGCGGCGACCCGCTCGGCGGGGGCGTCGGGTTCGATCGGCAGATACGCCGCCCCGGCGTAGAGGACGCCGAAGAGGGTCTCCAGGGCGGTCACCCCGCGGGGCAGCCGGACCACGACGACGTCTTCGGCGCCGATCCCGGCGCGGGCGAGCCGTCCGGCGATCAGTTGCACCCGCTCGAGCAGCTCACCGAAGGTGCGTGTGCCGTCGGGGCCGCGCAGCGCGGGCGCACCCGGATCGCGGGCGACGACGGCGTCGAGCAGCGCGTCGAACGTGGTCGGCGCGGGCGCGGGGTGGAACAGGTCCCGGTGTTCGGCCGGGGTCCGGATGTCGAGCCGGCCCAGCGGGGTATCCGGGTGGGCCACCATGAATTCGAGGATCCCGACGAGCCGCTGCGCCATCGCCTCGACCGTGCCCCGGTCGAACAGGTCGGTGCTGTACTCGATCACCCCGCCCACCCGCGGGACACCGGAACCCGCCTTCTCCTCGGTGAAGTCGAAGGACAGGTCGAACTTGGCGGTGGTCGGCGCGGCCAGCGCCGAGCCCGGCCCGGGCAGCATGCCGTCGACGTAGGTGACCATCGTCTGGAACAGCGGATTCATTGCCGCCGACCGATGCTCCGCTGTGCTGCCATCCGCCCGGGTTACCTCGACCACCCGCTCGAACGGCAGATCGCGGTGATCGTAGGCGGCCAGGTCGCCCGCGCGCACCCGGCCCAGCAGTTCGGTGGTGCTGGGGTCGCCGCTCAGGTCGGTGCGCAGGACCAGCGTGTTGAGGAAGAACCCGACGAGATCGTCGAGGCGGGTGTCGCCGCGCACCGTCACCGGGGTGCCGAGGGGGATGTCGGTGCCACCGCCGAGCCGCGACAGCAGGATCGCCACAGCAGTCCGGATCAGCATGAACATCGACGTGCCGGTCGTAGCGGCCACCGCCCGCAACGCGCCGACGAGATCGTCGGAGAGCGCCAGGAACACCCCGTCACCCCGCCCGGACGGCCGGGGCGGGCGCGTGCGGTCGTAGGGCAGCGCCAGTTCCTGGGGCAGACCGGCGAGCGTGCGCCGCCAGAACGCGAGCTGCGCGTCGCCTCGGCCGCCGGCCAGCAGCTCCCGCTGCCAGGCCGCGAAATCGGAGTACTGCACGGGCAGCGGCGCCCAGTCGGGGGCGTGCCCGGCCAGCCGGGCCCGGTAGGCGCGGGTGAGATCGGCGCGCAGCGGCGGCGCCGACCACTCGTCGGTCGCGATGTGGTGGATCACGATCACCGCAAGCTCGGCGGTGGCGACGACGCGGATCGGGAGCTCGGCGGCCAGATCGAAGGCGTAGGCCGCCCCGACCGCCAGCTCGGCGGCGGTCTCGACGAACTCGACGTCGACGTGCGGATCGGCAACCACCTCGGGCCGCTGGTCGGGGTAGCGGGTCGCCAAGACCTCGTGCCGGTTGACCACATCGTCGACCGCCTGACGCAACGCGGCGCGGTCGATCGTCTCGACCGGCCCGTCGGGGCCGCCGGGCCGCCACAGCATCGGCACGGTGTAGGTGGTGCTCGGACCGCTCAGCGCGTGCAGCGTGAGCATGCGTTCCTGCCCGAACGACAGCACGGGCGCGGTCTTCTCGCGACGGACCAGTTCGGGCGTCGCAGCCGACGCGGCCGCCGGTGCGGCGGTGTCGAGGTGACGCGCCAGCCGGGCCACCGTCGGGGCGTCGAACAGCGCACGCAGCTCGACGTCACGGCCGAGCCGGGCCCGCACGAGATTGATCGCGCGGATCGCGAGCAGCGAATGTCCGCCGAGGGCGAAGAAGTCGGCGTGCACGTCGGTGACGGGACGATCGAGCACGGTCGCGAAGATCTCGCACAGCGCGGACTCGAGCGGCGTTGCCGGCGGTGTCCCCGCCCCCTCGTCGACGACGGCGGGCACCACGAGTGCACCCCGATCGACCTTGCCGATGTGGTTGAGCGGCACCGCGTCGAGCACGACGACGGGGCTCGGGACCAGATACGACGGGAGCCGCCGGGTCAGGTCGGCGGTCACGCGGGCCGCGAGATCGCCCGCATCCTCGGCGGGGGCGTCAGCGGCCACCCAGCCGATCAGCCGATTGTCGACCACCCGCGCGGCCGCGGCCGCGACCCCCGGCACCGACCGCAGCGCGGCCTCCACCTCGCCCAGCTCGATCCGGTTGCCGCGGACCTTCACCTGGGTGTCGGCGCGGCCGAGATAGGTCAGCGCACCGCCGGCCGCGGGGTCACGGCGCACGAGGTCACCGGTCCGGTAGACGCGGGCGCCGGGCACCTCGCCGGTCGGGTCGGCGACGAAGGCGGCCGCGGTCAGCGCACCCCGCCCGAGATAGCCTCGGGCCAGCGGGATGCCGCGGACGTAGAGTTCGCCGACGGTGCCATCGGGCACCCGCCGGAGATGCGGATCGAGCACCAGCAGATCGGTACCCGCGACCGGCACACCGATCGGTACGGTCGTACCGGACTGGTTGGGGCGTGCCACCTGATCGGTGACGACGACGGTCGTCTCGGTGGGTCCGTAGGCATTGACGACGGTGACCTGCGGGGCCGCCGCGCGCACCGCGTCGGCGAGATCGGTGCGCAACGCCTCACCGCCCACGATGAGATGACGCAGCGTCGGCGTGGTCGGCAGCGCATCCACGAACAGCTCCAGCAGCGACGGCACGAACACCGCCGCGGTCACCGCGTGGTCGGCGATGATCGCGGCCAGCCGGCGCGGATCGCGCTGGGCGCCGGGCTCGGCGACCACGGCGGTCGCGCCCGCGGTGAACGGGAGCAGCAGCTCCCACACGGCGCCGTCGAAGCCGGCCGGGGTCTTGACGAGCACCCGGTCGCCCGGGCCGAGACCCGCGCCCTCGGCCGGGCCCGCGCCGGGCATGGTCGCGCGCCGCCAGCTCAATACGTTGGCCACGCTGCGGTGCGTGACGACCACCCCCTTGGGGGTGCCCGTGGATCCCGACGTGTACACGACGTACGCGGGATGGTCGGGGGCGGGATGACCGACGGTCGCGGCCCGGGTGAGGTCCGCGGCGGGGACCGGTGCCTCGTCGGGCACCGCCCCCACCGGGTCGACCCGGATCACCGGCACGTCCGGCAGGGCCGCCTCGACAGCGGCGACATCGGCACCGGCCGGTGCGGCGACCACCGCAACCGGACGGGCGTCGGCGAGGATCGTGCGGATCCGTTCGGCGGGCAGATCGACGTCGATCGGCAGATATGCGGCACCCGAGTACAGGACCCCGGCCAGCGCGACGAGCTGGCCGATGCTGCGCGGCACGGCGACCGCGACGATCGATTCGGGGCCGGCGCCGACGGCCGCCACCCGCGCGGCCACAGCGCGGGCCGCCGCGTCGTATCCGGCATAGGTCAGCGCACCGCCGGCGGTGTCGCACACGGCGATCCGCTCGGCGTAGGCGTGTGCCGCGGTCCGCAGCAGATCGGTGACCGTGCGCTCCGGCGCCGCGGCCGGTGCGGGCCCGCGTTCGGCGGCGCGCAGCACCGCGAGCTCGGCGTCGTCGAGGAGTTCGAGCTCGGCGACGGACCGGGCCGGATCGGCACCCACCTGGGCGACGATCCGCAGCAGCCGGTCGAGGAGCCGCGCGGCGGTGGCATCGTCGAACTGGGCGGTGGCGTACTCGAGCCCGACGGACAGTTCCCCGGTTTCGGCGAGATCGACGAATGTGAAGCCGAGATCGAACTTGGCGTCCGCCGAGGACAGCGGCGTGAACTCGGCGGGCACGCCGAGGAACGTCCCCGGCACCGCGCCCAGCGGCAGATACGAGAGGTTGACCTGGAACAACGGATTGCGCCCGGTCAGCCGCGGCGGGGCGAGCCGGGACACGATCTGCTGGAACGGCACGTCCGCATGATCGAAGGCACTCAGATCGGTGGCCCGCACCCGGTCGACGAGCTCGTCGAAGGTGGGTCGCCCACCGACGTCGGTCCGCAGCACCTGCGTGCCGACGAAGAAGCCGACCAGATCATCGAGCGCGGGGTCGGTGCGCCCCGAGATCGGGGTGCCCAACGGGATGTCGTCGCCGGCGCCCGCCCGGTGCAGCAGGACCGCGACGGCCGCCTGCAGCACCATGAACATCGACGCGCCGTGCGCGGAACCGACCGCGGCGAGCCGCGCGCGGGCGTCGGCGCCGATGGTCGCGGTCGCGGTGGCGGCCGGTCCGGGACTGCCGGCACGCCGCGCCCGGTCGCGCGGCAACGGCAACTCCTCGGGCAGGTCGGCGAGCGTGCGCTCCCAATAGTCGAGCTGGGCGGCACCCACCTCGGCGACGCGCTCACGATGCCAGAGCGCGTAGTCGGCGTACTGCACCGGCAGCGGCGTGAACCGCGGGGCCGATCCGGCCACCCGCGCCAGATACGCGGCCGTGAGATCGGTGAGCAGCGGACGATCCGACCACTCGTCGGTCGCGATGTGGTGCACCGCGAGAGTGAGCACACCGGCGACACCGCGCGCGGCGTCCGGGCCGGCGGCATCGGGGGCGGTACCCGACACGAGGTCGAGGCGCACCCGGATCGGCGGCGCGGCACGCAGGTCGAACGGCCGGGTCAGCGTGTCGCGGGCCGCGGCCCCGAGCTGCGCCTCGGCCTCCGGGCCGGCGGCGACCGCACCCACCTCGAGGACCTCGGGCAGCTCCGCGACATCGAGGATGCGCTGAGCGATGCCCTCGGCGTCCTCGACGAAGACCGTGCGCAGGCTCTCGTGCCGGGTCAGCACGTCGACCAGGGCCGCACGCAGCGCGTCGGCGTCGATCGGCTCGCCCAGCCGCACCACATGCCCATAGTGATACGACGTATCCGCCGGATCGAGATCGTAGAGCACCCACAGCCGTTCCTGGGCCGCCGAGGCCGGCAGCCGATCAGGTCGCGCCCCGACGGTGATGCCCGACGTGGAACCGGTGACATGGACCCGTGCGGCGATCTCACCCACGGTCCGGGCCTCGAACAGATCGCGGATCGCGAGCTCGGCACCGAGATCCGAACGCAGCGCCGACACGAGCCGCATCGCGGCCATCGAATGCCCGCCCAGATCGAAGAAGTCGTCGTCGACGCCGACCTCGTCCTCATCGATGCCCAGGACCTCGGCGAACAGCGCGCAGAGCCGCCGTTCGAGCTCGGTGCCCGGTGCCCGGCGGGTCGTGGTCCGTTGCGGCTGCGGCAACGCCCGCACGTCGAGCTTGCCGTTGACGGTCATCGGGAACTCGGTGACCGTCGCGAACAGCGACGGCACCATATAGTCCGGCAGCACCGCCGCCAGCCGCCGCCGGATGTCCGCGACGTCCAGACCACCGAACTGCTCGCCCGGCGCTCCCTGTCGCTGCGCGTGCCCGGCCACCGGAGCCGCCGGGATCAGATACGCCACCAGCCGCTTCACGTCTGGGGCTGCCGGGTCCGCCGCCGCGATCACCGCCGCACCCGCGATCTCCGGCAACGCCGTGAGCGCGGCCTCGATCTCGCCGAGCTCGACGCGATAGCCGCGGATCTTCACCTGATCATCGGTGCGGCCCAGGAAATCGAGGTTGCCGTCGGGCCGGATCCGCATCAGATCACCGGTGCGGTAGAGGCGCCCACCGGTCGCGAACGGGTCGGCGACAAAACGTTCCGCCGTCAGATCCGGGCGCCCCAGATAGCCGCGCGCCAGCCCGGCGCCACTGATGTACAGCTCACCCGCCACCCCGGCCGGGACCGGGCGCAGCCACGGATCCAGCAGGTGCGCCCGGGTGTTCCAGATCGGCGTGCCCACCGACGACGTGGCCGACTCATCGGTACCGATGCCCAGCGTGTTGATCGTGTACTCGGTCGGCCCGTACAGGTTGTAGCCGAACGTGTGCGGATGTTCCCGCAGCCGCGTCCACACCGGATCGCCGACGGCCTCGCCGCCGAGCAGGACCAGCGGCGGCACATGGCTGCCGGGGCCGTCTGCGCTTTCCACGCCCGCACCGTCCAGCAGCCCGTCGGCGAACAGTTGCGCCGCGTACGTCGGCGTCACGTTGATGACGTCAATGCGTTCGGCGTGGCAGTAGGCCACCAGCGCGGTCGAATCCCGGCGCAGGTCCTCGTCGGCGACGTGCACCTCATGGCCCTCGACGAGCCAGAGCAGCTCCTCCCACGACATGTCGAAGGCGAACGACACCGTGTGCGCAATCCGCAGCCGACCCGTGATCCCGGCCGCCGCGGCCAGCGCAATGGCCGGTTCGAAGACCTTCTCGCGGTGATTGAGCTGCATGTTGGTCAGCCCGCGATACGGGGTGATCACACCCTTGGGTGTGCCGGTGGACCCCGAGGTGTAGATGACGTAGGCGGGCCAGTCGGGATCGACGTCGGGAACCGCCCATTCGGGGGCGGCCACCGCGGGCAGATCATCGATCACCAGGCGCTCGATCCCCGTGCCCGGGAACCGGTGCGCGACCCGGCTGTGGGTCAGGATGAGGTGCGGTGCGGCGTCGGCGAGGATGCCGGCGAGCCGCTCGTCGGGATGATCGAGCTCGAGCGGCAGATAGGCGGCACCGGCCCGCAGGATCGCAAACAGCGCCACCACGGTTTCGATGCTGCGCGGGATGGCCAGGGCCACAATCATTTCCGCGCCGGCGCCATGATCGGCCAGGACATGCGCCACCCGGTCGACCTCGCCCTCCAGCTCGGCATAGGTCATGCGTCGGCCGTCGGCGACCAGGGCATCGGCGGCGCCGATCAGCGCCGCCCGTTCCGACAGCAGGGTGGACACGGTGACCGGCGGCAGCGGATGGCTCGGCCCGGCCAGTCCGGTGTCGGTCGGCAGGCTCAGATCCAGCGCGGCCACCGGCTGGGTCAGCGCCGCGCCGATCCCGGTGAGAGCCCGCCGGAACCTCTCGACCAACGCCGAGGCGGTTGCCTCGCTGATCAGGTCGGCGCGGTACTCGATCCGGAACCGGAGGTCGGCTGCCGGCGTCACGACGACGGTCAACGGGTAGTGGGTGTGATCGAGGCTGCCCTCGCCGATCACGTCGTGCAGGGCCGACTGGGTGCGCTCCTCGTCCTCGGTGCGGAAGTTCTGCAGTACGTAGAGCACATCGAAGAGCACCGGATGCCCGGTCTCGGCCTGCAGGCGCGTCAACCCGATGTGGTCATACGCCATCAACGTCACGCGGTCGTCCTGCATGCGGCGCAGCAGGTCGGCGAGCGTCTCGTCGGGCCGCAGCACCGTGCGCACCGGCACCGTGTTGAGGAACAGGCCGATCACGGTGTCGAGACCCGGGACCTCGGTGGGCCGTCCGGCCACCGTCGACCCGAAGGCGACGTCGGTGCGGCCGAGTTGGCGCGACAGCGTCAGCGTCAGCGCCGCGGTGACGACGGTGTTGAGGGTGACCCCGGCGGTCCGGGCGTCCTCGCGCAGCCGGGCCGAGGTGTCGGCACCGAGCTGCACCTCGAGGCGCCGCGGTGGTTGCGGGGCGACGCCCGCGGCGCGGGGCGCGATCAGGGCGGGCTCGTCATAGCCCGCGAGGTGCCGCGTCCAGGCGGCGATCGCCTCGTCGGGGCGAGCGGAGCGAGGGGGCAGATGCTCGGAGCCGGCGGCCGCGGTGCTGCCGGAGCGGCCCAGCCAGCGGAGATAGTCGCGCAGCGACGCCTCCCGCGGCGGCACGGCGGTGGCGTTGAGGTGTGCCAGCAACCGGGAGACGAACAGTCCGCCCGACCAGCCGTCCCACAGCAGGAACCGGCGGTTCACGACGAGCCGGTCCCGTCCGCCGGGCAGGTGGATCAGGCGCATCCGCCACAGCGGCGCGACCTCGAGGGGAAAGCCGGTGGCGCGGTCGGCGGCGAGAATCGCCTCGAGCTGCTCGGCCGCATCGGGTTCTGCGGACAGATCGTCGATCACGAGATCGGGTTCGACGGTGGCGGCGATGATCTGCGCGGGCCGGCCGTCGACCTCGACGAAGGCCGCACGCAGTTCCGGATTGGTGTCGAGGAGGGTCCGTGCCGCGCCGCGCAGGCGCCCTTCATCGAGCCGGTGGCCGAAGTCGAGCCAGAACTGCGCGGTGTAGATGTCGGCGTCGGCGTCGACGCGGGCCTGGTAGTACAGCCCCTCCTGCAGCGGCGTCAGCGGCCAGATGTCGGTGATCTCGCCGTACGTCGCGGTGAGGGTGGTGACGGTGGCGTCGTCGAGGGCGATCAGCCGGTCGTCGACGGCGTCGACCACGGCCCGCGCCACCGCGGCGGCAAGTGCGGTCGCCTCCGGGATCCGCGCCGGATCCGCGGTCACCACGACTGATGCGGGACCGCCCGCGCTCGCCGACGGCCGGACCGCGACCTGCAACGCGTGCGTGCCGGGCAGGCCGTCGGCACCGAGGAGCACGTCGGGCTCGCTGATCCGGCCCGCGGCCGCCGCCGCGGTCACCGCCGCGGCAACCTGGGGGGACAGGTGGCGCAACACGTCCAGCGGCGGACCGCCGACCGCGTCCGGCGACGCGGCCGTGGGATTCGCGAGCGCCACCCGGACCGGGGTCCGGGCACTGAACGGTCCGACGGTGCGCTCGGCCCCGTCCGGGCGGAGGTCGGTGACGACGTCGACGAGCAGGTATTCGCCGAGGCGATCACCGAAGTGCGCGGCGAGCGCTGCGGTCACCGGCCCGATCAGCTCCGCGGCGTCGGGGACCGCGGTGCTGGTCAGGTCCACGCACTCGGTGATCGGGCCCGCATCCGTGGGGGTGGGGCCGGCGGGAGCGGGTCCGGGCAGGGCCGCGCCCGGGGCCAGGACCGCCAGCCACCGCGGCAACGACGACGGGTCGGCGGCGGCCGCGGTGAGCGCCGTGGCCACGCGGCCCAGCGACATCGGTACCGGGTCGATGGCGACCGGCCGCCCCCACGCGAGATCGTCGGCGGCCCCGGTCAGGTCGCGGGCCAGGACGGCTGCGGACACGGCATCGGTGAGGGCGGCGTCGAGGTGGACGACGAGCTCACCGGTCGATGGCAGGTACGTCGCCGACCCGGGTGCGGGGGCGACGGCGGTCGCGGTGTCCGGGTCGTCGACCACGGTCAGGGGGATCGGCGCCGCGGCGTCGGGCGCGGCCGTGGTGAGGGTCCACAGGATCGGCAGCGGTCGGGTGAGCGTGGTGCGCAGCACGTCGTGGCGCGCGGTGAGCGCGGCGAGCACCTCGGTGACCACCGCCGGGTGCGTGCCGGCCGGCAACCGGACCGACACCGACTGCGGTGTCAGGGTCGCGGGATCCGCCCCGGACTCGCGGAGCCGATGCAGCGCCGGCGTGAGCGGCGCGGGCAGCGCGGGATCCTGGTGGGCGGCCGGATTGCCCAGCTCGTCGAGGCGGGCATCGGGGGTGGTGGCCAGGGCGGTGAGGAAGGTGTCGAAGGCGGTGGCGATCGCGTGGGCGTCAGCCGCCGCGGCGGGTACCCCGCGCACGATGACCTCCGCGGGGGCGCCCTTGCGGCGCAACTGGATCTGGATCTCGACATCGCCGACGGGACCCGACGACAGGGCGTGCGGGATGAACGGATGGCCGCCGAAGGTGTGCCGGGTCGTGGTGGTCAGCACGTTGATGCCCAGCCCGAACATCCGGTAGGGGGCGGCCGGCCCGGGCGCGGACTCCGCCAGCGCCCGCCCGAGGTCCTCCCCGCGGAACCGGCTGTGCGACAGCAATCGGTAGATCGCGGTGTTGACGCGGGCGGCGACGTCGGCGAGCCGGTCGCGGCCGGTGGCCCGGACGCGCAACGGCAGCACGCTGGTGATCATCGACGGGGTGGTGCGCAACCGTCGGTCCAGGCGACCGGTGACCGGCAGCGCGAAGACGAGATCCTCCCGCCCGGTACGGATCTGCGCGAATGCCGCCACCACGGCGATGAGCATGACCGCGGGCCGGACACCGGACCGGGTCGCGGCCGCGCGCAGCACGGCCAGCCGGTCGACGTCGAGGTCGAAGCGGGCATGGGTGACACCGGCCGCAGGTGCCAGTGGCTCGGGCAACAGGCGCACGGGTTCGGGCCGGTCACCCATCTCGGCCAGCCAGTGCTCGCGGTCGGCGACGAAGTCCGGGCCACTCCGGTAGGCGCTCTCGGCGGTGAGCACCGTCGGCAGGTCCCAATTCTGGGTGGCGAGCGGCGTACCGTCGTGGCCGGCCTGGATGGCCAGCGCGAATCCGATCAGGCCGACGCCGTCACAGACCAGATGGTGCACCTTGAAGTAGAGGTACAGCGCGGTGGCCGGTGCCTGGGCGTCCGGGCCGGTGCGCAGCACCCTGATCTCGGTGAGCGGACCCTGCCGCACATCCATCGGGATCGCCATGTCGGCGGCCATCCACTCGTGGGCGTCGGCGCCGCGCACGTCGACGACGTCGACGGGGACGGCGTCGGCCGGCAGGATGCGCTGGACGATCTCGCCGTCGACCTCGGTGAAGACCGCGCGCACCGCCTCGGCGGCCGCGAGGGCACCGCGCACCGCACCGACCACGCGTTCGGTGTCGAGCTCGGCGGACAATTCGACGTACATCCCGGTGTTGTAGAGCGCGGGGTCGTCGGCGATCTGCATCGCGAGGTAGATATCGCGCTGGCCGGCGAGCGTGGGCAGGTACGTCCCGGCGCGCTCGGAGTCGGCGGTCAGAGGATCGGTCGAGGTCACGAAGGAACTCCGGAATCGTGGTGGGCGGTGAGGGTATCGGCAGGAGAGGTGGCGGCCAGCCGGACGAGGGCGGCGGTCCACGCCTCCGACAGCTCGGCGACCGCGGTGGGCTCGAGCTGATCGGGCAACGAGGCGAAGGTGGTCGCGAGCACGGGGCCGTCGGCGGTGTCGCGGCACACGATCTCCACCTCGAGTGGATGCGCACAGCCCAGATCGGGATCCGGCAACGCCCGCAGCGCCGGGGATTCGGCGGCGGGCGCCCAGGCGCGTCCACCGCCGACCGAGAACCGGCCGAGATAGTTGAGCAGCACCCACGGGCGGGCCAGCCCGGCCAGCGCAAGCGAGGTCTGTGGATTGAGATGGCGGAGCATCCCGAAGCCCGCGCCCGCCGACGGCACCGCCGCCCAGCACCGCTCGGCGGTGCGCACCGCGTCGGCCAGATCGGCGGCCGGCGGCAGCCGCAGCGGTGCGAGGGTGGTGAACCAGCCGACGGTGTGGGACAGGTCGAGGGCACCGAGACCGGCCGCGGCGGTGTCGCGGCCGTGCCGTTCGGTGTCGACGACGAGGTCGGCGGTCCCGAACACCTCACCCGCGGCCACGCGCAGGGCACCCAGGAACACCGCGGTCACACCGACGCCGAGAGCCGTCGGCACCGCGGTCACCAGTGCCTGCGACGCCGCCGGATCGAGTTCGACGGTGAGCCGCTCCTGGGCGCCGACCACCCCCGGCCGCGCCGGGGTGCCCGGGATCAGCTCCCCACCGGGAGCGAGGACCTCGGCCCAATGCGCGACCTCGCCGAGCAGCGCCGGATCCATCGCGCGAGCCGTGACCGTCTCCGCGTACCGGCCCAGCGACGGCCCCGAATCCGTGATGGTCGCACCGGAATACGCGGTGGCGAGATCGTCGAGCAGGATGCGGCGGGAGACGCCGTCGACGGCCAGGTGATGGATCACCAGCACCAGGCGGCCCCGCTCGCCGGCCGTCGGCTCGAGGTAGGTCGCGGCCACCATGACACCGCCGGCCGGATCCAGCCGCCCGGCTGCCGCGTCGGAGGTCGCCGCGACCGCATCGGCGATGCCGTCGTGGTCGGCGAGCGACTCGACGCGTAGCAGATCAGCGGCCCGGACCGCGCCGGGCGCCCGGGTGCGCAGCCCCCACACCCCGCCGGCCACCACGCTCAGCTCCATCCGCAGCGACTCGTGCGCGTCGAGCACCGCCTGCAATGCCGCGGCGATCGACGCGGGCGTCGCGTCGGGCGGGGTGTCGACGACGAGTGATTGGTTGTGGCGGGTGATGGTGCCGCCCAGTTCCCGGAGCCGGTGCATGATCGGCAGCAGCGGAATGGGCCGTTCGGCGGCGTCCGTCGTCGGGGCGGCCGGTGCGGGCCCGTCGGTGATCGGCTCGGCGACCTGCGCGAGCTCGGCAACGGTCCGATGGCTGAACACCTGTCGTGGCGTGAGCCGGATCCCGGCGCGGCGGGCCCGGTTGACCATCGTCGTCGACACGATGGAATCGCCGCCGAGGGCGAAGAAGTCGTCGTCGACGCCGATGTCGGCGACGTCGAGGTGCAGGGTGTCGGCGAAGATCGCGGCGATGGCCCGCTCCATCGCGGAGCCGGGACGACGCCCGGCCGTGTGATGCTCGGGCTCGGGCAGCGCAGCCGTGTCGGTCTTGCCGTTCACCGTCAACGGGATCGCGTCGAGGACGATCACCGCCGCTGGCACCATGTACTCGGGCAGCACCGCATCGAGCCGCGCCCGCAACACCGCGCCATCGATATCACTGCCGGGCGCGGCCACGGCGTAGGCGAGCACCCGCGGTGTACCACCGGGCCCGATCCGGGTGATCACCGCGGCATCGGCGACCCCGTCGAGCGCGGCGAGTGCCGACCGGATTTCTCCGAGCTCGATGCGGAAGCCCCGGATCTTCACCTGCAGATCGCGGCGTCCCGAGTACAGCAGCGGTCCGTCCGCTCGCTGCCGCATCAGATCGCCGCTGCGATACATGATCTCCCCGGATCCGTGCGGATCTGCGACAAACCGGGTCGCCGTCAGTCCCGCGCGATGCAGGTACCCGGCGGTGACCTGCGGTCCGGTCAGGTAGAGCTCACCGACCACACCCGCCGGCACCTCACGCAGGTACTGGTCGAGGATCTTGCCCCGGAACCCACGCAGGAGGGCACCGACATCGCTGCCCGGCGCGGTCTCCGCGTGCCTGCGGTCGATGGCCAGGAAACTCGAGTGCACCGTGGTCTCGGTGATGCCGTACATGTTGACCGGCGCCACCCGCGGATGCCGATCGAGGAAACCGGGCAGCCGGCGTAGGTCCAGGGCCTCCCCGGCGAAGATGACGTAGCGCAGCGCCGGCAGGTCGAATCCGCCGTCGATGCTCGCGTCCGCGGCGTCGAAGGCAAAGAACGCCGACGGTGTCTGCGACAGCACGCTGACGTGTTCGTCGGCCAGCAGCCGGGCGAGGTCCTGCGGCGACCGCGTGGTCGCCGTGTCCGGGACCACCAGGGTGCCGCCGGTGGACAATGCCCCCCACATCTCGAACACCGACACGTCAAAGGTGTAGGCGTGGCACATCGTCCAGACGTCGGTCGCGTCGATGCGGTACGGGTGATCGGGTCCCAGCAGCGTCGCGTCGAGCAGCGCCGTGACATTCCCATGGCGCACCACCACCCCCTTCGGGGTGCCGGTGGAGCCGGAGGTGAAGATCACATAGGCCGGGTGCGCGGGGGTGATCGGGGCGTCGACATGACAACTCCCGTCGCTGCGCTCGCCCGGACACCGTGCGTCGCCCGGCCCGGTGGCCAGGTACGCCGCGTCGACGACCACGGTGGGGGCGACGTCGGCGACGATGGTCGCGGTCCGCGCCGCCGGCTGCCCAGGGTCGACGGGAACATAGGCGCCACCCGCGCGCAGCACGGCCAGGATCGCGACCACGAGATCGGCGCCGCGCTCGAGGAGCAGGACCACGAAGTCGCCGGGGTGGACGCCATCGGTGGCCAGGCGCGCGGCCAGCGCCGCGCTGCGGGCGTCGAGCTCGGCGTAGGTGAGGCGTTCGGCGCCCGCGACCACGGCGGTGTGGCCACCGAAGCGCTCCCGGGCCGCGGCGAAGACCGCGGGCAGTGTGCGGGGCCGCGGCGGGTCGCCGGGCAGGACCCGCGGGGTGGCGTCGGCGCCCGC
>JASGFO010000027.1:0-25078 GCA_047605505.1 Gordonia sp. (in: high G+C Gram-positive bacteria) | reverse complement strand
AACACAGCGTCGCCGGAGGCGGCGCAGACAAGCAGAGCGCCGCGCCGCGATGCAGGGAGTGGAGCGCGGGAGCGTAGCGACCAAGTGGAGCGAGTGAAGAGCGGTGCTTCCAGGCGCAAACACAGCGCGGACGGAGTCCGCGCAGATAAGCAGAGCGTGAACACCAGCCGAACAATCTCGTGACGGGTGGGGTCGGGGGTGGCGCGCCCCGTAAGCTGCGATTGTGACCGCTGCTTTCGTCGTCGGAGTCATCGCAGCAATCGTGCTCGCGGTGCTTGTGGGTGTTGCCATCGGTCGTGGGGGTCTGGGTGTGTCGGCCGTCAAGCGGCTGGCACCGGAGGCTCCTGCCGGCCCGGATGATGCGGCCCCACGGTCCCCGGATTCGGCGCCTGTTTCGATCACCGGTTCGGTGGTGCCGGCCGATCGGCCTCGTGAGGTGCCGGACTCGGCGGCGCTGCGGGGCACCGACCTGCCGCTCGTCGATCTTGAGGGCCGGATGACCAAGGCGGGGCTGTTGAGTTTGATCGTCTGCAATTCCGAGGTGGCGGTGGCGGTCGTCGACGAGTTCCGGGATGTGGTCCTCTACAACGAGCGGGCGACCGACCTCGGCCTGGTCAGTGAGCGTCTGCTCGCCGATGCGGTGTGGGATGCGGTGCTCACTGTGCTGGGGTCCGGGGAGGAGCGTCGCTTCGACTTCGCACCGCCGGTCAGTTCGCTGGGGTTTCTCTCCACCGGGCGGGCGGCGCGGCGGACCGCGGCGTCGGTGCGTTGTCTGGCCCGGCCGGTCTCTTACCGTGACGAGAGCTATGTCGTGGTCTATGGCACCGACGACACCGAGAACCTGCGGGTGGAGGCGACGCGCCGCGACTTTGTCGCGAATGTCTCGCATGAGCTCAAGACGCCGGTCGGTGCGATCGTCCTGCTCACCGAGGCCATGCTGGAGTCGGCTGACGACGCGGAGTCGGTCCGCCACTTCGGGCAGCGGGTGGTCGCCGAGGCCACCCGGATGGGCAACATGGTCACCGAGCTGATCGCGTTGTCGCGTCTGGAGGGTGGCGAAACCACCCCGGAGCTCGTCGATGTCGACGTCGACGAGCTCATCGCCGATGCCTTGCGCAGCGCCGAGGTCGGCGCCGAGTCGGCCGGGATCACGTTGTGCGCGGACCAGCCGATCCATGCCGCCGTGCGTGGCGATCGGGTGCTGTTGTTGACGGCGTTGAGCAATCTCATCGTGAATGCGATCGCGTACTCGCCGGCCAAGACGATCGTCTCGGTCAGCCGTCGCATCATCGACGCCGATGGGCACCCGATGGTGGCGATCGCGGTGACCGATCGGGGCATCGGGATCCGTCCGGCCGATCAGCAGCGTGTATTCGAACGTTTCTTTCGGGTGGACAAGGCGCGGTCGCGTCACACCGGTGGCACGGGGTTGGGGCTCGCGATCGTCAAGCATGTGGCGGCAACCCACGACGGCCACATCAATCTGTGGAGCCAGCCCGGGACCGGGTCCACGTTCACCTTGTCCATCCCGCAGGCCGTCGGGGACGTCGAGGCCTCGGCCGAACCTGCTCGCCGACGCCTTGCCGCCTCGCAGATCGCGTGAGAGACAGGAGAATCCAGGTGACGCATGTACTGATCGTCGAGGACGAGGAGGCTCTCGCCGATCCGCTGGCCTTTCTGTTGCGCAGGGAGGGGTTCGAGGCCAGCGTCGTCAACGACGGCGGGCAGGCGCTGTCGGCATTTGACCGGATCAGCCCGGACATCGTCCTGCTCGATCTCATGCTCCCGGGTATGTCGGGCACCGAGATCTGCAAGGCCCTGCGCGCCCGCTCCGGTGTCCCCGTCATCATGGTGACCGCCCGGGACAGTGAGATCGACAAGGTCGTCGGCCTCGAGCTCGGTGCCGACGACTATGTGACCAAGCCGTACTCGGCGCGCGAGCTCATCGCCCGTATTCGTGCGGTCCTGCGGCGTGGTGGCGAGGCGGCGGATGAGGATCTCGTCGTCGCGGTCCTGGAGTCCGGGCCGGTCCGGATGGATGTCGAGCGTCATACCGTGGCGGTCAATGGGGTGTCGATCACCTTGCCGCTCAAGGAATTCGACCTCCTTGAGTATCTGCTGCGCAATTCCGGCCGGGTACTGACGCGGGGCCAGTTGATCGATCGGGTGTGGGGCGCGGACTATGTGGGTGACACCAAGACCCTCGATGTCCATGTCAAGCGCCTGCGGTCGAAGATCGAGCCCGATCCGGCCTCGCCGAAGCACCTGGTGACCGTCCGCGGGCTCGGCTACAAGTTCGAGGGGTAACACCTCCTCGGCGCCGGTGTACCCGGCGGTAGGGTACGCGGGGAGATTCCTCGAGGAGGGTGCAGTGAACTACTACGCGCCGGCGCCGCAACCACCACCGCAATCGCCGCGGTGGGTGCCCTATGCCATCGGGGTCGCCGTGGGGGTCCTGGTCCTGGCGTTGGGCATCGGTGGTGTCGTCCTGTTGGCCTCGGGCCGTGACGGCGGCCGATCTGCTTCCGCGGCAACCGATTCGGGCGCTGTCACGGTGACGGCGACGGCGACGTCACCGGTGACTGTCACCGCCGCGGCCTCGCCGCAGGCAGCGTCGACGATCGACCGTACCGGGAATTCCGAGGGGGTGGCGATCCGTGCCGGCGGTGCCTCCTGCCAGGTGTATCGGGGGCTGGTCTACTGCGGGATCTCGGGGCGTTCGGTGCGCCGCGAACATCTGGGTGTCGTGACCGTGGGGTTGGCCGGGTGTGGTGGCTCGTCGTCGGTGGTCGGCACGGCGCCGGGTGGCTCGTTTCTGCAGTGGTCCAACACCGACGACGCCTGCGCCGTCGTCGGTGTCAATGCCCCGCCGTCGACGGAGGTGCTCAACCCGGATCCCGGCGAGGTCGTCGCGCTCTCTGTCACCGGGGTGCGCCTGGCATGCACCGCTGTCGCCGACGGGATCAACTGTTACAAGAGCCCGACCGACCATTTCGAGATCTCGTCGGGCCGGGTGGATATCACGGGTGCGTGACGAGGACGGCAACGCGGCCGGCGGCAACGCGGGGGACGCGCCGCCGGTTCAGTCCTCGTCGAGCATCGCGTACTTGATGTCGGTCTCCCGCTGTGTGGTTGCGGCGGCAGTGGCCGGGTGAACGGCGATGAGCCCCAACTGGTTTCGACGACGGCAGGCGTCGGCGAGGACATCGTAGGCGCGCTGGCCGAGCAATTCGACCAATTCCGGCTCATAGGACTGCCACACCTGCGTCGCACCGACGTGCGCGTCGGGTGAGCCCGAGCAATACCAGGTGAGGTCGTGGCCACCCTCGCCCCAGCCGCGTCGGTCGTACTCGGTGATCGTGGTCCGCAACACCTGCGTGCCGTCGGGGCGCTCCACCCAGTCCTGTTCGCGGCGCACCGGAAGTTGCCAGCACACATCGGGTTTCACGGTCAGCGGCTCGAGGCCACGACGCAGGGCCATCGCGTGCAGCGCACAGCCGGGGCCGCGGTCGAAGCCGGGTCGGTTCAAGAAGATGCACGCGCCCTTGTGCAGCCGGGTCTTGAGTGCGGGCTCGTCGTCGAGCTCGTCCTCGACGAGGTAGCCGTTGGGGCCGAGCGGGTTCTTTCCCGAGCCCTTCTTGTGGAATTGCCAGTCCTCGGGTGTCAGCATCGCCATGCCCTTCGCCAGCCGTTTGCGGTCGTCGGAGTCGGAGAGATAGGCGCCGTGGGTGCAGCAGCCGTCGGCCTCCCGGCCCTCGACGATGCCCTGGCAGGCGGGTGTGCCGAAGACGCACGTCCACCGCGACAACAGCCAGGTCAGATCGGCGTTCACGATGTGTTCGGGATCGTCCGGATCGCCGAACTCATACCATTCGCGCGCGAAGTCCAGGGGGACTTCGGGCGTGGGCTTCATCCGTGGCGGGATGCGAGGTGTGGGCACGCGACCACGGTATCCCGGTGATCGGCCACCGGGCCACGCGCCGTCGGCGACGGGTTGCCACGATCCGCAATTGCCCACCCCGGCCCCGTCGCGCGCTCCCGACGCTCTACGGTGGGTTCGTGCGTTTAGGTGTTCTCGACGTGGGCAGCAATACCGTCCACCTGCTTGTCGTCGACGCTCATCGCGGCGGTCATCCGACCCCGATGAGCTCAACCAAGGCGGTGCTGCGGCTGGCCGAGCACATCGACGGGAAGGGACGGCTTTCCGACGGTGCGGCAGCCCGGCTCGTCGAGTCCGTCGACGAGTTCACCCGCATCGCGACGAGTTCTGGTTGCGAGCAGATGATGGCGTTTGCGACCTCTGCGGTCCGCGACGCCACCAACTCCGACGATGTCCTGGCGCGGGTGGCCGCCAAGACCGGCGTGAACGTGCGGGTGCTGTCGGGGCGCGACGAGGCCCGCCTGACCTCGCTCGCCGTCCGACGCTGGTACGGCTGGAGTCGTGGCCGCATCCTCGCCCTCGACATCGGCGGCGGTTCGCTGGAGATGTCCAACGGCGTCGACGAGGAGCCCGACGTGGCGTTGTCGGTGCCGCTGGGCGCGGGCCGGGTCACCCGCGAGTGGCTGCCCGACGATCCGCCGGACCGGCGCCGGATCGGTGTGCTGCGGGACTGGCTCGACGCCGAATTGCGCCCGGTCGCCAAAGAGCTCCTCGATCCGGGTATCCCCGACCTCGCGGTCGGGACGTCGAAGACCTTCCGGAGTCTTGCGCGGTTGACCGGTGCGGCCCCGTCCGGGGCGGGTCCGCGGGTCAAACGGACCCTCACCGCTGCCGGGTTGCGCCAGCTCATCGCGTTCATCTCGCGGATGACCCGATCGGATCGGGCCGAGCTGGAAGGCGTCAGCGCCGACCGTGCCGGACAGATCGTCGCGGGTGCGCTGGTCGCCGAGGCGGCGATGCGCGGGCTGGGCGTGGATACACTGGAGATCTGCCCATGGGCGTTGCGCGAGGGAGTCATCCTCCGGCGCCTCGATGCCGAAGCCGCCGACTCCTCGGATCGGGGCTGACGCGTCGGGGAGCCCGGCGTCCGCTGATCGCCCCGGCGCCGACGCCGGCGCCCGAGATATGAGGAAGAGAACCAACGCCGATGGCGGATGAAACCGGTAGGCAAGATCAGGAGACCGACTCGCGGCCGATCTCGGTGTCGGAGCTGCTCGCCCGCACCAGGGCCGCCGACGAGGCGGAGGCGGAATCAGGGGCGCCGTCGCGTCCACATCGACGGGTGCGCCGCCCGGGCAAGATCTCGGTGTCGGATCTGACCGATGATCTCCCGCCGGTGGCGGCCCCCGCCGAGGCCGCCGAGCCGCCCGCCCCGGCGACTGGTCCGTTCCCGCACTCGACCGACCCGCTGGCCCATCGGGGCCCGGACCGTCCGCAGCCGGACACCGCGGCCTGGGCGGCGCCGACGGCCAGCGGAATGCCGGTCTTCACCCCGCCGCCGACGCGTGACCTCAACGCGGGCGCGGTCGCCGACCGACTGGCCGATGAACGGGCCGGTGCCGGTGCAGATGTCGGTGCCGATGACGTCACCGGACCAATCCCCGTCACCGGACCAATCCCCGGGGTCGGGGAATCCCCGGCCCCGGCCCGCGAGCCTGCCCCGGCACCCCCGGCCGACGAGTTCGATGCGTATCGCTCGTTCGCCGATCTCGATGCCGAGGAGCGGCCGGCCAAGAAGCGGCGCTGGTTCGGTCGCAAGAAGAAGAAGGCGTCCGACGCCGAGCGGCAGACCGCCGACGAGGCGACCCAGACCATGCCGGTCACGGCCGATGAACCCGCCACTACGGCTGCGTGGTCATCGACGAGCCCGCCCGTCGAGGCCGAGGACCCCGCCGATCACACCGCGGACGCGGTGACCGGGATCATCCCGGTGGTCGCCGTCGACGAAGACGTGGTCCCCGTCGACGATCTCGCCGATCTCGACATCCCGAGCGCCGGGACCACGGTCCTCGCCAGGGACCCGGCTGATCCCGGCATCGCTGATGCCGATGTGGCCGGGACCGCCGTGATCGGCCTCGACACTCCCACCCGCGAGAAGATCACCCGCGACGACCCCGATCCCGCGCCGTCGGTCCCGGCGGCCGACGCCGACGATCTGGCCCCGACCGAGCTCACTCCGGTCGTCGACGCGGAGCCCTACCCCCGGGGGTTCGACGATTCCGACCACCGGGCTGACGCTCCCGACGCCGAGCCGACCGACGACCTCGACACCGGTGGTGATGCCGGGGCAGCCGACGCGGCCGACGTCGATGCGGCCGAGGCACCCTCGGCCCGGCATCGCTCGCCGGTGCTGTCGTGGCTGGTGGTGATCGGGGAGGTGATCCTGGGCGTCGGCATCGGTGTGGGCCTGTTCTGGGGCTTCACCGAGCTGTGGAAGTGGAATGTCTACTTCGCACTGGTCCTGGCGGTGCTGGTGATCTTCGGCATCGTCACCTTCACCCATCTGGTCCGTCGGTCCGCCGACCTGATCACCACCTTGCTGGCCCTGGCGGTGGGTCTGGTGGTCACGATCGGCCCACTCGTGCTCCTGGCCACATGAGTCACCCGCCGGTGGGGGACGGCGGGCTCGGCGCGGTGGAGATCCCGATCGGGTTGTCGAGTGCGTCGGTGTACCCGCAGAGCACCGAGGCCGCCTTCCAGTACGCCGCCGAGCTCGGCTACGACGGTGTCGAGCTGATGGTGTGGAGCGATCCGGTCAGCCAGGACATCCGTCACGTCGAAACCCTCTCGGAGCGCTATCAGGTGCCGGTGCTCTCGGTGCACGCCCCCTGCCTGATCATCACGCAGCGCATCTGGGGCCGGGATCCGATCCGCAAGCTCGCCCGGGCGGCCGAGGCCGCCGACGGTCTCGGGGCGTCGACGGTCGTCGTGCATCCGCCGTTCTGGTGGCAGCGCCGCTACACCGAGGCCTTCGGCGATCTCGTCGGTGAGCTGTCCGAGACGGGTATCGCGATCGCCGTGGAGAACATGTTCCCGATGCGCGCGGACCGGGCCTTCGGCGCCGGCGAAGGGTCGGCGAAACGCCTGGAACGCCGTGGCGGCACCCCTGGCCCGGCCATCTCGGCGTTCGGCCGGTCGATCGATCCGACCGACGACGGCTACGGCCACTACACGCTGGATCTGTCCCACACCGCGACCGCAGGGGTCGACGCCCTGGCCCTCTACGAACGGATGGGATCGGGGCTCACCCACCTGCATCTGGCCGACGGCTCGGGTGCCGCACACGACGAGCATCGCCTCCCCGGTGACGGCAACCAGCCGTGCGCCGAGGTGTGCCGGCGCATCGCCGCGAGTGACTTCGCCGGCGCGGTGGTGCTCGAGATCACGACGTCGTCGGCCCGGACCCGGCCCGAACGGTCGGCGCTGCTGGCCCGTTCGCTAGATTTTGCTCGTCAGCATCTCAAGCGCGAGACGATCGGCGCGCACCGGGACTGACCCCGTACAGAAGAAGGTGGCATGGGCGGCACGTTGAGCGGATTGCTGGAACTCACCCGGATCGAGGACGGCCACGATGCCGCCGGGCTGCCGAGGGTGAGCTACGGCGCAGTCATCGACCCGACGTTCACCATCGGCCCCAAGGTGCACGGCGGGAGCATGCAGATGCTCGTCGCCCATGCGGCGACCCGGGCCGTCGCCGACCTTGCCCGCCCGTCCGCGGCCGGAACACGGTCGGCCGACACGTCGGCTGCCGGTGCGCCGACCGGTGCCGACCTGATTCCCGTCGCGATCGCCAGCGACTACCTCGCGGCCCCCGACCCGGCCGAGGTGACCCTGCACGTCACCGTCGCCAAGCGGGGTCGGACGGTGTCGCTGCTGCGGGTCGAGCTGGTCCAGAACGGGCGCACGATGGTGTCCTCGTCGGTGACGCTGGCCCGGCCCGACACCGGTGCCGGCCGGTATTCGGGCACCACCGTTTTCGACGGGGTGCCGGCGACCCCGCCTGCCGACGGGATCACTCTCGAGTCGTCGGCGATGGCGCAGATCAATCATCTCGGCCCGGCCCTCGACCTCGTCCTCGATGCGGACACGTTCCCGATGCTGCGCGGCGAGACCGGCGAGCCGCTGGTGCGGGCCTGGACCCGACCGAAAGTCGGTGAGCCGACGACGGGTTTCGCGGTCCTGGTCTGCGATCTGTCCCCGCCGGTGGTGATGAACCTCGGACTGTTCGGGTGGGCGCCGACGGTCCAGCTCACCACCTACGTGCGCCGTGAACCCGCGCCCGGATGGCTCCGGTTTGCCGCGAGCAGCACCGAGGTGGGCCCCGGAATGTTCGAAGAGGATCATGTGGTGGTGGATTCCACCGGGACGGTGGTGGCGCAGTCGCGTCAGCTCGCCCTGATCCCCCAGCGCAGCTGACGCGCGTGCGCGGGGCTACCATCGGCAGTTTCGAGGAAAGGCATTTCGGTGACCGAACGTATCGCCATCATCGGCGGCGGCAAGATCGGTGAGGCCCTGCTTGCCGGGCTGATCGCGGCAGGCAAGCCGACGAAGGACATCGTCGTGGTCCAGCGGTCGGTTGCCCGGGCCCGGGAGCTCGCCGACGAGTACGGCGTCCTGGTCACCGACGACATCCCCGCCGCGGCCGAGAGCGCCCAGTATGTGTTCATCGCGGTCAAGCCGGTCGGTGTCGATTCGGTGCTGCGGAAGCTTGCCTCGACCGAGGACAATGCCGAGGCGGAACGCGTCACCGTCACCCTCGCCGCGGGAATCCCGCTGGCCCACTACGAGAAGATGCTGCAGGCCGGGTCCCCGGTCATCCGCGTCATGCCGAACACACCGATGCTCGTCAACGAGGCGATGTCGGTCATGTCGGCCGGCCGGCATGTCGACGCCGACCAGCTCGCAGCGGTCACGCGCCTGCTGGAGGTCGTCGGCAAGGTGACCGTCGTCCCGGAGAAGTTGATGGACGCGGTGACCGCGGTGTCGGGATCTGGTCCCGCCTACGTGTTCCTGGTGGCCGAGGCGATGATCGACGCGGGGGTCGCGTTGGGGCTCAGCCGTGCGCAGGCGGCCGAACTCGCCGTGCAGACCATCCGCGGCGCGGGAATACTTCTCAGTGATTCGGGATTGTCACCGGTCGATTTGCGGGCCGCGGTCACCTCGCCGGGCGGTACCACGGCCGCCGCGGTCCGGGAATTGGAGAGCAGAGGCCTGCGTGGGGCCTTTTATGCGGCCACCGAGGCGTGCGCAGAGGTCAGTGCAAGAACTGGACGTCGACTCGACGTTGAGGGTTGACGGTGACCCGGCACGATGGCCTCGGACACTAGATCTGGTGTCCAGTTGGGTGAAACACCCGCTATCTTGTGTTCGCCGAGGAGGATTTCGTCCAATTCTGACCACTAGCGTCGCTTTTTTCACACGAGCCACGTTAAGCTGCTGAAAGCACGTGCGTGTTAGATGTCCGCCGGAGGGGAAGCCGGTGGCCACGACACGTGCTGGTGGAGGTTGGAATTTTCATGGCTGGAGAGACCCCGGATAGGTCGAATGTGAGCAATGCAGGTGCTGGTTCGCAATTCCTCACCGTTGCTGAGGTTGCGACGCTGATGCGTGTATCCAAGATGACGGTGTATCGCCTGGTGCACAGCGGCGAGTTGCCTGCCGTGCGCGTCGGGCGGTCGTTTCGTGTGCACGCCAAGGCGGTGCACGACTACCTCGAGACCTCGTACTTCGACGCGGGGTAGCCCGCCGATTTCGTGCTCTGTGGGTGCGGCCGGTAGGGTCAACTGCTGGCTACGTGGCGTCCCGGAGGTATACGGGCGCCGAATATTGCATGTGAAGGGCAGGAAGCACCCCGATGGGCTCAGTGATCAAGAAGCGCCGCAAGCGCATGTCGAAGAAGAAGCACCGCAAGCTGCTGCGTCGTACTCGGGTGCAGCGTCGTAAACTCGGCAAATAGTCACCGGGCTGCGCGCACCTCACGAGAACCCGCCGCCGCGCGGGTTCTTGGCATATCGCCGGACAGCTGTCGGCGATGCGATCGGTCCAGATGTCCGGCCGCCCATCGCGGCCCGGTGGTCGATGACCTAGCCTGTTGGCATGTCCGATATCGCTGAGCACACGCCGCGGACGGTTTTGGTCACCGGTGCGTCGACGTTCCTTGGGGGATATCTGGTGGCGCGGCTCGCCGCGAACCCGGAGATCCACCGGGTCGTCGCCGTCGATTCGCGAATCCCACGCAAAGACCTGATCCGACGGATGGGTCGCGCGGAGTTCCTGCGGCTCGACATTCGCCGCCCGACCATCGCCAAGGCCATCGCGGGGTATGAGGTGGATACCGTCGTGCATGCCGCGACGTCGATCATCGATACCGCGCCGCATTCGTCGGCGATCAAGGAATTCAATGTCATCGGCGCGATGCAGGTGTGCGCGGCCTGTCAGCGGAGTCCGTCGGTGAAGCGGCTGGTCCTCCGGTCGACGGCGATGGTGTACGGGGCCGGTGCGAGCGATCCGTCGCACTTCGCCGAACAGACCCCGCCGCAGCGCGAGCCAACCGGCGGCTACGGCCGCGATCTGCTCGACATCGAGGGCTATTTCCGCGGTCTGGCCCGGCGGCGCCAGGACATCAAGGTCACGATCCTGCGCCCGGGCGCCATGCTCGGACCACGGATCACGACCCGGCTCGGGTCGTACCTGGCCTTGCCGGTGGTGCCCACGGTCATCGGCTACCAGCCCCGGCTGCAGTTCCTGCACGAGGAGGACGCGCTGGCATCACTCGAACACGCGACCCTGGCCGGGCGGGCCGGCACGTTCAACATCGCCGGCGACGGTGTGGTGACGCTCACGCAGGCGATCCGTCGGGCCGGGCACATCGAGTTGCCGGTGCCCAGCGGCCTGCTGGCGCCGATCACCGGTGTCCTGCAGGAGTTGCGCGCGGCCAAGCTGCGCAGCTCGCAGACCGATTTCCTCACCTACGGACGGGTTCTCGACAACACCCGGATGCGGACCGAGCTCGGTTTCGAGCCGCGGTACACCACCCGTGAGACGCTCGACGACTACGTGAACCGCGGTGGGACGAGTCCGGTGATCAGTGCCCAGACGTGGCGGGGACTGGAACGACGCGTGGTTTCCGCGGCGCTGCAATTGCGATAAACCGTAAACTCGTCGATTACCGGTGACCACGCCCACAGCATCGGCCGCGGTATCCACGTAGGATTGCCGCAGTGGTCTCGGTCGTGCCCGGCCGCGGCTACTCTGGGGGAGGACGATGGTCGGCGCGAGGTACTTGCGTCGGCGGGAAATTTCGAGAAAGTACTGGGGGTGAGGACGTGTCGGGTCGAGGAATGCCTGATGCCCGCACGGCCAAGGTGATTCAGCTTTACGCGAGTCCTTCTGGTCGGGACGCCGAGTTGGCACAGAATCGCCACCCGAGCCGACGTGGCGTCGACCGGCCCGGCCCGGTGATGGGTGCGGCCGGGCACCCGAACACGGACGGATTCGGTCGTCCGCCCGCGTCGGTCACCCCGATCAGCGACGAGGTCGTGGCCGCCGAGTCGTTTGCCCTCGATCACCAGCAGGTGCGCTCGTCGCCGCTGTTCAGTCTCGGCGGGCTCCGCAACGCGGTGGCCGATACCCTCACCACCACAGCGGGATTCATCCGTGATCGGATGACCGGGGAGTACGTCGTCGACGATTTCGGCTTCGATCCGCACTTCACCGAGGCGGTGTGGTTCCCGGCGGTCCGGCAGGTGTACGAGAAGTGGTTCCGGGTGGAGGTTACCGGGGTGGAGAACCTCCCGAGGACCGGTGCCGCGCTTCTCGTCGCCAATCACGCCGGCTCGTTGCCGATCGATGCGTTGATGACATCGGTGGCGGTGCATGACAATCACCCGACCGGTCGATACCTGCGGCTGCTGGCCGCCGACATGGCATTTGATCTTCCCGGTATCAGCGAGGTGGCCCGGCGGATCGGGGCGACCCTGGCCTGCAATCAAGATGCCGATCGGCTCCTTCGCCAGGGTGAATTGACGGCGGTCTGGCCGGAGGGATACAAGGGAATCGGCAAGCTCTACAAAGACCGCTACAAACTTCAGCGTTTCGGCCGCGGCGGATTTGTCACCACCGCCTTGCGCAATCAGGCGCCGATCATTCCGGTCTCGATTGTCGGATCCGAGGAAATCTATCCGATGCTCAGCGATCTGAAACCCCTGGCCCGGATCCTCGGTCTGCCCTATGTGCCCATCACCCCGACGTTCCCCTGGCTGGGACCGCTCGGGCTGGTGCCGCTGCCGTCGAAGTGGCACATCCACTTCGGCCGGCCGATCGAGACCGACGGCTACGACGAGTCCGCCGCCGACGATCCGATGGTGGTCTTCGACCTCACCGACCACGTGCGCGAGGAGATCCAGCAGACACTGTTCCGGATGCTGTCCCGCCGCGGCAGCGTGTACTTCGGATAACGGCGGGTTCGTGCGCTACTTTCGTGTTCCTGCGCGTGGTGGAACGTGCGCAGGAACACGAAAGGGACGCGGAAAGCGCGAGCGCCGGGCGTGAACACACGCGTCGCCGGAGGCGACGCAGAAGGCGGAGTGACCATGCGGGCAGTGGTGTGCCAGGACGGAAAGCTGAGCGTCGAGGAGATCGACACTCCCGAGCCCGGTCCGGGTGAGGTGCTGTTGCGGGTGCGGCGGAGTGGGATCTGTGGATCGGACCTGCACGCGCGGACGCACTGCGACGAGACGGCAGACGCGGCCGGGGAGGTCGGCTACGACGGGTTCATGCGGTCGTCGCAGGCGGTGGTGATGGGCCACGAGTTTGTCGGCGAGGTGGTCTCGTACGGTCCGAAGTGCCGGCAGAAGTGGGCGCCGGGCACGCTCCTCGTGGCGATGCCGATGGTGCGGCAGGGCGCGGACCCGCATCTGACCGGCTTGTCGGAGCATGCGCCGGGCGGCTACGCCGAGTACGTCGTCGTGAACGAGGATCTGTCCTTCGAGGTGCCCGAGGGCGTCTCGGTCGACGATGCCGCGCTCACCGAGCCGCTGGCCGTTGCCTACCACGCGGTGCGGCGCGGTGCCGTGGGCAAGGGGGATGTCGCGGTGGTGATCGGTTGCGGCCCCATCGGCCTGGCGGTGGTGGCGATGCTCAAGGCGACGGGGGTGCGGACCGTCGTGGCCAGTGATCTCTCGGCGGGCCGGCGTGATCTCGCCAAGCAGATTGGCGCCGACATCGTCGTCGACCCGAAGACCGACTCGCCGTGGGAGCGGTGTGTCGCCACGGGCAAGTATCTGGACACCGCAGCGCAGTTGTTCGACGCGGCCTTCGACGGGATGCACCTGCTGCGGCGGATCCCGGTGGTGCCGTGGGCGCCGGTGTTTCACCTCGCCGACCGCTTCGGCGCCACCCCGACCGGGCCGGTCGTCTTCGAATGTGTCGGTGTGCCCGGGATGATCGAGCATGTCGTGTCGCACGCGCCGCTGCGGTCGCGGGTGGTGGTGGTCGGCGTGTGCATGGAGGCCGACACGTTCCGCCCCGTGCTCGCGATCAACAAGGAACTCGAGCTGCGCTTCGTCTTCGGCTACGACCCCGCCGAGTTCTACGAGACGCTGCACCTGATCGCCACGCGCCGGGTGGAGGTCGGTCCGCTGGTCACCGCGACCATCGGCTTCGACGGTGTCGCCGCGGCTTTCGAGGCGCTGGAGAGCGCCGAACACCACGCCAAGGTGCTCGTGGACCCGACGAGCGAGGTCGCCACACTGTAGCGCAAGGTCCGAACGCGCTGCGACGCCGGCGGAGTCGGTTGCCCGAGAATGCGGTCGCTGCAGCAATCACGTTTTCCCGCAATGTATTCGGTTGCGTGTGCCTAGGGCGTGAGACACGCCCTAGTGGTGACTGCGCAGCATCTTCACCGCGGCGGCGGCCCCGCCACCCGCGGCGCCGACCACCAGCGCCGTGCCCGCACCGTATTTCGCGGCCTTGCGTGCGGTCCGGAAATCATGCATCTCCCAGCCGCGCACCTTGGCGACCTCCTTGAGGTCGGTATCGGGGTTGATCGCGACGGCTGTGCCCACCAGCGACAGCATCGGCACATCGTTGTGGGAATCCGAATACGCGGTACATCGCCTCAGATTGAGGCCCTCGCGAATGGCCAAGGCGCGCACCGCGTGTGCCTTGCCGGGGCCGTGCAGGATATCGCCGACGAGGCGGCCGGTGAAAATCCCGTCCCGGCTCTCGGCGACCGTCCCGAGAGCGCCGGTCAGCCCGAGCCGATTGGCGATCGTCTGCGCCAACTCCACCGGCGTGGCCGTGACCAGCCAGACCTGCTGGCCGGCATCCAGATGCTGTTGCGCGAGCGCCCTGGTGCCGGGCCAGATCTTGTCGGCGATGTATTCGTCGTAGATTTCCTCGCCCAGCGCGGTGAGCTCGGCGGTAGACCGTCCGGCGATGAACGACAGGGCCTTCTCGCGGCCCTCGGCCACGTCACCGGCGTTCTCCTTGCCGGTGATCCGGAATTTCGCCTGCGCCCACACCACGTCGAGGATGTCGCTGTATTTGAAATAGTGATGGGCCGCGAGCCCCCGGGTGAAATGCACGATCGACGCGCCCTGGACGAGGGTGTTGTCGACGTCGAAGAATGCCGCGGCGGTCAGGTCGCGGGGCACCTCGTCGTCGGTCTCGGCGGGTTCACGGGCGCGCAGGGAGTCCACGGCGGCCTTCGCGCTGGCCTCGCCGGCGAGGGCCTGCCGCAACTCGTGCGCGGTCTGCCGGAAGCGTCCACCGGCGGCGCTGGCCCGCTCGGCGAGCCAGAGTGCGATGCGGTTGCTCTCCTCGTCGTCGGGTTCCTCGGCGGCGTCGTGGTCCTCGGCGTTCGGCTCAATTCCGGCGCCGCCGTCGACCAGCCGCGCGTGCGACTCCCAGTCATCGCCGGCGGGCTCCGGGGCGCCCGGTGCCCCGCTCGGCTCGGCACCGTCGGCTGCGTCGGTGCCCGAGTCCGGGTCACCGTTTGAGGTCACGCCCACAGTTACCACCTCTCATGACAGCCCGCCGGCGTCGGCCGACTCCGGGACACGCCCCACCAGCCTAGCCAGAGCCCGCCGCCCGGAGCGGGGGCCTGCCGATGACCGATGCCACACTGGTGATCCCGCCGACATACCCGAGGAGAACGTCATGGCACTCACCCTGCTCACGCGCGCCGGCTGCCACGCCTGCCTCGCCGCGGCCGCCGACCTGCGCCGGATCTGCTCCGAGCTCGCCACCGATTTCGCGACCGTCGACGTCGACGAGGCGGCCGCGGCCGGTGATCGGGAGCTGCGTGCCGAGTACGGCGATCGGCTGCCGGTGGTCCTGCTCGACGGTGAGGAGCACAGCTACTGGGAGGTCGACGAGGCGCGGCTGCGGGCCGATCTCGCGGCCCGCACCCGGCCGTGACGGTCGGTCCGTGTCGTCCGTCGGGCCGCTGGCGGCGACGCGCGTCGTCGGGTATAGGCTCATCGGCACGGCCGAGGGCGGAAGGTGGTGTGGAGGTGACGACGGGTGAGCGACGCGACGCGGGGCGCAGTGTCGGTCCGGTATCCGGCGATATCCCCGAACCGACCGTCGCGCGCCTGGCGAGCTACCTCTACGTCCTGCGCAGCTGCGCCCACCGCGGCACCCTGATCGCCTCCTCCGAACAGATCGCGACCGCCGCCGGGGTCAATCCGGCGATCCTGCGCAAGGACCTCTCGTATGTTGGGGCGTCCGGCGTCCGCGGTGTCGGCTACGACATCGGCAAGCTGATGGCGCGACTGTCGATCGTCTTGCACGTCGACCGGACCCAGACCGTGGCGCTGGCCGGCGCCGGTCGGTTCGGACAGGCCTTGCTGGCGCACGCGGGGATCGGCCGCGGTCTGCGGGTGGCCGCGATGTTCGACGACGACCCCGCGGTGATCGGTCAGGCGCTCGTGCCCGGCGCCCCGGTGGTCGCGCCGCTGCACATGATCATCCCCACCTGCACCGACCCCCAGGTCGGCCCGGTGGAGGTCGGTGTCGTCGCGACCGACGACGACCAGGCGCAGCAGGTGGCCGACGCCTTCACCGCGGCCGGGGTACGTCGGCTCCTCAACGTCACCCCGGTGACCTTGCGGACGGAGTCCGCCGTCATCGTGCGGCAGGTTGATTTAGCCTTGGAACTGCAGATCCTGGCGTTCCACGCGTCGCGTGGCCCGGTCGGTGCAGGTGACGACAGCGGGTTGCGGGGCAGTGGCGGACCGGTAGGCGAAGAGATTGTGGCGCGGTAGGTGAAGAAACGGTGACGGCGTGAGTGTCTTGTTGTTCGGTGTCTCGCACCGAAGTGCACCTGTCGAGGTGCTCGAGCGGATCGCGGTCGCAGACCACGACCGAGCCAAACTCGTCGACGAGCTGCTCTCGTCGCGGTCGATCTCCGAGGCGATGCTCGTCTCGACGTGCAACCGGATCGAGGTCTACGCCGTCGTCGACGCCTTCCACCCGGCGCTGGAGGCGGTCGGCACGGTGATCGGCGACTACGCGGGCATGGCCGTCAACGAGCTCACCCAGCACGCCTACGTGCGGTACTCGGAGGCCGCAGCCGAACATCTGTTCACCGTGGCCGCGGGCTTGGACTCGGTGGTCGTCGGCGAGCAGCAGATCCTCGGCCAGATCCGCAACGCGTACCTGGCGGCCGATGCCGCGCACGCGGCGGGCCGGGTTCTGCACGAGCTCGCCCAGCAGGCGCTGCGGGTGGGCAAACGCGTGCACTCCGAGACCGGGATCGACCGCGCCGGGGCCTCGGTGGTGTCGGTGGCGCTGCACCGTGCGCAATGCCTGCTCGCGACCACCGACGACGCGGCGCAGATGCGCTCGGCGGTCGTCGTCGGTGCCGGGGCGATGGGCGGGTTGGCGACCGCGCAGCTGGCCCGGATCGGCGTCACCCGGCTGGCCGTGGTGAACCGGACCGTCGCCAACGCCGAGCAGCTGGCCGCCAACATCGCCGCCAACCACGGCATCGACGTGCGCGGTGTCGGATTCGACGACCTGCCGGCCGTGATGGCCGACGCCGATGTCGTCGTCACCGCGACCGGCTCGGTCGGCGCGGTCGTCACCGTCGGTGATGTTCATTCCGCGCTCGCCGCCCGTCCCGGACGGACGTCGCCGCTGGTCATCTGCGATCTCGGGCTGCCCCGCAATGTCGACCCGGCCGCGGCCCGGCTGCCCGGCGTGCACGTCGTCGACATTGCCGCGCTGCGGGGCGATGCCACCGCGAAGGCCGCCGAGGACGACACCATCGCGGCCCGCGCGATCGTCGCGGGCGAGCTCGCCGACTATCTCACCGCGCAGCGGCAGGCCGAGGTCACCCCGACCGTCGCCGCGCTACGCCGGCGCGCCGCGGACGTCGTCGAGGCCGAGATCCTGCGCCTGGAGACCAAGCTGCCCGGACTCGACGACCCGCAGCGCGACGAGGTTGCCAAGGCGGTGCGCCGCGTCGTCGACAAGTTGCTGCACGCGCCGACCGTGCGGGTCAAGCAACTCGCGTCGACCCCCAACGGCAATCACTACGCCGCGGCGCTGCGCGAGTTGTTCGAGCTCACGCCCGGTGCGGCCGAGGCGGTCAGCGTCGCGGAGTCGGCCGAGCCCACGCCCGGGGCGGGCCACCTGCCCGGTGCCGACGCCGGTCCGGCGGACCGGTGAGGGCACCGCACGCCACCGCACCGATCCGGGTCGGCACCCGGGGATCGCTGCTCGCGCGCACCCAGACCCAGACCATCATCGACGCGTTGATCGCCGCCGGTCACCGCGCGGAACCGGTCATCATCCGCACCGCGGGCGACGAGTCGGCGGCGCCGGTCGCCGAGATCGGGGTCGGGGTGTTCACCGCAGCGCTGCGCCAGGCGCTGCTCGTCGGTGACATCGACGTCGCGGTCCACTCCTACAAGGACCTGCCGACCGCCGCCGAGGATGGCCTGGTGATCGCGGCCGTCCCGCCCCGCGGGGATCCCCGAGATGCGCTGGTCAGCCGGGGTCACAAGGTCCTTGGAGAGCTGCCGCCGGGCTCGGTGATCGGCACGTCGGCGCCGCGCCGGGCGGCACAGCTTAGAGCACTGGGTCTCGGTTTGGAAATCCGCCCCCTACGAGGCAACCTAGATTCTCGGTTGGGCAAAGTCAGCGGCGGCGAACTCGATGCGATCGTCGTCGCCCGGGCCGGACTCGTACGTATCGGGCGGGCCGATGAGGTCTCCGAGGCGTTCGACCCGGTCGTCCTGCTGCCGGCACCGGCGCAGGGGGCGTTGGCCGTGGAGTGCCGCCGCGACGATGCCGAACTGGTGAGAACTCTCGCCGAGTTGGACGATGCGTCCACCCGCGCGTCGGTCGACGCCGAACGTGCGTTGCTCGCGGCCCTCGAGGCCGGGTGCACCGCCCCGGTCGGTGCGATCGCCGAGGTGGTCGAGTCGCTCGATGACGACGGGCGCATCATCGCCGAGCTCTCGGTTCGCGCGGTGGTGGCGGCCGAGGACGGATCGGAGACGATCCGCGCCTCGGTGGTGGGTCCGGTCGAACGTGCCGACCAGCTGGGCAGGGATCTCGCGGCCGAACTGTTGGAACTGGGGGCAGGCGAGCTCGTCGACTCTCCCTGACGTTCCGGCAAGGAACACACAGCCCTCGATGGGTGAGGGCAGGAGAGTGCGAACGCATGAGCCGTACGACCACCATTCCGGGACGGATTCCGACGACGTCGGGAGCGAGGCGGGCAGGGCGCATCCTGTTTGTGGGATCAGGGCCGGGTGACCCGGACCTGTTGACCGTGCGGGCACGGAGCGTCATCACCTCCGCCACCATGGCCTACGTCGACCCCGACGTCCCGGCGACCGTCATCGAGATGATCGGTGCCACACACCGCGAGCCGGTCCCGGAACGTCGCCGGGCCTCGGCCAAGGCCAGGGCCGTCGAGGAGAAGACCGCGATCGATGGCCCCGATCAGATTGTCCATCCGGCGCTCGGCGACCCCGCCGAGGTCGCCAAGACCCTCGTCGCCGCAGCCAAGACCGGCGTCGACGTGGTCCGCATGGTCTCCGGTGACCCGCTGACCACCGACTCGGTGCTGGCCGAGGTCAATGCCGTGTCGCGGACCGCGATCACCTTCGAGGTGCTGCCGGGTCTGCCGGCCGCGTCGGTCGTGCCGAGCTACGCGGGCATGCCGCTGGGCTCGAGCCACACCGAGGCCGACGTGCGCGCCGAGGGTGTCGACTGGGCGGCGCTGGCGGCCGCGCCGGGCCCGCTCGTCCTGCACGCGACGTCGGGGCATCTCGCCGAGGTGGCCAGCGCACTCACCGAGCAGGGCGTGGCGGCGCAGACCCCGGTCGCGATCACGATCAACGGCACCACCTGCGCGCAGCGCACCATCGAGGCCACCCTCGCCACCCTCAACGAGCAGGGCAACGCGCTGACCGGCCCGCTGATCCTGACCATCGGCAAGGTGGTCAGCCAGCGCGGCAAGCTCTCCTGGTGGGAGTCGCGGGCGCTCTACGGCTGGACCGTGCTGGTGCCGCGCACCAAGGATCAGGCCGCCGACATGAGCGAACGCCTCGTCGGGCACGGCGCGATCCCCAAGGAGGTGCCGACGATCGCCGTCGAACCGCCGCGCAGCCCCGCCCAGATGGAGCGCGCGGTCAAGGGTCTCGTCGACGGCCGCTACCAGTGGGTGGTGTTCACCTCCACCAACGCCGTGCGCGCCGTGTGGGAGAAATTCGCCGCGTTCGGGCTCGACGCCCGCGCCTTCTCCGGGGTGAAGATCGCCTGTGTCGGCGAGGCCACCGCCGAGCGGGTGCGCGCGTTCGGCATCAATCCGGAGCTGGTGCCGTCGGGTGAGCAGTCCTCGCTTGGCTTGCTCGACGATTTCCCGCCCTATGACGACGTCTTCGATCCGGTCGACCGAATTCTGTTGCCGCGCGCCGACATTGCCACCGAGACCCTGTCCGAGGGGTTGCGTGAGCGTGGCTGGGAGATCGACGACGTGACCGCCTACCGGACGGTCCGCGCCGCCCCGCCGCCCGCCGAGACCCGCGAGATGATCAAGACCGGCGGCTTTGACGCGGTCTGCTTCACCTCGAGTTCCACGGTGCGCAATCTCGTCGGTATCGCCGGAAAACCCCACGCGCGCACCATCGTCGCGTGTATCGGACCCAAGACCGCCGAGACCGCAACGGAGTTCGGCCTGCGTGTGGACGTGCAGCCCGAGCACGCCTCGATCCCCGAGCTCGTGGACGCGCTGGCCGAGCATGCCGCCCGGCTGCGTGCCGAGGGCGCCCTGCCCCCGCCGCGCAAGAAGTCCCGGCGGTCGCGGTCGTAGGGGCGGACAGATGACCCCGGTGATCCGGCCGCGACGGTTGCGGACGAGTCCGGCGATGCGCCGGCTAGTCGCCGAGACCATCCTCGCCCCCGCCGATCTCGTGCTGCCGATGTTCGTCGCCGACGGCATCGACGAGCCGCGCCCGATCTCGTCGATGCCCGGCGTCGTGCAACACACGCCGGACTCGCTGCGCGCCGCTGCCGACGAGGCGGTCCGCGCGGGCGTCGGCGGGCTGATGCTCTTCGGTGTGCCCGACCCCGCCGACAAGGATGCGACGGGCTCGGCCGCCGATGCTCCCGATGGCATCCTCAACCGCGGATTGCGTGCGCTGCGTGACGATCTCGGCGACTCGACGGTCCTGATGGCCGACACCTGCCTGGACGAGTTCACCGATCACGGCCACTGCGGCGTCCTCGACGACGAGGGCCGCGTCGACAACGACGCCACCCTCGAGCGCTATGTGTCGATGTCGCTCGCGCAGGCGTCGGCCGGGGCCCATCTGCTGGGTCCCAGCGGCATGATGGACGGTCAGGTCGCCGCGATCCGCGCCGCCCTCGATGCCGAGAACCTCACCGACACCGGCATCCTGGCGTACGCGGCGAAGTACGCGTCGGCCTTCTACGGGCCGTTCCGGGAGGCCGTGGGCTCAAGCCTGCGTGGCGACCGCCGGACCTACCAGCAGGATTCCGCCAACCGCATCGAGGCACTGCGCGAGGTCCGGCTCGATCTCGACGAGGGTGCCGACATCGTCATGGTGAAACCGGCCATGAGTTACCTCGACATCGTGCGGGACGTCGCCGAGATCGCCGACGTCCCGGTGGCCGCCTATCAGATCAGCGGTGAGTATTCGATGATCACCGCTGCCGCCGAGCGCGGCTGGATCGACCGCGACGCCGCGATCACCGAATCGCTCACGGCGATCAAGCGTGCCGGCGCGGGAATCATCGTGACCTACTGGGCCACCGAGGTGGCGCAGCGCCTGGGCTGTGTCTCCGGCGCCGGCCTGGCCCGCTGAGGCACCGCGAGACCACCCGCCGCGAACATCACTACCCTGGATCCCATGTCAGCCTCCACCAACCCGGATCGGATGCCCGGGTTGCCGCTCACCGACGGTGAGTCGGCCAAGCCCACCCTTGTCGACGCGATCGCCATCGCCACCGAATTGTGGATCGGCGTGATCGTCGCCCATGTGATCACCACGGTCGCAACCTATTCACAGACGCGGCGGCTGTTCGACGAGATGGTCGCCGAGTCCTTCCCCGATGCCTCGCCCGACGAGATCGCCGCACTCAGTTCGCCCGGACTCATCGTCACCGCTCTCGCGATCACCCTGGTGATCGAGATCGGCGTGGCCGTGGCCCTGCTCGCCTTCACCCGGCGCGGGTACAATTGGGCCCGCGTCCTGCTCGGTGCACTGAGCGTGTTCCTCGTGATGACGACGGTCTTCTCGCTGTTCGGCGACGTCGACCCGCGCTGGGCGATGATCCCGAACGTCCTCGGCGGGGTCGCCGCGCTCGGTGCCGCGGTTCTGCTGTTGCGCCGCGACGCGACGACCTACTGCCAGGAGATGGCCCGGTACCGCCGGGAGCTGCGCCGGCCGCCGCTGCCCGGACCGCCGCTGCCCGGACCGCCGTATCCGACGTCGTATTCGCCGACGACCGGATATTCGCCGACGACCGGATATCCGCCGGCCCCGTATCCGCCGTACCCGGCCCCGCACCATCCGGTGTCGGCACCGGATTCGGCCGGACCCCCGGCGGCCCCGGCGCCCGGCGGTCACAATGAAGACCAGCCCCGGCCACCGAGCCCGCAGCCCAACGAAGGAAGCCAGTCCCGTGACCAATCCTGACCCCGCCCTGCGTCCCCACCTCGTCACCTGGGCGTATCGCTGCTGGGTGATCTCGGGTGGACTCCTGGCGGTGCTCGGCGCCGGCTACGTCGTCGTCGGCGTGGTGGGGTCGGGTCCGACGCTCGCCCCGGTCGGCATCGGATTCCTGGTGGCCGCCGTCGGTGCTGCCATCGTGCTGTTGGGCACCAAGGCGTTCACCGGTGACGAGCGCTGGCGGTCGTCACTGGCCGCGTTGACACTGGTGGTGGTCGTGATGCTGCTCATCCTGAGCTTCGTCATCAACCTGCTGGCGTTGGCGCTGCTGGCCGCCGTGGTCGGTCTGTTCGGCTCGCTGCTCGCGTTCCGACCCGAGTCCGACGCCTGGTTCACCGGCAAGGATCCGTCGGCCGTGATCGTGCCGGGCCGGTCCACGAAGCGCGCGCCCAAGAAGGGGCCCGGCCGCGCCAAGCCCCGGACGGATTCGTGAGCGCCGACCCCGACGAGGCCGGGTCCGATCCGGCGACACCCGAGTCCGAGCCGGTGGCCGACGGTGCGGATCCGGCGGCCGAGGACGCCGCCCCGGCGGCCGAATCGGAGCCGACCGCTCCCGGGGCGGTGCTGTTCTCCGAGCCGGGCGGCAGCTGGTGGGTGGTTGCCATCGGCCCGGTGCTCATCATCGCGGTCCTGGTCATGGAGATCAGCGGCCCGGGTCAGGTGCACTGGCCGGTGATCACTATCTTCGGTGCGATCGTCGTGGGCTTCTCGATCATTCAGGTGATCGCGGCCCGCCGGCATGTCAGCGTCGAACTCACCGAGACGGCGCTGCGCCAGGGCACCCGGGTGGTGCCGCTGGCCGAGATCGCTCGCATCTTCCCCGAGAGCCGCGGCGGCGAACCGCAGGACTGGCAGAGTGCGCCTGCGCTCGGTGAACTGCACGGCGTGCCCCGACGCCGCACGGGGGTCGGGGTCAAGCTGGCCGACGGCACACTCCGGCAGGCGTGGGCGCGCGACGTCGAGCGCTTCCGCACCGAGCTCACCGAGGCCCACCTCGCAGTGCAACTGGGGTTGCCGCCGCGCGGTGAGTGACCGAGGGGTGAGTACGACCCTATGTACAGGCACAGCGGTGCGCCATGACAATAATTGTCATGGCCTCGCCGAGAGCCTGCAGATAGGATGTGATGGTGGTCACCGATCTCGACGCCGCCTTCGGTCGCATCGACTGCGGCACCGCCAATCGTTCGGAGGGCACCCCGCTGCGGTTCCTTGAGCGCGCGTCGACGGTCTTTCCCGACCGCACGGCCATCATCTACGGCGACCGCCGCGCCACCTACGCCGAGTTCGCCGACGAGGTGCAGCGCCTCGCACGGGTGTTGCGCGGCCACATCGCCCCGGGTGAGCGGATCGCGTATCTGGCACCCAACATCCCCGAGATGCTCGTCGCGCACTTCGCCGTACCGTTGGCCGGCGGTGTGCTCGTGGCCCTGAACTCGCGGCTGGCCGGCCCCGAACTCGTCTACATCCTCAATCATGCGGGCGCCACGACCCTGTTCTTCGACGCGGAGTTCCGCCACACCGTGTCCCTGATCGCCGAACAGATCCCGGGGCTCACCACAACCGTCGAGATCACCGACGCGCAGTTCGGCCCGACCCCCGGGGACGTCGCGGCGTCGGGCATCGACGGCTTGCTCGGCTACGCCGACTATCTGTCCCGCGCCGACGATCTCGACCCGACGCCGATCCCGTGGACGGTCGCCGACGAGGACGCGGTGATCAGCATCAACTACACCTCGGGCACCACCGGGAAACCCAAGGGCGTCATGTACACCCATCGGGGCGCGTACCTGAACTCCTTGGGCGAGATCTTCCACAACCAGTACACCGGCGCCACCCGGTTCCTGTGGACACTGCCGATGTTCCACTGCAACGGCTGGTGCATGCCGTGGTCGGTCACCCTGGCATCCGGCACGCACATCTGCCTGCGGATGGTGCGCGGTGACGCCGTCTGGGATGCCATCGACGATCTCGGCGCCACCCACCTGTGCGGTGCGCCGACCGTGTGCACGACCATCGTCGGATCACCCCGCGCCCACCGCCTCGACCGTCCGCTGCACATCACTACCGCCGGTGCGCCGCCCTCGCCGACCGTGATCGGTCGGCTCGAGGCGATCGGCGTGCGCGTCGTCCATGTCTACGGACTCACCGAATCCTATGGGCCGTTCACGATCTGCGAATACCAGCCCGAGTGGGACGATCTCGCGCCCGCGGACCGGGCCGCCAAACTGTCCCGGCAGGGCGTGGGCATGGTGCAGGCCGACAACGCCCGGGTCGTGGTGCCCGGGACGGTGCCGCTCGTCGACGTCCCGGCCGATGCCGAGACGATGGGTGAGATCATGCTCCGCGGCAACAACGTGATGGCCGGCTACTTCAAGGATCCCGACGCCACCCGCAAGGCTTTCGACGGCGGCTGGTTCCACACCGGCGATCTCGGGGTCATGCATCCCGACGGCTACATCCAGCTCCGCGACCGCGCCAAGGACATCATCATTTCCGGGGGCGAGAACATCTCCACGATCGAGGTGGAGCAGGCTCTCGTCAGCCACGACGCGGTGCTCGACGTCGCCGTGATCGGGGTCCCCGACGAGAAGTGGGGTGAACGCCCACGCGCGTACGTCCTGCTCAACCCGGGTGCCGAACTGGCCGCCGACGAGCTCGTCGACCATGCGCGAAAACTGCTCGCGGGCTTCAAGATCCCCCGGGACATCGTCTTCGCCGACGAGTTGCCGCGGACGTCGACGGGCAAGGTCCTCAAGTTCGAGCTGCGCAAGGCCGCCGCGCAGGAGTGAGGGCGGGGGCGGATCAGCCGCTCGCCGCGGCGATCAGTGCCTGCGCCGTGGCCCGGGCCGCGCGGGCGGGGCCGTCGGCGCCGAGTGCCTGCACCGAGGCGTACACCCCCTCGAACACCAGGACCAGTTGATCG
>JASGFO010000026.1:0-25389 GCA_047605505.1 Gordonia sp. (in: high G+C Gram-positive bacteria) | reverse complement strand
CGTTGAAGCGGCTGCCGCCGCAGACGTCGCACGGTGTCGAGACGTCGTCGAGGAACGCGAGCTCGGTGGTGAGGTAGCCCTTCCCGCGGCACGCCGGGCACGCGCCCTTCGCGTTGAAGCTGAACCAGGACGGCTCGAGGCCCGAGACGGCGGCGAAGGCGGCACGGACCGGCTCGGCCACCCCGAGCACGCTCAGCGCGGTCGATCGGACCCCGCCGCGCAGCGGATCCTGGCCGACCACCGTGAATTCGGGGTGCTGGGCGGGCAGTTCGGCGGTGGCGAGCGAGCTCTTGCCCGAGCCCGCGACACCGGTGACGGCGGTCAGCACGCCGAGCGGGACCTCGACGTCGATGCCGGTGAGATTGTGTGCCCGCGCATTCCGGATGCGCACGCTGCCGCGCCACGGGCGGGCGGTCGCGGCCACCGGCAGCGGCCGCCCGAACAGGCGGCCGGTGAGTGTGTCGCTGCGGCGCAGTGCGGCGGGCGTGCCCTCGAACTGGATGCTGCCGCCCGCCGCCCCGGCCCCGGGGCCGACGTCGATCACGTGGTCGGCGACACCGATCACCTGCGGGTGGTGTTCGACGACGAGGACCGTGTTCCCCGCATCCCGCAGGCGTAGCAGCAGCCGGTTCAGTTGGTGCACGTCGGCGGGGTGCAGCCCGACCGAGGGCTCGTCGAAGACGTAGGTCACGTCGGTGAGCGCGCTGCCGAGGTGCCGCACGATCTTCACCCGCTGCGCCTCGCCGCCCGAGAGTGTCGACGAGGTACGGTCGAGCGTGAGGTAGCCGAGGCCGACGGAGCGCAGGGCGTCGAGGGTCGCGCGGATGCCGGCGAGCGCGGGCTCGACGCGGTGGTCCGTCGTGTGGTCGAGCAGTGCCCGCAGCTGCGCCACCGACATCGCCGACCAGTCCACGATCGAGCGGCCGTCGATGCGGCTCGCGCGGGCCGCCGCGTTCAGACGGGCGCCGTGGCAGGCGGGGCAGGTGTGCCGGGTGGTGATGCGGTCGAGCTCCGCCCGCACCTGCGCCGACATCGACGTCGGACGGTTCTTCACATAGACGTCGCGCATCCGTGTGACGACGCCGTCGAATCGGGCGGTCTTCGGGAACTCGGGATCGGGGTTGCCGAGCTTGAGCTTCTCCGCGTAGAGGAAGAGGTCCATCTCCTCGTCGGTGTAGTCCTTGAGCGGTTTGCTCCGGTCGAACAGGCCGCAGTAGGCGAAGCGTTTCCACCGGTAGACGCCCGGCCGGAACTGGCTGAACCGCACCGGCCCCTCGTCGATGCTCTTCTCGGGATCGATGAGCTCGTCGACGTCGATGTCGACGACGGTACCGATCCCCTCGCATTCGGGACACATCCCGGCGGGGTCGTTGAAGGAGTAGGCAGGCGAGTATCCCGCGGACGGCACACCGATCCGCGAGAACACCAGCCGCAACAGCGGTGCGACGTCGCACGCGGTCGCGACAATCGAGCGGGCGTTGCCGGTGAAGCGGCGCTGATCGATCAGGGCGGTGAAGGTCAGCCCGTCCATCGACTGCACGTCCGGGGCGGGCAGCTGGGGCAGCCGGTTACGGACGAACGACGGATACGAGTCGTTGACGAGCCGCTGCGCCTCGGCCGCGATCGTGTCGAGCACGAGCGAGGACTTCCCCGACCCGGAGACCCCCGTCACCACCGTGAACAGCTTCTTCGGCACGTCGACGTCGACGTCGCGCAGATTGTTGGTCCGCGCCCCGACCACCCGGATCACGCCGGCCGCGTTCACCGGCGCGCTCAACTCGCCGAGGTCACCCGGTAGACGTCGTAGACGCCTTCGACATTGCGGACCACGTTGAGCACATGACCCAGGTGTTTGGGGTCACCCATCTCGAAGGTGAACTTGGAGATCGCCACCCGGTCGCGGCTCGTCGTCACCGACGCCGACAGGATGTTCACCCGCTCGTCGGCGAGGACCTTGGTGACATCGGAGAGCAGCCGGTGCCGGTCAAGCGCCTCCACCTGGATCGCCACGAGGAACACCGACTCCGGCGACGGCGCCCACGAGACGTCGATGAACCGTTCGGACTGTTCCCGCAGGGACGCCGCGTTGGTGCAGTCGGTGCGGTGCACGCTGACCCCGCCGCCGCGGGTCACAAACCCCATGATCTCGTCGCCGGGCACCGGGGTGCAGCATTTGGCGAGCTTGATCAGCACATTGTCGACGCCCTCGACGATGACCCCCGCGTCGCCACCCCGGCGGCGGCGGGTGGGCATCGTCGACGGCGTCGACCGCTCGGCGATCGCCTCGGCGGCCTCGTCGAGTCCGCCCAGCGCGGCGACCAGCCGGTTGACGACGTGCCGGGCGGAGACATGGTTCTCCCCCACCGCCGTGTAGAGCGCGCTCACGTCGTGGTAGCGCAGCTCCTTGGCGACCGCGGCCATCGAGTCCGCACCCATCAGGCGCTGCAACGGCAGCCCGCCGCGGCGCACCTCCTTGGCGATCGCGTCCTTGCCTGCCTCGAGGGCCTCCTCACGGCGTTCCTTGGCGAACCACTGCCGGATCTTGGCCTTGGCGCGCGGCGACACCACGAAGTTCTGCCAGTCCTTGCTCGGACCGGCGGTGACCGCCTTGCTGGTGAAGACCTCGACAACCTCGCCGTTCTCCAGCTTCCGCTCGAGCGCGACAAGTCGGCCGTTGACCCGCGCGCCGATACATCGATGCCCCACCTCGGTGTGCACCGCGTAGGCGAAGTCGACGGGCGTGGAACCGGCCGGCAGGGTGATGACGTCGCCTTTCGGGGTGAAGACAAAGATCTCCCGGACCGCGAGGTCATAGCGCAGCGACTCGAGGAATTCGCCCGGGTCGGCGGCCTCCCGCTGCCAGTCGAGCAGCTGACGCATCCACGCCATGTCATCGACCTCGGCGATGTCGGCCTTGCGTCCCTTGCGATCCTTGTAGCCGCCCTCCTTGTACCGCCAGTGCGCGGCGATGCCGAACTCGGCGGTCCGGTGCATGTCGTGGGTGCGGATCTGCACCTCGAGGGGTTTGCCTTCGGGACCGATCACCGTGGTGTGCAGCGACTGATACACGCCGAAGCGGGGCTGGGCGATGTAGTCCTTGAAGCGGCCCGCCATCGGCTGCCACAGCGAGTGCACCACGCCGACCGCGGCGTAGCAGTCGCGGACCTCGTCGCAGAGGATCCGCATGCCCACGAGATCGTGGATGTCGTCGAACTCGCGGCCCTTGACGATCATCTTCTGATAGATCGACCAATAGTGTTTGGGCCGCCCTTCGACGGTCGCGGTGATCCGCGCCACCGACAACGCGTTGTTGATGTCGGCCCGCACCCGCGCGAGATAGGTGTCGCGCGAGGGCGCGCGGTCGGCGACCAGACGCACGATCTCCTCATACCGTTTGGGGTGCAGGATCGCGAACGAGAGATCCTCGAGCTCCCACTTCACCGTCGCCATCCCGAGCCGATGGGCCAGGGGGGCAATGACCTCGAGGGTCTCGCGGGCCTTGCGGGCCTGCTTCTCCGGTGGCAGGAAGCGCATGGTCCGCATGTTGTGGAGCCGATCGGCCACCTTGATCACGAGTACCCGCGGATCGCGGGCCATCGCGATGATCATCTTGCGGATCGTCTCGGCCTCCGCGGCGCTGCCGAGCGCCACCTTGTCCAGCTTGGTCACGCCGTTGACGAGATGGGCGACCTCGGGACCGAAATCCGATTCGAGCTCATCGAGGGAGTACCCGGTGTCCTCGACGGTGTCATGCAACAGCGCCGCGACCAGCGTGGTGGTGTCCATGCCCAGGTCGGCGAGGATGGTCGCCACCGCCAACGGATGTGTGATGTACGGATCCCCCGACTTGCGGTTCTGGCCGCGATGCCGCTCGTCGGCGACGTCGTAGGCGTGCTGCAGCAGGGCGACGTCGGCCTTGGGATAGATCTCGCGGTGCAGGGTGACCAGGGGTTCGAGGACCGGCTGCACCGGACTGCGGGTGGCAGTCATCCGGCGGGCCAGCCGGGCACGCACCCGCCGCGACGTCGAGGAGTGCACCGGAACCGTCGTCGTCCCGGCGGTCGACGCGGGCTCGGGCACGGCCTCCGGCGCCGACTCGGCCACCGGTCCGGTCCTACTCGACTCATCGGCCATCGCGGCCTCCATCCTTTACTCCCGGCGACATCGGATATCCCAGCCTAAACCCGCGGAAGCGGTCAGCAGGCGCCGACCACGAGCGGATCGCCGCCGGGGAGGCGGCGAGCCAGTCACCACGGTCGAGCGGATCGTCGAACGGGCCGCGGCGCGCGGCGAGATCGACCCTCAGTCCGTCACGATCGTGTGCACGGGCACGCCGAGTCCCTCGGCAATGCGCACGCGCCCGGCCAGGCCGACGAGCTCCATGATCACCGCGACCCCGGTCACGGTGGCGCCGGCCTGCGCGAGCAGTTCCGCCGCGGCCACGGCGGTCCCACCGGTGGCCAGCACATCGTCGACGAGGAGGACCCGGGCCCCGGACACATCGAGCCCGGTGGCGGGAATCTCCAGCCGCGCCATCCCGTACTCGAGTGCGTAGTCGACCCCGCGCACCGGGGGCGGGAGTTTGCCGCCCTTACGGACCGCCAGAATCCCCACGCCGAGCTCTCGCGCCACCGCACCGCCGAGCAGGAATCCGCGGGCGTCGATCCCGGCGACCAGATCGACCTCCCGGCAGCCGTGGGTCAGCGCGGTCACGACGGCCGCGAAACCCGACGGATCGGCGAAGACCGGGGTGAGGTCCTTGAACGCGATGCCCGGCTGCGGGAAGTCGTCGACGAGGCGGGTATGTGCGGTAATCGCGGCCCGCGCCTGCGCCATCGCCGCCGCGGTGACGTCGTGCGCAGGTGCGGGGACGGGATCGGGTGCGGTCATGCCCCCGATTCTTCCAGGGACCAGCGGTCCATGTTCCATCCGGTACCGCTGCGCGCCATCCCGGCAACCACGTTGCGCACCTGGTCACCGTGGTGATGCACGCGTGGCGCCGCGAACAGCGGTATCGACGGCACCTGCATCCACGCGGCGGTCTCGATGCTGCGGACCAGTCCCAGACGATCCGACGACAGGCTGCCGATGGCCAGTTCGTCGAGTGCCTCGTCGACCCGTCGGCTGCGGAAACGCGGGAGGTCGAGCGGATCACCGGAGCGCAGCGCAAAGGAGTCGTGGGTGGGATCGGCCGCGCCGGCCGCGGCCGACGCGACACCGTTGGTTGCGAGGATCGCGTCGACCGTATCCCCCAACGACGTGGGCCCGGCGTAGGCGCCCGACGCGTCGGTGATCTGCAGCCCGGTCGCCGAACACGCCCGGTTGATCGCGGTGACCATCTGCTGCCACCGCGCGGTCGGTGCCCGGTAGCCGATGCGGACGGTCCGCGAGCCCCGGCGGGCGGTGCCGACCTCGGCGAGCAGCCGCCGGGTGCGGTCGGGGTTCGGACGCAGGTAGTCGGTGCCGAACTCGCCGTTGACCGCGGCCGCCAGCTCGTCAGCCGGGGCCAGCACGCGCATGTTCCACAGCTGTGCGCCCTGCCCGAACTGGCGCGCGAGGGCGTCGCGGGGCACGCAGGAGGCAAATGCGCGGCGCATCCGCACGTCCGCGAACACCCCGCGGCCGGAGAGCACCAGGCCCTCGACGCCGGTGGCCTGCCCCGCGGTCTCCCGATTCGAGGTGGTCAGCGCCGGGTCGGTGCCGGCCAGCCCGGCGGTCACGTCGATGACGTCGCCATCCCCCGAGATCAGATGCCGGTCGGTCCCGGAGGTGCGGTCGATCACCACGATGCGCGACACCGCGGGGGCCTCGCCCCACCACTTGTCATTGGCCACCAGGACCAGTCCGCCCTCCGCGCTGTACTGCTCGAGGCGATAGGGCCCCGACGCCGGGAACCGCGCGGCATCGACTGCTCCCGGACGCAGATCGAAGCCCGAGTTCCAGGCCTTCGCGATCGTGGCGATCTGCGCCCGCTTGTTCTCCCGCAGCGCCGGCAGGACCCCGGCGACGCCGGCCGCCCGGGCGACGACGTGCGCCGGCAGCAACGATCCCGCCCCGAACAGTCCGAGCCAGTCGCGGTAGCCGCGGGCCGGGGCGAACGTGACCGTCGCGGTGCGTTCTCCCGGTGCGCAGTCGACGCCGGTGATGTCGCGGTAGCCGGCAGTGGTCGCCGGCCGGAATCCCGGGAACCGGCCGCTGTTGGCGGCCCAGGCCAACACCAGGTCATCGCAGTCGAGCGGCTCGCCGTCGGAGAACCGGGCCCGCGGGTTGAACGTGTACCGCAGGGTCTGCCGGTCGCCGGGCACCTCGGTCACGGTGCCGACGTCACGGTCGGGGATCACCTGGCCGGCGTCGCCGAGGAGGCTGAATCCCGGCAGCACCCGGGTGAATGCCATCAGCACGGAGTCGGCATTGCCGGCGACCGTGTTGGCATTGTAGGTGCTCAGGTTGGCGTCGATCACGTAGGTGATCGTCGGGGTCTGCTCGCCCTGGCCGCATGCGCTCACCGTCGTGAGCACCCCGAGCAGCCCCAGGACCAGCGCGACCGCGCGTCGCGGCGCGCCGATCCGTCGTCGTCGCTGTGATGGCACCCCGCGCCTACCTTCGGCGACGCTTCCCGGTGGGGACCGCGGTGGCGCGTTCGTCCCCGCGATGCCGCGCCGCCTGTGATGCGCGACCGCGGACGGGCCGGTCGTCGTCGGGGGTGCGACCGGCCGCGATCGCGGCGCGGCGGTCGATGACGCGGTGGGTGTGCCGGGCGATGTCGGAGCGCCGCTCCTTGAGCGTCACCAGCAGCGGTGAGGCGAGAAACACCGATGAGTAGGTGCCGACGACGACGCCGACGAGCTGGATCAGGGCCAGGTCCTTGAGCGTGCCGACCCCGAGCAGCCACACCGCGATCACCATGAGCGCGATGATCGGCAGCACCGAGATCACCGTGGTGTTGATCGACCGCATGAGCGTCTGGTTGATCGCCAGGTTCGCCTGCTCACCGTAGGTGCGGCGGCTGGTCTGCAACACCGATCGGGTGTTCTCCTGCACCTTGTCGAACACGACCACGGTGTCGTAGAGCGAGAAGCCGAGGATGGTCAGCAGGCCGATGACGGTGGCCGGGGTGACCTCGAAACCGATCAGCGAGTAGGCGCCCGCGGTCACCACGATGTCGAAGAACAGCGACGCCAGGGCGGCCACCGACATCTCGCGGTCGAACCGGACAGCGATGTAGACGAACACGATCACCAGGAACACCGCGAGCGCGATGAGCATCTTCTCGGTGATCTCCGCGCCCCACGTCGAGGAGACCTCGGCGAGGGAGACATCGGCGCCGAAACGCTCGGTGAGCACCCCGGTCAGGTCCCGCGACCGGTCCGCGTCGAGGGCCTCGGTACGGACCTGGATGGTCTGGCTCGAGCCCGACCCCGCGGTCTGCACCGACTCCGGGGAGTCGCCGAGCGCCTCGCTGACGGCCGACTCCACCGATTCCTTGGTGGCCTGCTGGCTCACCGGCACCGAGATCTGGGTGCCGCCGGAGAAGTCGATGCCGAAGGTGAAGCCCCGGATCGCCATCGAGGCCACACACACCAGGAGGACCACTGCGGTCACCAGGTACCACATCCGCCGTTTGCCGATGATCTCGAAGGCGCCGGTGCCGGTGTAGAGCCGTGACAGGAACGATCGGGAGGTGTCCGACCGGAAGTCGGCGTCGGAACCGACCGACGGTGTCTCCGCCGCGTCGAGCACGGCGCTGTTGTCGCTCATCGCAGCGATCCTTCCGAGTGCTTGGTCCGGGCCGCACCGGTGGTGGTGGCCGGGTTGCCGCCCGTGGTGGGGCGCTCGCCCGCCCCGGCCATCTCGGCGACGCGCGCCGCCCGCTCCTGGCGGCGCCTGCGGGCCACCTCACTGACCGCGCCGAGCCCGTTGACCGATGGCCGCGACAGCAACGACGATCGGCTCGCCATCACCACCAGCGGATGGGTGACCCCGAATACGACGACGACGTCGAGGATCGTCGTCAGGCCCAGGGTGAACGCGAAGCCCTTCACCTCGCCGACGGCCAGCACGTAGATGACGGCGGCGGCGATGAAGCTGACCGCGTTGCCCGACCAGATGGTGCGGCGGGCGCTGGCCCAGCCGCGCGGCACGGCGGACCGGAAACTTCGGCCCTCGCGCATCTCGTCCTTGATGCGTTCGAAGTAGACGACGAACGAGTCGGCGGTCATGCCGATGCCGATGATCAGTCCGGCGATACCGGACAGGTCCAGGGTGAAGCCGATCCAGCGGCCCAGCAGCACGATGATGCCGTAGACCATGATCAGTGAGAGCAGCAACGACAACACCGTCAGGAAGCCCAGGGCCCGGTAGTAGGCCAGCGCGTAGATCAGCACGGCCACCAGACCGACCGCACCCGCGATCAGGCCGGCCCGCAGGGAATCGAGACCCAGCGTGGCCGAGACGGTCTCGGCGTCGGAGGTGGTGAACGACAGTGGCAGTGAGCCGTACTTGAGCACATTCGCGAGGTCGGTGGCCTCGGCCTCGGTGAACGGGCCGCCGGTGATCTGGGTGGCGCCGGTGATGGCGCCTTGGATCTGCGGTGCCGACACGACCCGGGTGTCGAGGGTGAATGCGGTCTGCTCCTTGATGTGCGCGGCGGTGTACTCCGACCACACGCGCGCCGCAGCCCCCTTGTATTCGAGGCTCACGACCCATTCACCGGTCTGCGGGTCGGTGCCGGCCTCGGCGGACTTCACCGAGCGGCCGTCAATGATCTGTGGGCCGAGCAGGTAGACCTGCTTGCCGTCGGTCGAACATGCCACGAGGAACTTGCCCGGGTCGTCGTTGCCGACGAGTGGATCCTTGTTCTGCGGATCGCAGTTCATCTTCGCCATGTACTGCGCGAGCTTGGCGGTGTTGGCGTTCGCGGACGCCTGGCGCAGCTTCTTCTGCGCCGTGATCTCGGCGGCGACCGCCTCGGCCGTGGGAGTGGCGCCACCGTCGGGATGGGCGGTGGGTCGCTGCGGCGTCGCCGGTGCCGAGGTGACCACCGGCCGCACGAAGAGTCGGGCCGTCTGTGCCAGGGACTTCGCCTGCGCGCCGTCCTCGCCGGGCACGGTGATGATCAGGTTGTTGCCGCTGCGAACCACTTCCGACCCGCCGACGCCGAGGCCGTCGACGCGCTGCTCGATGATCTGGCGGGCCTTGTCGAGCTGATCGCGGGTGGGCTGGGCGCCACTCTCGGTGCGGGCGGTCAGCGTCACGCGGGTACCGCCCTGCAGGTCGATGCCGAGCTTGGCCTCCGGTGAGCCGCCACCGGTGAGGTAGATCAGCAGGTAGACCAAGGCGAGCAACGCGACGAACGCGGTGAGGGGCTGCCACGGTGGTATCTCGCGCGTCCCGGACCGCTTCGTCGATGCCCGGCGGGGGGTGCTCACGTGTGCTCGAACTCCTTCGGTGGTACTCATCGGCGCATCGCCTGCCGGCGACCGGCACGCCGCCGTGCCGGCACGGCAATCGCCCCGGCCACTCTACTGCCCCGCCCAGACACCTCCGCCCCCGGGAAACCCGGGGGCGGGTGATCGGCGCGAAGGCGCCCTATGAGTCGGACTTGTCTCCGGTCGACTTGTCCAGATTGGGGGTCTCGGCGCCGTCGACCGTGTCGAGGGCGTCATCGTCGGAGTCGTCGGCGGAGGCAGGCAGCGCGAAGCCCGGATAGGTGGCCGCGGCATCCTCGGTGGTCACGATGCGCATGACCGCCAGCCGGTTCCAGCGGGTGACGACGCCGGTGGCGATCTCGACGTCGACGTAGTCCGACGACGACGCGTCGATCACGGTTCCGAACAGGCCACTGGAAAGCTGGATGCGGGTGCCGGTCTGCACCGAGTTCTGCATGTTCTGCATCTCGGCCGCACGCTTCTTCTGCTTGCGCACCGAAAAGAACATGAACCCCACCAGCAGCACCAGTAGCAGTGGCATAAACAGCGATTCCATGAAAAGCTCTCATCCTTGTCCAGATCGGAAGGGTGCGGGTACCCCGCAGGGCCGCGCACCCACACTTGCACCCAGTGTGCCACGCCCCGCGACGTGGGCAGAATTCCCATGCCGGCCGGGAATGTCCGGTTTCCCCGGAGGCGCGTCAATCGTCGGGCTGATCGAACAGCGACGGCGCGTCGATCTCACGCGGGCGGACACCGAAGGTGGCGGTGAGCGCCCCCGCCGGCGGCGTCAGTCCGAGGTGATGCCAGGCGGCGGCGGTCGCAACGCGCCCGCGTGGGGTGCGGGCAATCATCCCGGCGCGCACGAGGAACGGCTCACACACCTCCTCGACGGTCGCCGGCTCCTCCCCGACGGCCACCGCCAGCGTCGACACGCCGACCGGGCCGCCGCCGAAGGCCCTGATCAGGGCGTTGAGGACAGCGCGGTCGAGCCGGTCGAAGCCGAGTTGGTCGACGTCGTAGACCTGGAGTGCGGCCTGCGCGACCCCGACGGTCATCACGCCGTCGCCGCGGACCTCGGCGTAGTCACGGACCCGCCGCAGCAGCCGGTTGGCGATGCGGGGGGTGCCGCGGGAGCGGGAGGCGATCTCGGCGGCGGCGGCGGGTTGCAGATCGATGCCGAGGATCCCGGCCGAGCGCCGCAGCACCCGGACCAGCTCGTCGGTCTCATAGAACTCCATGTGCGCGGTGAACCCGAACCGGTCCCGGAGCGGACCGGTCAGCGACCCCGACCGCGTGGTGGCGCCGACCAACGTGAACGGCGCCACATCGAGAGGGATCGAGGTGGCGCCGGGTCCCTTCCCGACGACGACGTCGACACGGAAATCCTCCATCGCCAGGTACAGCATCTCCTCGGCGGGGCGGGCGATGCGGTGGATCTCGTCGATGAACAGCACATCGCCCTCGATCAGGTTCGACAGCATCGCGGCGAGATCACCGGCCCGCTCGAGCGCGGGACCGGAGGTGACCCGGATGGCCGACCCCATCTCGCCGGCAATGATCATCGCCAGCGAGGTCTTGCCCAGTCCGGGCGGTCCCGACAGCAGGATGTGATCGGGTGTGCCGCCACGCTTCCGCGCACCGTGCAGGACCAGCTCGAGCTGTTCACACACACGTGACTGCCCGATGAAGTCCGCGAGTGAGCGTGGCCGCAGGCCGACGTCGAGGTCACCGTCGGACCGGAGCGGCAATGCGCTGACCTCACGGTCACCGGCATCGGCGCCGTCGGCCATCATGAGGTCTTCCCCAGCCGCGCCAACGCGCGGCGCAGCGTGGCCGAGGCGTCGGCGTCGGGTGTCTCGGCGAGGACCGCGGCGACCGCCTTCTCCGCCGGTGCCGCGGTGAAGCCGAGCCCGACGAGGGCCTCGGTGACCTGACCGGCGACTCCGCCGGACCCGCCGGTACTGCCGGGCGTCGGCGCGTCGGCGGCCCCGCCGGGCCGCTCGACCTTGTCGCGGAGTTCGACGACGAGCCGCTCGGCGACGCGTTTGCCGATGCCGGGCACACTGATCAGCGCCTTCACATCGGAGTCGGCGAGCGCCCGCCGCAGTGCGTCGGGTTCGAGGACGGCCAGGGTGGCCATCGCCAGCCGTGGTCCGACCCCGGTCACCGTCTGCAGCAGCGCGAACAGCGCCCGGGCATCCGGTTCGGTGAAGCCGTAGAGGGTCAGCGAGTCCTCGCGCACGATCATCGAGGTCAGCAGCGTCACCTCGGTGCCGCGCCGCAGCCGGGACAGGGTGCCGGGCGTGGCGAGCACCCGATAGCCAACCCCGGCGCAGTCGATGACGGCGTGGTCGAGCGCGACATCGATCACCGGACCTCGCACCGACGCGATCATGCGCGGCCCTGCCCGGCGCGGGCGGCGGCGATCTTCTGCCGGTGCACGCGGGCCATCTCCTCCGCACGCGCCTGCGCGGCCGCCATCCGCTCAGCCATCGGACCACGCCAGCAATGACAGATCGCGAGCGCGAGGGCGTCGGCGGCGTCGGCGGGCCGCGGCTTGGTCTGCATCCCGAGGATGCGGGTCACCATCGTCGTGACCTGGGCCTTGTCCGCCCGGCCGGAACCGGTGACGGCGGCCTTCACCTCCGACGGGGTGTGAAATCGCACGGGTACGTCGCGTTGACCGGCGGCCAAGGCGATCACTCCCCCGGCCTGCGCCGTCCCCATCGCGGTCGAGACCTGATTCTGCGCGAACACCCGCTCGACGGCCACGATGTCGGGCCGGTGGGTGTCGAGCCAGTGGCAGGCGGCGGTGTAGATCATGAGCAGCCGGCGTTCGAGATCCATGTCCGTGGGGGTCCGCACCACGTCGACGTCGAGCGCCGTCACCTGCCGGCCACCGCCGGATTCGACGAGTGCGATCCCGCACCGCGTCAGACCGGGGTCGACTCCCATCACCCGCACGATCAACGACCTCCAGACTCGGACCGATCCACAGCGGACCACATCCACCTAGGGCGAACTATTGTTCGACAGTTTAGCGGTGCCCGCCGACATCGTCGCGCAGCGACACGGGCGGGGGTGCGCGATCAGCGAGTCCCGGCTATGCGTCGAGCTCGGCCAGCACCTCGTCGCTCACATCGACGTTGCTGTAGACGTTCTGCACGTCGTCGGAGTCCTCGAGCGCGTCGATCAGCTTGAACACCTTGCGGGCGCCGTCGGCGTCGACGGACACCTCGACCGAGGCCCGGAAACTCGCCTCGGCGGAGTCGTAGTCGATGCCCGCGTCCTGCAGGGCGGTACGCACGGCGATCAGATCCGATGGCTCGCTGACCACCTCGAACGTGTCCCCCAGATCGGTGACCTCCTCGGCTCCGGCGTCGAGCACGGCCATCAGCACGTCGTCCTCGGTCTGCTCACCCTTCTCCAAGGTGACCACACCCTTACGGGTGAACAGATATGACACCGACCCCGGGTCGGCCATGTTGCCGCCGTTGCGGGTCATTGCGGTACGCACCTCGCCGGCGGCCCGGTTGCGGTTGTCGGTGAGACATTCGATCAGGATCGCGACACCGTTGGGTCCGTACCCCTCGTACATGATGGTCTGCCAGTCGGCGCCGCCGCCCTCCTCACCGCCGCCCCGCTTACGGGCACGCTCGATGTTGTCGTTGGGCACCGACGACTTCTTGGCCTTCTGGATCGCGTCGTAGAGCGTCGGGTTGCCGGCCGGGTCACCGCCGCCGGTGCGCGCCGCCACCTCGATGTTCTTGATCAGCTTGGCGAACATCTTGCCGCGCTTGGCGTCGATGACCGCCTTCTTGTGCTTGGTGGTGGCCCATTTGGAATGGCCGCTCATACGCTCTTCCGATCCCTTCTCCGATCGACGCGGGCCTGCTCCCCGCAGCCGCGCCGACACCTGCGTGTTTCACACCTGGGAGCTTGAGTCTACCGACGTCACGCGATCGCCCGGCGCACCATGTCGACAAAATAGGCGTGCACCCGACGATCACCGGTCACCTCCGGATGAAACGACGTCGCCAGCACATCCCCCTGGCGGACGGCGACGATCCGATCCGCGGCCCGTCCCGCTGCACCCGCCCCGGGCACGCGCGCGAGGACCTCGACACCCGCACCGACCTCCTCAACCCACGGCGCCCGGATGAACACCGCCCGCATCGGGGCATCAACGGTCACCCCGGTGACCTCCAAATCGGCCTCGAAGGACTCAACCTGACGACCGAATGCGTTGCGCCGCACGGTGATGTCGAGCGCATCGAGATGCCGCGCGTCGGATCGGGTGTCGAGAATCCGGGTCGCCAACAGAATCATGCCGGCACACGAACCGTAGGCGGGCATCCCCTCGGCCAGGCGGGCCCGCAGCGGTTCATAGAGATCGAACACCCCGAGCAGGTGACTCATCGTCGTCGATTCACCGCCCGGGATGATCAGGCCGTCGACCGCATCGAGTTCGCTGCGCCGCCGCACGGCCACGGCCTCGGCGCCTGCGGCGGTCAGCGCTGCGAGATGTTCGCGCACGTCACCCTGGAGCGCCAGTACCCCCACGCGCGGCGCACCGACGGCGTTCACCCATCCCGCCGGGCGAACTGGTCGGCGGGCACCGGACGGTCGGTGCGGCTGAGGCCTTCCTGGGTGACGGCGGCGACGAGTCGTCCGGAGCGGTCGAAGATACGCCCCTGGGTCAGTGCCCGGCCACCGCCGGCCGACGGGGAACTCTGGTCGTAGAGGAGCCAGTCATCGGCCCGGAAGGGCCGCAGGAACCACATGGCGTGATCGAGGGACGCGGCCTGCGGCTCGACCCCGGGATGGGCGACCTTCGACGATCCCAGCAAGGTCATGTCGCTCATGTAGGCAAGGGTGCACACGTGGATGGTCTGATCGTCGGGCAGCGGGTGGCGAGAGCGGAACCACACGCGCTGCTGCGCTGCGATACGGTCACTGATGACCAGCTGGTCGCGGGGCACGATCCGGATGTTGAAGTTGCTCCACTCGCGGTACACCGACTTCCGGTCATCACCGAGATCGTCGTAACGGTCGGTGAGGGTCTCGGGATCGGGTGCCGGCGGCATGAGGTCCTGGTGCTCGATGCCGTGGTCGGTGGTGACGTGGAACGACGCCGACATCGAGAAGATGGCCTCGCCGTTCTGGACGCCGGTGACCCGTCGGGTCACGAAGGAACGGCCATCGCGGACCCGGTCGACGAGGAAGACCACGGGGATATCCGGGTTGCCGGGCCGCAGGAAGTAGCCGTGCAACGAATGGACGGCATACTCGGGCCCGACCGTCCGGGTGGCCGAAACCAGGGCCTGACCAGCGACCTGTCCACCGAACGTGCGCCACAGGTAGCTCTTGAACGCACGGCCCCGATAGATGTCGGTCTCGATGCGTTCCACCTGGAGAATGTCCTCGATCTGTGCCACCGGGCCAGTATCGCTTACCCGATTCGACGATGTGGGCACCGGGTGAGGTGGCGCGCCCGGCTCACAGCTCGTCGAGGCGGACCAGGCCGTCCTGCACGGCGCGGGCGACGAGGCCTGCCTTGGTCGGGGCGGCGCGGCCGATCTCGGCATACTTGGCGCGGATCCGGGTCAGGTGGGTGTTGACGGTGCCCAGTGAGATGAACAGTTCCTGCGCGACGGCGGGTTTGGAGTCGACCATCAGCCAGGTCCGCAGCACCTCGATCTCGCGCGTGGTCAGGCTCGGGCGGGGCAGCTCGGGCTGCGCCGGTGCACTGGACTCCGGGGCCGGCGCTGCGGGCACCTGCGGGACCACGTGCAGCGGGCGGGGCTGCGGGGCTGCGGTAACGGGAACGGGACGTCCCGGCAGCGGCATCCGACGCCCGGCGAGGCGCGCCAGCGCCTCGGTGCGGCGACGGTCGGCCTCGGCCCGGCGGCGGGCCGCATGCGCGATCTGCTGGGCGGGGATCTGCGGGGCGGGAATCGGTGCGGGGGCGGTCATCGTGATCTCCTCGGTCGCGGTCTGTTCCGGGCCTCGGCGGCCGGTGTGACCACAACGCTATGAGGGAACCTCGGTGGCGTCGATGGGGAGAACTCCCCTCCCCATGGGGAGAACTACCCATGGTATTTGCGCAGGTCAGAGGGGATGCGGGCGGCCGGTCGCGCGGCAGCTACCCAGGAGCGCACCATCACCCGGCGTTGCGGGCGGCCTCTTCGTCGATCGTCGGCAGATCCGCACGGGTCACGATGCGTGAGGACACGGCATACTCGACGAGCCGGGCCCGCCGGTTGCTGGCGAGTTTCCCGCCGCCCGCGCGCATCCCGCTGACACCGAGCTGGTCGAGTTTGTCGCAGACGTTGTCGAGTTTGCGATTGAACTTGGTCAACGGCCAGCCGAGGCGGGCGGCGGCCTGGGCCGACGATGGGATGGCACTGGCACCCGTCCCCTCCCGGCGCAGGATCTCCTCGGCCAGGACCACGATGAGCAGCTTCTGACTCTCGGTCAGGGTCGGGACACCCTGGGTGGTCTGCCCGACCGATGGGCGTGTCTGGGTGACCTCCCGTACCTGGGGCGCGGTCGCGTAGATGCTCAGCTCGTAGGTCGTGGGGCCGGCGGTGAACACCACCGTCGTCTTGCCGAACACCAACGGCATCCGGGCGCCGGGCCCCAGGGTTGCCGAGAAGCCGACATCTCCTGCGGAGACGCTCGCGGACAGGTGGGAGCCGAGGTTGCTCAGCCACCACAGACCGTTTTCGTTGTGCACCACCAGAAACCGGCGATGCAGGTACGGGTTGTCATCAACCGACAAATCGGCCTCGCGGCCGATGGTGAAGCGATCGCCAACCAACGGGAACCGCTCCCCGCAGTACTCGATGTAGGTCGTCGCCGGCGGCATCGGTGCGTCCGGCCGGAAACGATCCGACTCAGGAACCATCAAGTGACCTGCGTGTCATCCTTGGCAGAGCTGTCGGCATCCCGGATGTCACCGGCCGCGACGGCGGTCTCGACCTGTGGCTCCTCAGCAGCCGTCTCGGTCTCTGGCGTCCCGGCCGCCATCGCGTCGGCGTCGATTGCCGCCATCCGCAGCGTCGGGGTGGACTCGTGCACGTAGATGACGATGACGGTGACGTTGTCGTGCGCACCGAGCGCCAACGCGGACTCCACGAGTTCGTCGGCAGCCGCGTCGGCGGTCTCCGATGCGTTGAGGATGCCCGCGATCTCGTCGTCGGGGAGTTCGCCGGTGAGCCCGTCGGAACACATCAGCAGGATGTCGCCGGGCAGCGCCACCGTGCTGTAGTAGTCGGCGACCGGATCGACCATCCCGGCGCCCAGTGCCCGGGTGATCACGTTGCGGCGCGGGTCGGTGCGGGCGTCCTCGGGGGTGAGCACACCCGCGTCGATGAAGTCCTGCACCTGCGAGTGGTCACGCGTGAGCTGCTGCAGCGTGTCGTGCTGGTAGCGGTAGGTCCGCGAATCGCCGATGTTGAGGATGAGCCAGTGCGGTTCACCGTCGACGTTCACCAGCACCGCCCCGGTAGTGGTCGTGCCGGCCCGGCGTTCGGAGGCGGTCTGGATCTCGCTGATCCGGGTCTGCGCCTCGTCGAGCAGCAGGATCAGCGACTTCTGCGTCTCGATGAGCTCGCCCTCGGCGTCGATGTCGGCCAACGCGAGCAGCGCTGCCTCACTGGCGAGCTCACCGCTTTCGTGGCCACCCATGCCGTCGGCGAGCAGATACTTGCCCGGCAACGCCAGCGCGGCATCCTCGTTGGTCTCCCGCACGCGGCCGACGCTGCAATAGACCGCCCACTCGAGCCGGAGGTTACCGACGAAGTGTGTGCCCGACGTCGATTCGTCGCGGACGATGCTCACCGAATCCATGGTCAGCAGATCCTACCGGCGTGCCGCGCCACAGTGGCGGCACACCACACCGACAGACCACCATTTGGCCGACGCGCCATACCGCCCATTGTCGCCCCCGGCTACCAACCGCGCTCGGCGAGGCGATGCGGTTGCGGGATCTCGTCGACGTTGATACCCACCATCGCCTCCCCGAGCCCGCGCGAGACCTTGGCGAGCACATCGGGATCGTCGTGGAAGGTGGTTGCCGCGACGATGGCCGCCGCGCGCTGCTCCGGGTTGCCGGATTTGAAGATGCCCGAACCGACGAACACGCCCTCGGCACCCAGTTGCATCATCATCGCCGCATCCGCCGGGGTTGCGATGCCCCCCGCGGTGAACAGCGTCACCGGCAGTTTGCCCGCCGCCGCGACCTCGGCGACCAGTTCATACGGCGCCTGCAACTCCTTGGCCGCGACGTACAGCTCATCGGTGGGCAGCGAGGTCAGCCGCCGGATCTCGGCGCGAATCCTGCGCATGTGCGTGGTGGCGTTGGAGACATCACCGGTGCCCGCCTCGCCCTTGGAGCGGATCATGGCCGCGCCCTCGGTGATGCGGCGCAGCGCCTCACCCAGGTTGGTGGCACCGCACACGAAGGGCACGGTGAACGCCCACTTGTCGATGTGGTTGGCGTAGTCGGCCGGGGTCAGCACCTCCGACTCGTCGATGTAGTCGACGCCGAGGCTCTGCAGGATCTGTGCCTCGACGAAGTGCCCGATGCGGGCCTTCGCCATCACCGGGATCGAGACCGCGTTGACGATCCCGTCGATCATGTCGGGATCGCTCATGCGTGAGACCCCACCCTGGGCGCGGATGTCGGCGGGCACCCGCTCGAGCGCCATCACGGCGACGGCACCGGCGTCTTCGGCGATCTTCGCCTGGTCGGCGGTGACCACGTCCATGATCACCCCGCCCTTGAGCATCTCGGCCATCCCGCGCTTGACCCGGGCAGTGCCCTGACCGGCGGCGGGAACAGTCCCTGACTGGGATTGGCTCACGTGAAAAACTCCTGCTCTTGCGTCGTCGCGGGCCCGCGGGACGTGCGGGCCCCCGAGCACCAGGATAGGCGAGCCCCGTCGCTCACCGGCGGCCGGTGCGCGGTGGCGCCCGTCAGTGGTCCGCGGCCCCCGAGCCCGGCGTGATGCGCTCGGAGATCTCGAAATACTCGGGGAGCTCGGCGTGCCCGCCGAGCCGAAGCCGACGCACCAGGGGACGCTCGGCGAGGCCACGGGTATCACGCACGGCGTCGTTGTAGAAGCGGCGCGCCAGCAATATCCGGGTCTCGGCGTCGGCGAGCTCGGCGACCAGCGCCACGGGCCGCGCGTCCGGCCGGACGCGCGCAAGCGCCACCGACAACGCATTCTCGGCGGCCTCCCGATCCGCGGGGGCGGCGTGCTCGGCGACGTCGGCGCGTTCGGTGAGCGCCTGGGCGGTGGCGGCGCCGTCGGCGTCATGGGCGCCCAACCAGGCCGCGAGCGCCCGGACGACGACGGTGCGGCGGTCGAGCGCGGCGAACATCGCGGCCCGGGCCAGGTCGACGCGCACGTTGAGCCGGTCGAGCCGGTTCGCGGTCTGCGACGCCCAGCCGGCGGCGATCACGATCACGACGGCGACGATCACCACCACCAGCCAGGTGGCCGCGCTCATTCGGTGACCACCACCGGGCCGGCACCGACGGTGACGGTCTCGTAGACGCGATAGATCTGGTCGGCGATCCGCGACCAGTCGTAGCGATCGGCGCGGGCCTGCCCGGACCGGACGAGTTCGGCACACGCGTCGTCGTCGCCGAGCAAGGCGACCACCGCCGCCGCGAGCTCGTCGGCCGAGCCGACACCGACGAGGCGGCCGGCACGGCCATCGTCGAGCACCCGGCGGAAGGCGTCGAGCTTGCTCGCGACCACCGCGGCACCGGCCGCCATCGCCTCCACCAGCACGATGCCGAAGCTCTCGCCGCCGAGGTTGGGGGCGCAGTAGACGTCGGCCGAGGCGAGGGCCCGCGCCTTGGTCTCGTCGTCGACCATCCCCAGGAACACCAGGTGCCGGGCGAGGTCACCGGCTCGCCGGCGCAGCGCCTTCTCGTTGCCGCCGCCGACGATGAGCACCCGCAGATCGGGGAAGGCCGCCACGATTGTCGGCAGGGCCCGCATCAGGATGTCGATGCCCTTGCGCGGCTCGTCGTAGCGGCCCAGGAACAGCACCGTGCGACCGGGCCACGGATAGCCCTCGAGCGGTGCGGCGCCGGCGAAGGTGGCGACCCGGATGCCGTTGGGGATCTCGACCGCATCCGATCCCAACGATTCCATCTGCCAGCGCCGCGCGAGCTCACTGACCGCGATCTTGCCCGCGATGCGTTCGTGATAGGGCCGCAGGACCGCCTGAAAGGCACTGAGCCACAATGACTTCGTCGTCGACGTGTGGAATGTCGTGACGATCGGCCCGGAGGCGACCATGAGCGAGAGCATCGACAGGCTCGGCGAGTTCGGCTCGTGCACGTGCAGCACGTCGAACCGGTTCTCGGCGATCCAGGAGCGCAGCGTCCGGTAGGCGCGCGGACTGAACGACACCCGCGAGACCGAACCGTTGTAGGGGATTGCGAGCGCAGGCCCCGCACTGGTCACATACGCGGGGATGTCGGCGTCGGGTCCGGCCGGGGCGAGCACGCTGACGAAGTGCCCGCGCTCGATGAATACCTGGGCCAGTTCGACGACGTGCGCCTGCACCCCACCGGGCACGTCGAACGAGTAGGGGCAGATCATGCCGATCCTCACGGAGGGAGAGTGTAACGGGGCCCGGGTCCACCGACCTCCAGGCCGAGGTCTCAAGTCCAACGACCCTTGTGCAGCCGCGCACCCGGCGACAACGCTGGAAAGCGGATGGCACCAACCCCTTCCACCGTCACCGGCCTGCCGATCCCCGGACGCCGGCGAGAGACCAGCACCAAGGAGCATCATGCGCGCAGCACGCTACTACGACCGTGGAGACATCCGTATCGAGGAGGTCCCCGAGCCCACCGTCGGGCCCGGCGAGGTCGGCATCGACGTCGCCTGGTGCGGCATCTGCGGCACCGATCTGCATGAGTTCGCCGACGGCCCGATCTTCGTCCCGCCGGCCGGGCATCCGCATCCGATCAGCCACGAGTCCGCGCCGGTGACCCTCGGACACGAGATGTCGGGGGTCGTGTCGGCGCTCGGTGACGGCGTCACCGACCTCGCCGTGGGCGATCACGTCGTCGTGGAGCCCTACATCATCGGCGAGAACGTCGACACCGGTCCGCAGAGCACCGACTATCACCTCTCGCCGGACATGAACTTCATCGGGCTCGGCGGCTGCGGCGGCGGTCTCGGCGAGAAGATCTCCGTCAAACGCCGCTGGGTCCACCAGATCTCCTCCGACATCCCACTCGACCAGGCCGCGCTCATCGAGCCGCTGTCGGTGGGCTACCACGCCGTCGACCGCAGCGGCGCCGGTGCGGGCGACACCGCGCTGATCACCGGTGCGGGACCGATCGGTCTGCTCACCGCCGCGGTCTGCAAGGCCCGTGGGATCACCACGATCATCAGCGAACCCAGCTCCCTACGCCGCGAGAAGGCGCTCGCGACGGGTGTCGCCGACCACGTGATCGATCCGACCACCCAGGACGCGGTCGCCACAACGCTCGGGCTCACCGACGGGATCGGTGCGCACGTGGGCTTCGAGTGTACCTCCGTGCAGCCGGCCCTCGACACGCTCTTCGACGCACTGCGGCCGACGGGAGTTCTTGTGGTGGTGTCGATCTGGGGCCATCCGGGCACGGTCGAGATGCAGAAGCTGGTGCTCAAGGAGATCGACATGCGCGGGACCATCGCCTACGTGAACTCGCATCCGGCGACCATCGCGCTCGTCGAGGCGGGCAAGGTCGATCTCGCGCCGTTCATCACCGCCAAGATCGACCTCGATCACCTCATCGACGAGGGCTTCGACACACTCATCCACCGCAACGAGACAGCGGTCAAGATCCTCGTGTCACCGTCGGGTTCGGGTCTCTGACATTCCGCACCCCGGTGACCACCGGCTCGGCAGCTGGTGGCTGTCGGGGTCGCCCGGTCCGCAGGCGAAGACGCGGCCTACTCCCCCACCACCCGCGCCCGCTGCCGGTCCGACCAGTCGGCCTCCCACAGCGGCTGCAGCATATGCCAGTCGGCCGGGTGGGCGGCAATGTTCTCGGCAAAAGCATCGGCCAGGGCCTGGGTGGTGGCCTCGACACCCGCCGAGGTGTCGATCTCGTCGCCGCATCGGATCTGTGAGCCCGGGGCGTCGATGAACCAGTGATGGACCGGCACCAGCGCGGCCCCGGTCTCGATGGCCAACCGCGCCGAGCCGGCAGGCATCCGCGTCGGCTCCCCGAAGAAGCTCACCGGGACCCCGTGGCGGGCGATGTCGCGCTCCCCCAGCAGACAGACGATGCCGCCGGCGCGGAGCCGGTCGGCGAGCAGGCCGTACGGCGGCTGTTCGCCGCCGGAGAGCGGGAACATCTCGAATCCGAGCGACTCGCGGTAGGCGACGAACCTGGTGAACAGCGACTCCGGCTTGAGCCGTTCGGCGACCGTCGCGAACGATCCCCGGTTCTGCACCAGCCAGACCCCGGCCATGTCCCAGTTCCCGCTGTGCGGCAGGGTCAAGATCACGCCCTTGCCCTTGGCGATCGCGGCATCGAGTCGTTCGCGGTCGGCGTCGGGCATCAGCACGGTGTCGGCGGTCGCCGCGAAATCCTGCGCGGGCAGGCGAAAGGCCTCGCACCAGTAGCGGGCGTAGGAGCGCATCCCGGCCTCGACGAGGTCGTCGGGCACCCGCGCCGGGGTGGTGCCGAGGACCCGCGCAAGGTTGCGGCGCAGCTGCGCCGGACCGCCGTCGCGGCGGCCCACGAAACCACCGATTGCATCGAAACCCTTGCGCGCCAAGGAGTCCGGCGCATACCGCACACCGGCCCACCCGGCCCGGTAGCCGAGATCGGCAGCCGTCTCCCGCACGTGATCGAGCATCGGCGCCCCCTATCGGTCCACCGGCGTTGCGGTTGCCTCGCCGCCCTGATCGGCGTCCCCGTCGTCGCCGTCGGTCTCGGGGGTCGGTGCCGCCAGCGGGATCAGCTCGCGGGCACCGGGTGACGCCGCGATCGACCACATCCGCTGGCCGACGGTGATGACGCTGCCGACGGCGAGCAGCCACATCGCGACATGGATCGCCCACCACAGTCCCAGGCCGGTGAATCCGGCACCGACGAGCACGATGATGAGACGGTCCGGCCGTTCGATCAGACCGCCGTCACCATCGAGGCCCGCCGCCTCGGCGCGCGCCTTGGCGTACGAGATCACCTGGGAGGTGACCAGACAGATCAGGGTCGCGATGAACAGGAGTTGATGCGGCGCCATCCAGGCGCACCACCAGGCCAGGCCGGCGAAGATCGCGCCGTCGGCGATGCGGTCACAGGTCGCGTCGAGCACCGATCCGAACCGGGTGCCGCCACCGCGGGCGCGGGCCATTGCACCGTCGAGCATGTCGAACATCACGAACAGCCAGATGACCATCGCGCCCCAGAACAACTGCCCCATCGGGAACAGGGTCAGGGCCGCGGCCACCGAGGCGATGGTGCCGATGAGGGTCATCGCGTCGGGGGTCAGGCCGGTCCGCAACAGACCGCGGCCGATCGGCAACGTCACCTTGGACACCGACGCGCGACCCAGAATGCTCAGCACCGGTCCGTGCCCCCGGTTCCCGCCGTCCCACCCGACCCGGCGGGGCCGGCCCCGCCGTGCTCGACCCAGGCCGCCGCGAGCAACGCGCGGGTGTCCCGGAGCAACTGTGGCACCACCTTGGTGCCCGAGACCACGGTGATGAAGTTCGCGTCCCCGACCCACCGCGGCACGATGTGCTGGTGGAGGTGGTCGGCCAGCGACCCGCCCGCGGCGGAGCCGAGATTGAGCCCGACGTTGAACGCGTTCGGGTTCGACACCGATTTGATCGTCCGGATCATCCGCTGCGTGAACGCCATCAACTCGGCCGACTCCGCCAGTGTCAGCGCCTCGAGATCGGCGACCTGCCGGTAGGGCACCACCATGGTGTGCCCGGGGTTGTACGGGTAGAGATTGAGGACCGCGTAGACGTGCTCACCGCGGGCCACGATGAGGCCGTCCTCGTCGGACATCGTCGGAATGTCCAGGAACGGATGCCCGGTGGAGTTCGCCGGCGGGGGTTCGGCGGTGATGTAGGTCATCCGGTGCGGCGTCCACAGGCGCTGCAACCGGTCGGTGTCACCGGTGCCGGTGTCGGTGATCTCCGATCGATCAGCCATCGGCGGCGCTCCCGGCGGCTGCGGGAACGATCAGGTCCTTGGTCGGGGACTCGTTGCGGCGGGCACCGATCCAGTCCGCGATCACCTCGATCGCCTCGGCCACCGGTACCCCGTTGATCTGGGTGCCGTCGCGGAAGCGGAAGCTCACCGCGCCCGCCGCGACGTCGCGTTCCCCGGCCAGCAGCATGAACGGCACCTTTCCCGTCGTGTGGGTGCGGATCTTCTTCTGCATGCGGTCGTCAGAGTAGTCGACCTCGGCCCGGACGCCGCGGCGCCGGAGCTCATCGGTGACGGTCCGCAGATGCTCGACGAAGGCCTCGGCGACGGGGATGCCGACCACCTGGACGGGTGCGAGCCAGGCCGGGAAGGCGCCGGCGTAGTGCTCGGTGAGCACCCCGAAGAACCGCTCGATCGACCCGAACAGCGCGCGGTGGATCATCACCGGGCGATGCTTGGCACCGTCGCTGCCGGTGTATTCGAGCTCGAATCGGTCGGGCAGCATCAGGTCAACCTGGATGGTCGACATCTGCCAGGTGCGGCCGATCGCGTCGCGCGCCTGCACCGAGATCTTGGGCGCGTAGAACGCGGCGCCGCCTGGGTCGTCGACGAGGTCGAGCCCGAAGTTCGACGCCGCGTCGCGCAGCACCTCGGTGGCCTCGGTCCACGCCTCGTCGGAGCCGATCGACTTGTTCGGGTCGCGGGTGGACAGTTCCAGGTAGAAGTCGTCGAGGCCGTAGTCGCGCAGCAGATCGAGCACGAACTGCAGCAGCGACCGGACCTCGTCGCCCATCTGTTCCCGCGTGCAGTAGATGTGGGCGTCGTCCTGGGTGAAGCCGCGGGCCCGGGTGAGCCCGTGGACCACCCCCGACTTCTCGTAGCGGTAGACGGTGCCGAACTCGAACAGCCGCAACGGCAGTTCCCGATAGGAGCGCCCCCGGGACCGGAAGATCAGGTTGTGCATGGGGCAGTTCATCGGCTTGAGGTAGTAGTCGATGGCCGGGCGGCGCAGCTGACCGTCGGCGCCGCGCTCCTCGTCGAGCTGCATCGGCGGGTACATGCCGTCGGCGTACCAGTCCAGGTGTCCGGACAGCTTGAACAGTTCCCCCTTGGTGGCATGCGGGGTGTAGACGAACTCGTAGCCCTCCTGCGCGTGCCGCAGACGCGAGTAGTCCTCGAGCTCCTTGCGGACGATGCCGCCCTTGGGGTGGAAGACCGGCAGGCCCGAGCCGATCTCGTCGGGGAAGCTGAACAGGTCGAGCTCGGTGCCGAGTCGGCGGTGATCACGCTTCTCGGCCTCGGCGAGACGCTCGAGATGGGCGTCCTGGGCCTCGACCGACTCCCACGCGGTGCCGTAGACGCGTTGCAGGCCCGCGTTGGCCTGATCGCCGCGCCAGTAGGCGGCCGAGCTGCGGGTCAATTTGACGGCCGCGATGTACTTGGTGGTCGGTACGTGCGGGCCCCGGCACAGATCACACCAGATGCGTTCTCCCGTACGGGGATTGAGGTTGTCGTAGGCGGTGAGCTCGGCACCGCCGACCTCCATCACCTCGGCGTCGTCGGCCGCGCCCTTGTCGTCGATGAGCTCGAGCTTGAACGGCTCGCCCGCCAACTCGGCGCGGGCCTCGTCCTTCGACGCGTACACGCGTCGGGAAAAGCGCTGCCCGGATTTGATGATCTGGCGCATCTTCTTCTCCAGCGCCGTCAGGTCCTCGGGGGTGAACGGCTCGGTGACGGCGAAGTCGTAGTAGAAGCCGTCGACGA
>JASGFO010000025.1:0-26819 GCA_047605505.1 Gordonia sp. (in: high G+C Gram-positive bacteria) | reverse complement strand
GGGTGGGCTTCGCGTCCCTGGGTGGGGCGAGCGCGAGCGCCGGTACTGTCGCGACACTGTTCGCCGCGCTGTTCCCCGACGTCCTGCCCTCGACCACCGACGACGCCTTCAGCCTGACCATTGCCAACACCGCGTCGAGCGACTACACGCTGACGGTGATGACGTGGGCGGCACTGATCGTGACCCCGGTGGTCATCGGGTATCAGGCGTGGAGCTACTGGGTGTTCCGCAAGCGGATCAGTGTGGAGCAGATCCCCGACCATTCGGGCTTGCCGTCGTTGAAGGTGTGAGCGACGTGCCGAGCCGGACCCGGCGGCCGCCGCTGGATCCGCGGTTGCTGCGGTACTCGCCGACGACGCGCCGCTACGTCGTGGTGACGGCGGCATCGGCGGCGCTGACCGTGATCGCGGTGATCGTCACCGCGGCCATGACGGCGTCGATTCTGTCCGAACTGGTCACCGACCCGACCCGGCGCTCCCTGAGCACTCAGGCCGTACACCTGTGGGTGCTGGCCGGTGCGGTGGTGATGCGGGTGTTGACCTCCTATGCGCACGACCGGTACGCGCACCGCGCATCGGCACTCGCGATCGCCGAATTGCGCTCCCGGGCCGTGGATGTGCTGACCGACCCGGACCGGACCTCGCCCCGCGAGCTGCTCACCCGGCGGGAACGCGCGGCGACCCTGCTGCTGCGTGGCCTCGACGCCCTGGGCCCCTATCTGTCGGGCTACGTCCCGGCACTGATCGTCACGGTGCTCGTCACGCCCACCGTCGTCGGGGTGATCGCGGTGGCCGACTGGCCGTCGGCGCTGATCATCGTGGTGACCCTGCCGCTGATCCCGCTCTTCATGATCCTCATCGGGAGGATGACGGCCGAACGCACCGAGCGGAAGCTCGCGACGATGAGTCGGCTCACCGCGCAACTCCTCGATCTCGTGGCCGGGCTGCCGACGCTGCGCGCCCTCAACCGGGCGAATGCGCCGGCCCGGCAGGTCGCCGAACTCGGCCGGGCGCACCGGCGTTCGACGATGTCGGCGCTGCGGATCGCGTTCCTCTCCGGCGGTGTGCTGGAACTGCTCGCGACCCTGTGCGTGGCGCTGGTCGCGGTCGGCATCGGGTTGCGCCTGGTGTACGGCGAGATGTCGCTCTCTGCGGGCGTGCTCGCACTTGTCCTGGCGCCCGAGGCGTATCTGCCGCTGCGGCAGGTGGGTGCGCAGTTCCACAACTCCGCCGACGGGGTCGCCGCGGCGACCGAGGTCCTGGACCTGATCGACGCCACCGGTGCAGATTCCCCGACGCACACACCGGCCGGGGCGGGCGCCACGCCGGGTTGGGCCGGCGTCCGCACGACGTCGGTGACCGGGCAACCGATCCGGTTGCTCGACGTCGGTGTGCACGGCCGTGACGGCTGGGCGCCGTACGAGCTCTCGGCCACCGCCCGACCGGGCCAACTGACACTGTTCACCGGACCCAACGGCTCCGGCAAGTCGACGACGCTGGCCGTCGTCCTCGGGCTGCTGACGCCCGACGAGGGGTCGGTGCTCGTCGGATCGGTGCCGGTGGCCGAGCTCGAGCCGGCTGCGTATCACGAGCAGATCGCCTGGCTCCCACAGCAACCCGTCGTCGTTCCGGGAACCGTCGCGGAGAACCTGGCGCTGTTCGGGGCGCTTGATCCGGCCGGCCTCGCGCGCGCCGCGGCGCTCACCGGATTCGACGAGGTGATCGCCGACCTGCCGGCCGGTGTCTCATCGGTACTGGGCGCGGGCGGAGTGGGGCTGTCGGCAGGTCAGCGTCAGCGGCTGGCGTTGACCCGCGTGCTGGCGTCCCCGGCGCCGCTGCTGCTGCTCGACGAGCCGACCGCACATCTCGACGGCACCGCCGAGGAACGCGTGCTCGCGGCGCTGGCCCGGCGCGCCCACGACGGTGACACGGTCGTCGTCGTCGCACACCGCGACGTGGCGCGGGACGTCGCCGACCACGTCGTCACATTCCCGGAGGTGGCCGGTGTCCGGTGACCTGATGCGGGCCCTGCGGTTCCTCGGGTTGCGGTGGTCCGCGGTGGCGCGGGCCCTGCTGCTGGGCGCGGCCGGCGCGCTCTCGGCGCTCGGGCTGGCCGCGCTGTCGGCGTGGCTGATCACCCGCGCCTGGCAGATGCCGCCGGTACTGTACCTGTCGGTCGCGATCACCGCCGTTCGCGCCCTGGGCATTTCGCGTGGTGTGTTCCGGTATCTCGAACGACTCGCCACCCACGACCTCGCGTTGTCGGGGATGGCGACCGCGCGGGAACGCCTCTACCGCGCCCTCGCGGCCGGTTCCCCCGCGTATTCGGTGACGCTGCGCCGCGGCGAACTGCTCACCCGTACGGGCGACGACATCGACGAGATCGGCAATGCCCTCATCCGCGGCCTGATCCCGATCGGGATCGGCGCCACCACCTCGCTCGCGGCCGTGGCGATCATGGCACTCGTATCGGTGTGGGCGGCAGCGGTTCTCGCGCTGGCGCTGGTGTGTTCGGGGCTCGTGGCACCGTGGCTTGCCGCCCGTGGTGCGGCGCGCGCGATCGCCGACGGCGCGGCCGGCCGGGACCGGTCGGCGGCCGCGGTGACGACCGCCCTCTGGCACGCCCCGGAACTGTATGTCGCGCGGCGGCGCGGCGTGATCGCCGACGCGCTGCGGACCGCCGACGCCGAGGCGATCGACGCGACCGACCGCGGTGAACGCGTCCAGGCGGCGGCGGTTGCGGCGACCCCGCTGTCGATGGGCGTGTCGTTGCTGGCCGCATGCCTGATCGGGATTCACCTCGCCGGCGACGTCCCCGGATCACTGGCGCAGGTGTCGTCGGTCACCGGCGGGCTGACCCCGATGGTCCTCGGTGTGCTGATCCTGCTGCCGTTGTCGGCATTCGAGTCCACGGCACCGCTCACCGAGGCCGGAATCCAGGTGCAACGCAGCAGCCAGGCCGCCGCCCGGGTGATGGCGCTGGTCGACGCCGCGGGTGCCGGTGACGCGGACACCCGGACCGGCGACGTCGCGGTCCACGACGGCCCGGTCACCCTCGCGGCCACCCGCCTGCGGTGGGGGTGGGGTGCGGCATGCGCGGCGCCCGACGGCGGCCTGACCATCGGCCTGCTGCCCGGCTCACGGCTCGCGGTCGTCGGCCCCAGCGGCATCGGGAAGTCGACACTGCTGCTCACGATGGCCGGGTTGCTCGCACCACGCGACGGCACGATCACCGCCGTCGCCGCCGACGGCCATGCCATCGACGTACGTTCGGCATGCGGCTATGTCGCAGAGGAGGCGCACCTCTTTTCGACGTCGGTGGCGGAGAACCTGCGCGTGGTCCGCGCCGACGTCACCGACGACGAGATGCGCGCCGCACTGGTTGCGGTGGGTCTGGGCGAGTGGCTCGCCGGGTTGCCTGCCGGGCTCGCAACCGAATTGACCGGCGGCGCAGACGCGCTCAGCGGCGGGCAGCGTCGTCGGCTGCTCCTCGCGCGGGCACTGTTGCATCGCGCCCCCGTGATCCTGCTCGACGAGCCGACCGAACACCTCGATGCCGACGACGCCGAACGGCTCCTGGCGGCCATTCTCGAGCCGTCGACGGGGCTGTTCGGTCCCGCCGTCACCGTGATCGTCGTGACGCATCAGCTGCCTGGCGGATACCGCGGTCCGGTGGTGGCCCTGGCGGCGGCTGCGGACGCCCACTGACCCGGCTCCCGGAGCGCCCGCGAGGCGGTTGTGGTGGTGGATGGTCTCGATGCAGTCGGTCGCAGGCTCCCTCCTTTACTCGACCAGCAAGGGGGGGAGCGGTCGGCCCGGCGTCGGCTGCTATCCGACGTGGCGGCGCAGCTTGGCCGACAGCCGCGGGATGAGGTCGCCGTCGGCGTCGACCCGCTCCTCGACGTAGGCGAGGTCACCGTCCTCGACGAGCCCGTAGAGACGCTTGGCGCCGCCGGTGCGCACACCGGATTCGGCCTTGATGACGACGTCGGTGACGAGTTCCCAGGACGTCTGGTTCAGCGGATTGCCGTAGAATAGTTCGATCGACCCCTCGGCGTGGGCCAGCAGGAGCTCGATGGTGTCGTCCTCGCCGATCCGCCAGAAACCCGTCTCGCGCAGGTCGGGCCGCACGAAGCGGGCGTCCTCGTCGATCACCCAGGAACGGGCCTCCCAGTTGAGGAAGTTCTGGCCGTCGTGGCTGACGACGATCTGCTGGGAGAAGTGGTAGTCGGCGCCGGTGGCGGGATCGTTGGCCTCCCCCTCGCCGCGCCACACCCCGACCATCGGGAGCAGGGCGAGCAGCCCGGGATGGAGGTCGGCGCCGTCCCGGAGATTCGCGGTGTCGGCGGGCAGCGCAAGATCATCCCAGGTCGGCAGGTTGCGTTCGTGGCTGCCGCTGTCGAGTGCACGCGCCTCGGCCGCGCTGATGGCCTCGTCGCCGGAACGACGGGGCGTGCTCTCGCCGGGAACCGACTCCTGCGGCGGTGGCGTCACGATTCGTCGTTGACCAGGCGGTAGAGGACGTACAGGCCGAACCACGCGATCAGGATCGAGGCAAGCCCGAGCAGGATTTCGAAGAAGATGACCACGGCGGTGATTCTAGCGCGTCGGGCGTGGTTGTCGGAATCAAGGGGAACCTCACTGGCGGGCCGACGGCCGGACACTACCGACCCCGACGACAAAGGCCTGGTCACCGATGCGGTGACCAGGCCTTCGGCCGTCTGCGACCTCGCGCTACTTGGCGACCGTCACGTCGTGGTTGTGGACGCCAGGACCCTCGGGGGACACGGTGACCTCACCGTTGCCCACCGAGCTCAGGGCGCGCAGCGTCCAGGTGCCGGGGGCGGCGAAGAACCGGAAATCGCCGGTCGGGCTGGCCACGACCTCGGCGGTGAACTCACCGGTCGAGTCGAGCAGCCGGACGAACGCCCCCGCCACCGGGTTGCCGGCGCCGTCGGTGACCTGCCCGGTCAGGACGGTCTCCTTCTCGACGTCGACGCCCGCGGGCAGGGTCTGTCCCTGTTTGGGTGCAGCACACATGATTTACTTTCCTTCTCCCAATTCGACCGGAACGCCGACCAGCGAGCCGTATTCGGTCCAGCTGCCGTCGTAGTTCTTCACATTCTGATGGCCCAGCAGCTCCTTGAGGACGAACCAGGTGTGGCTCGACCGCTCGCCGATGCGGCAGTAGGCGATGGTCTCCTTCTCCCCGTCGAGGCCGGCATCGCCGTACAGTTCGGCGAGCTCCTCGTCGGAACTGAAGGTGCCGTCCTCGTTGGCGGCCTTGCTCCACGGCACGTTGATGGCGCCGGGGATGTGGCCGGGACGCTGGCTCTGCTCCTGCGGAAGGTGCGCCGGCGCGAGGATCTTGCCGGAGAACTCGTCCGGGCTGCGGACATCCACCAGGTTCTTCACGCCGATGGCGTCGACGACCTCGTCGCGGAACGCACGGATCGACACATCCGGCTCGGCGGCCTTGTACTCGGTGGCCGGGCGGCTGACCGGGTCGGCCGAGAGCGGACGGCCGTCGAGCTCCCACTTCTTGCGGCCGCCGTCGAGCAGCTTGACGTCGTTGTGGCCGTACAGCTTGAAGTACCAGTAGGCGTAGGCGGCGAACCAGTTGTTGTTGCCGCCGTAGAGGATCACGGTGTCGTCGTTGGCGATGCCGCGCTCGCTCAGCAGCGTGGCGAACTGCTCGGCGTCGACGAAGTCGCGGCGGACCGGATCCTGCAGATCGGTCTTCCAGTCGAGCTTGACCGCACCGGCGATATGGCCGCCGTCGTAGGCGGTGGTGTCTTCGTCGACCTCGACGAAGACGGTCTTGTCGGCGTTCAGGTTCTGCTCAGCCCAGTCGGCGCTGACCAGCACATCGGAACGTGCCATGGTTTTCCTCCCAAGGGATGTGGGTGTTGGTGCACGGAAATTGCGAGAGATGAAGTGGCCGGACTCGGTGCCGGCGAACTTCGGCGAATGATGTCGGGCAGCGCGGGACGCGATGTGTCACGATCATCGGGAGGCGACGTGCTCCCGCGCGGACCGGCATCGGGTGATCGCGCCGGTCAGGCGCCGCGATCACCGACGGATGGAGCGACAGCAACAGTCGGCGACGCGACAGAAGTCGATCGCCCGGCGGCGGGTGAGCATGAACTCACGGCGCAGTTGCATGTCCGCGAGCCTACCGCAGTGGCCGGGGCAACTGCCACGGGCCTCGGTGGTTGGCGGCGCCGTGATCTCAGAACCGATCCGGTCGCAGGTCACGGGGGCCCGCCGAGGCGGTGAGGAGGACATCGCTGCCGGAGCTGTGGGCACCGGTGGCCGGCAGATCCCACGGCAGCGGCAGCCGGGGCAGGGTGGCCGAGAATCGGTTCAGGACGGCGCGGCGCAGGCCGCCGGGGGCGTCGGCGAGCTCGGCCGAGGTCACGTGCCGTTCCGGGCCGGTGTAGAAGCCGGTCGCGTCCAGGCGGAGGCGTCCGTCGCGGACCGAGAGGTCGACGGTCACGCTCACCCGGGTGGCGGGTCCGGGGTAATCGGCCGCGGCCGGCGAGGTGGCCGGGGTCGGTCGGGCGTGCGGCATCGGCAGCGACGCCGGGGGCAGGGCGACGGTCCCGGTCAGGACGACGTCGCGGGTTCGTTCGAGATTGCCGAACTGCGGGCCGCCACCACCGACGCGGTCGGCAGCGGCGGGTGTGGCGACGGTGAGGTCCACGATTCCCAGGAAGCGGCCCAGGTTGACCGAGTCGAGCCGGGTGTAGGCGGTGACCGATGCGGTGTGCAGGGTGTCGGTGGGGCCGATGGCGTACCCGTCGGCGACCGTGAACGGGCCCAGCGTGGCCCCGAGCTCGGCGATGCATCCGCCGCCGTAGGCGCAACCGGGCACGCCGACGGCGCGGGCCGCGATGGCGACGCTGCCGAATCGGCCGTCCGCCGCATGGGGGAGATACGGGAAGCCACCCAGGATGACCTCGGGACGATGCGCGATGCCCGGTGCGGTGGCCAGCGCCGCGGAGAGTCGCTGTTCGGCGCGGGCGGCGGCGACGGTGTCGGCGAGAATGCCTGCGGCAGCGAGCAAGACGACGATCCCCAGGGCCACGATCCCGGTGCGTCGCAGGCGTCGCAGGTGAACGGGGGTCGGTGAGGCGGGCGAGGTCCGGGCCCTGGGTGTCGCCTCGTTGACAGCGGATCGGGACATTGCGGTTATTCTGTCATCTATCGCGCACATACCGGTAAGCCAGAGTAAACATGCGACGCCCGCAGCGGCGGCTCCTGCGCGCGTTGATCGTCGCCTCAACGACGAGGCGTTCGGAACGGGTCGGGACCGCCCCCGGTGGCTCTCCGGCTCCCCAGGTGGCGACGAGGAAGATCGGAGTGAGACGTGGATCTCCTGCTGTTGACGGCCGATCCCAACCCGGAGTCGGTGCTGCCGTCGCTGTCGCTGCTCCCGCATACCGTGCGGGTGGCCGCGACCGAGGTGTCGTCGCTGATGGAGGCGGGCAACGCCGATGTGGCCATCGTCGACGCCCGCACCGAGCTCGCCGCGGCCCGCGGGCTGTGCCGGCTGCTCGGCAGCACCGGATCGGCGGTCCCGGTCGCGGCGGTGCTCACCGAGGGCGGATTGGTCGCGGTGAACGCGGACTGGGGGCTCGACGAGTTCATGCTTCCCGCCATCGGGCCCGCCGAGCTCGATGCGCGGTTGCGGTTGCTCGTCGTCCGCGCCCGGGGGGTGAGCGCGGAGGAGGCCTCCGGCAAGGTGACCTTGGGTGAGCTCGTGATCGACGAGGGCACCTACACCGCGCGGCTGCGCGGGCGACCGCTGGATCTGACCTACAAGGAGTTCGAGCTCCTCAAGTATCTGGCGCAGAACGCGGGCCGGGTGTTCACCCGCGCGCAGCTGCTCCAGGAGGTGTGGGGCTACGACTTCTTCGGTGGCACGCGCACCGTCGACGTGCACGTTCGGCGTCTGCGCGCCAAGCTCGGGGCCGATCACGAGTCGTTGATCGGCACGGTGCGTAACGTCGGGTACAAGGCGGTGCGTCCGTCCACCCGGGGCCGCGGTGAGGGCGTCGGCGAGCCGGGCGCCGAGCCGACCCCGGAGACCAAAGATGACCTGGTCGACGAGGAGTTCAGTGCCGGCTGACGACGTGGCGGTGGTCGGGCAGTTGACCGACGATCAGCGACGACGGGTGCGCGGTGTGACCGCCGCGGCGCTCGCCACCGACGGGGTGGCCCCGTTGTCGGAGCAGGCGGTGGTGGCGATCGATCAGCGCACCGGGGTCCGGCATGTGCTGGTGGGCGACGGTGATGCGGTGGCCGGCTACGCCAACATCCGGCCCGGACGTGACGACGAGCCGGCGACGATCGAGGCCGTCGTCGACCCGTCCCGGCGTCGCCGGGGGTATGGGCGGGCTCTGCTGACGGCGGCGTTCGGCGCTGCCCGGGCCGACGGCCCGGCCCGGGTGTGGGCCCACGGCGACCTGCCGGCCGCGGCGGCCCTGGCCGCGACACTGGGACTGTCCCGGCGCCGCGAGCTGCGGCAGCTCCGACGCGAGGGCAGCTCGGCGACGCTGCCCGACCTCGTGGTCGGGGAGAACGTCATCCTCCGCACCTATGCCGGCGCCGCCGACGACGCCGAAATCCTGCGGGTCAACAATGCGGCCTTCGACTGGCATCCGGAACAGGGCGGCTGGTCGCTCGACCAGATCGTCGAACGCACGACGGCCGAGTGGTTCGACCCGGCCGGACTGTTCCTGGCCGTCGACGCCGCGACCGGCCGGCTGCTGGGTTTCCACTGGACCAAGCGGCAGGGACCCGATTTGGGTGAGGTCTACATCGTCGGCGTCGACCCCGCAGCGCAGGGACGGGGTCTGGGCCGGCTGCTGACACTGGCCGGACTGCACTATTTTGCCGATCGCGGCGTCGACGAGGTGCAGCTCTACGTCGAGGGCGACAACACCGCGGCGGTGCACACCTACGAGCGGCTGGGGTTCACCCGGTACGCCGTCGACGTCGCCTATGGGTGAGCCGGGCGGCAAGGTGGTCTCGATCTCGGAGGCATCGGCAAGCCCGGGCCGGGCGCGCGTCAGGCGTAGAGCACTGCCAGCGCGGCGAGGAGCATCACGATGGCTCCGGCGAGCAGAAACAACAGTCGCTCGTAGGAGTGTGCGTGCTCAGTGTGTGATGTCGGCCTGACATCGTGGTCCCCCGGAAAGTGCGTCCCCATGAGCAGACAGCCTAGCCGCCGCCCGACGGTGGCCGCACATCAGAGGGCCGAGCTAGACCTGCAACTGCTCGGGCGTCTTGCCGGTGGCCTGGAAGACCACCCGGCGTCCGATGAGGACGGCGTGGTCGGCGAATCGCTCGTAGTAGCGGCCGAGCAGGGTGACGTCGATGGCCGACGCCACGCCGTGGCGCCAGTCCCGGTCCATCAGGACGGTGAACAGGTGGCGATGCAGATCGTCCATCGCATCGTCGTCCTCTTCGAGCCGGGCGGCCGCCTCCGGGTCCTGGGAATCGAGGGACTCCCGCGCGTTGTGCGCCAGCTGGACGGCCAGCCGACCCATCTCGGCGAAATAGCCCGCCACAGCTTCCGGCAGTGCCTTCGCCGGATGCCGGCGACGGGCGACCTTCGCGATGTGCAGGGCCAGCGCCCCCATCCGGTCCACGTCGGCGACGATCTGGAGTGCGCTGACCACGCCGCGCAGGTCCCCGGCCACCGGCCCCTGCAGCGCGAGCAAGGCGAACGCCTGCTCCTCGGCCCGGGCGGTCAGCTCACTCATCCGCTCGTTCTCGGTGATGACCTCTTCGGCGATCGCCAGATCCGCCTGCAGAAGCGAGCGGGTGGCGCGCTCCATCGCCGATCCCGCAAGGTCACACATCTCGCCCAGAATGCCGTTGAGTGAGCGCAGCTGTTCCTGGTAGGCGGTCCGCATGGATCAAGGCTACTGGCTCACCGTGCCCGGCCCCGAACCCGGACGATGAACACGCCGTGAACAGGTTCCGCGGATCCGCCGGCGGTCGATGGTCCGCGACGCCTAGGTGACTGGTGTTGAACACCAGTCACCTAGGAACAGGTCGTGTCCCCGGCGTTGGTGATGGCGAGGTCGTTGGGGAGCTCACCGGAGTTGGCGGCCGGCGGCAGCTGGCTCACCGACAGGGTCGAGCCGGTGTCGGGCACCGTGCCGAGTGTCCCGGTGAAGTCCGAGCCCAGGATCACCTCGACACCGGAGCGCACAGTGGCGTCCTGCTGGATCGACGCCCCCGGGAACATCTCGGCGAGCGTGGCTGCCGAGTCCATCTCGCCTGCGCCGTAGCGGATGACGGTTTTTGATCGGTTCTCCGACGCGTCGGCCACCCCGCGCACCCCGAATCCGAGGGCGGAGAGCTCGTCGGAGACCTCGGTCGCCGAGCCGGTCTGGCCGGTGCCGTTGAGGACCCGCACCCCGACGTTGCCGGGATTCTGGGCGGTCGCCGACACCCGCGACGGTGTCGCCGGGGGACGCGGCCGCGATGGCGCCGGCGAGCTCGACTCGCCGGCGCGCGGGCGGCGTGCCTCCTCGCCGGGCAGCGGCAGATCATCGATGATCGCGCCGAAGAGCACGTTGATCTTGTCGACGTCCTGCATCTCGTTGTTGCTGCCGTCCTCGGTGGTACCGGAGGTCGGCAGTGTGATGAAGCTGACCCGGCCCGCGTCGAGACCCTGCATCGATTCGGCGAGCTTGAGCAGCGACTGGGTGTCCACGCGGTCGACGTAGCTGTAGTTGATGAAGGTGCTGATGATCTTGTTCAGCTTCGACGGATTCGCCAGGACGTTGCCCGAGAGCGTGGACCGCAGCAGCGACGACATGAACAGCTGCTGCCGTTTGATCCGGCCGTAATCGCCATTGCCCTCGGTGGACACCGTGCGGGCCCGGACGTAGTTGAGGGCCTTGCGGCCGCTGACCTTCTGCTTGCCCGGACGGCGCAGGATCGAGCCGAGCTCGTAGTCGTAGATCGGCGACGTCGAACACACCTCCACACCGCCGAGGGCGTTCACGATCTTCTCGAAGCCGGCGAAGTCCATACCGATGAAGTGGTTGACGGCGAGACCGCTGAGCTGCGTGACGACCCGGACCAGACATTGCGGCCCACCGTCGGCGTACACGCTGTTCAGCTTCACCTCGGTGGCCGCCTCGAGGGTGCCCTGGTAGGTGCCGGACTCGTTGTTCCAGATCTGGCATTCGGGGCGGTCAACCTGCAGGTCGCGGGGGAAGGACACGGCCACCACCCGGCTGCGGTCGGCCGGCACGTTGACCAGGATGACCGTGTCGGAGCGGGCGCCGTCGGCGTCGGCGGTCGTACCCGCGCCCACCCGCGCATTCTGGCCGCTGCGGGTGTCGGTGCCGACGATGAGGTAGTTCTCGTCGCCGTACTGGGCGTTGCGGTCGATGACGTTGCGGTCGTTGGGATCCAACGCGACGATGTTGCGCCAGTTGCCGTTCACCGTGTTCAGGTAGCCCCACACGAATCCGGTCCCGACCAGCGACAGGACGCAGGCGACCGCCACCAGCACGCGGCCGGTCACGGTGGCCGATCGGGTCATCCGCGCCCCGCGTGCCGGTGCCGGGATCCGCCGCGACCGGCGCTTGGCCAGCACGGCCAGGTCCGGGGTCCGTTGCAGAGGAGCGTCGTCGGCGGTCGGTGGGATCGCGGTGGGTGGGATCGCGGTGGTCTCGACCGGTGGGGCGGACGGTGCCTCGGGTGGTGCCGGCTCGTCGTCGGCGATCGCCGCCGGGCTGGCCAGTTGGGCTCGCGATTCCTCGATCGCGCGCCGCTGCGTTGCCCGGTCGGAGAGGTCGACGTCGACGGCGGCCTCGGCGGCCACCGGCGTGATCTTCTGCGTGACCTCGTTGAGGTGCGCGCCGAACTTCGACGTCGGCCGCTCGTCGGCCGGCGACGCCGGGGTGTAGCCGCCCTTCGCGGTGCGCCCTCGTCGGGGGCCGGGGGGCGGCGATGGGGGGGTCGCCGGGGTGGTCGGGGTGCCCCGTCGGTTCGACGGGTCGAGGGGGAGTGCCTGTGTCAGGTGGTCGTCGCGGGCGAGATCGGCGGCCGGGTTGTCCTCGGCATCCATCTGCTCCAACAGCTCACGCACCGTCAGGCGGCGGCGGCCGCGGACGAAACGATCGGAGGACCGCGGTTCACGCAGCCGGTCGACCAGCGGGATCTCACCGGTCGGCGGCCCCTGGAAGATGTCGGCGAACCGGGCGTCAGCTGACGGGCCATCCCCGCGGGGTATGCCGTCACGGGCAGCGGCGGCGTCGGGCTCACCCGGCTTGTCTCCGCGCTTCCCGCGCGACCAACGACTCAACTTCTTGACGATCCTCTTCCCCCGGCAATTGTGTGTACCGCGTCGTCGGGGTTCAACGTGGCTGCGGCACCACCAGCTGACCCCGCCATGGCAAGGGCCTTGTCGACATCATAGGGGAACGTCCGGCGAATCCATCGGCGGTGCGGGTTGCCGATGGATTCGTCACTATCCGCCTGAGTGCATGACCTCCGCACCGGCGGGGACGACATCCTCGTCCGGGTCGTCGAGCCAGCCGTCGGGCAATGCGACCTTCGCGGGGGTGCCCTGCCGCCCGCGCGGCCCGTGCCCGTCGTCGGGAAAGGCCGCGGCGGCGGGGAGGGTGGCCACCAGATCGCGGAGTTCGGCGAGACTGTGGACCAGCGCCAGCCGTGAGCGCACCTCGGAGCCGGCCGGGAAGCCGCGCAGATACCAGGCGACATGTTTGCGGATCTCGCGGCAGCCCTTCTCCTCGCCGTGGTGGTCGACGAGCAGTTCGGCATGGCGGACGATGATCGCCGAGACCTCCCCGAGGGTGGGCTGGGCCGGGGCGGGCAGTCCGTTCAGTTCGGCGGCGAGTTCGGCGAACAGCCAGGGCCGACCGAGGCAGCCGCGGCCGATGACGACCCCGTCACACCCGGTCTGATCCATCATCGCGACCGCGTCCCGTGGTTCGAAGATGTCGCCGTTGCCGAGCACCGGCACCTCGGTGACCTGCTCCTTCAACCGGGCGATCTCGCCCCAATCGGCCGTGCCGGAGTAACGCTGGGAGGCGGTGCGCGCATGCAGGGCAACGGCTTTCGCGCCCTCCCCGGCGGCGATCCGGCCGGCGTCGAGGTGGGTGTGATGGTTGTCGTCGATACCGATCCGGAACTTCACGGTGACCGGGATGTCGGTGCCCTCGGTGGCCCGCACCGCCGCGGCCACGATCTTGCGGAACAGCGTGCGCTTGTACGGGATCGCCGACCCACCACCGCGCCGGGTGACCTTGGGCACCGGGCAGCCGAAGTTCATGTCGATGTGGTCGGCGAGATCCTCGTCGACGATCATCTTGGCCGCCTCGTAGGTCCAGCGCGGGTCGACGGTGTAGAGCTGCATCGAGCGCGGATTCTCGTCGGCGGCGAAGGTGGTCATGTGCATGGTGACCGGATGTCGCTCGACCAGCGCCCGCGCGGTGACCATCTCGCAGACGTAGAGCCCGGACACGGTTCCCGTCCGGGCGCGTTCGAGTTCCCGGCACAGCGTTCGGAAGGCGACATTGGTCACCCCGGCCATCGGCGCCAGGACGACGGGGCTGGCCAGCTCGATCGAACCGATCCGCAGTGGCCGCGACGGCGTCGCCGACGCACCGGCGTGCCCGACGAGCGACGCCGGTGCGCCGGGAGAATCGAGGGGGAGGCCCGCAGCTGTCGGAGACGGCGCGCGCGGGCCCGACCGACCGGTCAGGATGCCTGCCGCTCCCGCTTCTTGGCCTCGCGGGCGAGCGAGCGGTCCCGCATCTCCTCGAAGCGGATGGTGTCCTTCTCCAGCTGCACAAGGAAATCGGCGAGCTCTTCGCGGGTCTGCTCCCCCTCGGCGGTGAAGTCGTCGCGCTCGAAGACATTCCACTTGCGCAGCACCGGCTGGACCACCTCTTCGAGGTGCTGGCGGAGATCGTAGATGCCGTGCTTGGCCATCAGTACCCCGTGGCGACGGAAGTTGGGCATGCCGGCGCCGGGCATCTGGAAGTGGGTGACGATGTCGGTGACCGCCCGCAGCGTCTGGTCGGGTGCCAGATCCATGCCCGCACCGCAGATGTTGCGGTAGAAGATCATGTGCAGGTTCTCATCGGCGGCGATGCGCTGCAGCATCTTGTCGGCGATCGGGTCCTTGCAGGCCTTGCCGGTGTTGCGGTGGCTGACCCGGGTGGCCAGCTCCTGGAAGGTGACGTAGGCGACCGCGTGCAGCAGGCCCATGTCCTGGCCCACCGCCATCAGCTCCTCGGCCCGATCACCGGCCGCGGACTCCGGCGAGTAGCCATTGGTCATGTGGACCATCCGGTCGGCCTCGAGCGCGGCCGGGTCGACGCCGCGGGTCACCACAAGGTAGTCGCGCATCACGATGCTGTGCCGGTTCTCCTCGGCGGTCCAGCGGCCCACCCAGTGACCCCAGGCGGAGTCCATCGAGAAGTTGTCGGCGATCACGCGGTGATACGAGGGCAGGTTGTCCTCGGTCAGCAGGTTGGTGATCATCGCGGCCTTGGCGACCTCGTCGAGCTGGGACTGCTCGGGGTCGTAGTCGACGCCGCCCAGCGCGGCGAAGTTACGGCCGGAATCCCACGGCACGTAGTCGTGCGGGTTCCAGTCGCGGGCGGTCTTGAGGTGCCGGTTCACGTTCTCTTCGGCAACTGGGGCGAGCTCCTGGAGCATCTCCAGCTGAGTCAGTTCACGTGCCATGGGGGGTTCCTCCGAGCAATGGGTCGCGTGTGCAGCAATGCAGCACATGTGTCTAAGGTAAGGCTACGGCACGTGACGGGTTCGGCCCAAGTCCGTACCTACGGTGTCGTAACCACTGTATCCAGCGTTACGTCGGCGCGGGGTCACGCCGAGAAGGCGCGGCCAAAACGGCGCATCCATTCTGCCGCGCCATCATCGAGAGTACCGAGATCGGCGGCCGTGCGACACCACGTCATGGCCGCCCGCCCGAATTCGGCGGGGTTGTAGACGTCCTCCTCGACCGACCACAGGCCGTCGCCTGCGTAGGTGAGGATGGTGAGATTCGTCGCCGTGATGCGGGTGCCGTCACCGGGATCGCGCATCGGATTGTCGACCTCGCAGATCACCCGGCCGGTCGGCGCATCCACCACATGCCACAGGGCGGGGAAGCCGGTCATGTGACTGCCCGGGAACGCCGTCATCGTGCGCCAGATCCACGTGCGGATCTCCTCGCGGCCGTGCATGGTGCCGAGGGCGTGCTCGATGTAGTCGGCGTCGACGGTGAACATCTCGGCGAAGCGGTCCCAGTCTCGGCTCACGCCGATCTCGGTGACCGTGCGCTGGAAGTCGGCGAACGCCGCATGAAGCTCGTCGGCGCCGAAGGTCGGGGCGAGCTGACCGGACGAAGGGGTCATGGCGCCGACTCTAGGTGACGCGAGTGTCCCGCGGTGGTCTGTCTCACGATTCTGGGGGCACAATGGTGGATGGTCCTGCGCGCGCCGGACCGGATCAGGAATAGCGGGAGGTCGTCGCGATGCAGCGATTGAGCGGATTGGACGCGTCGTTTCTGTACCTGGAGACCAGGTCGCAGTTGATGCAGGTCATCGGGATTCTGGACCTCGATCCCGCGACGATCCCGGGCGGCTACTCGTTTGCCCGGATGCGTGCCCAGATCGCCGACCGGGTGGCGACGATGCCGATGTTACGGCGCAAACTGGACAACTCGACATTCAATCTCGATCACCCCGTGTGGGTCGAGGACGAGCGTTTCGACATCGAACGCCACGTGCACCGGGTGGCGGTGCCGTCACCGGGTGCCCGCGCCGATCTCACCGAGCTGTGCGGCCATCTGGCCGGGCAGACCCTGGACCGGGGCAAGCCGCTGTGGGAGATCTGGGTCATCGAGGGCGGCGCGGGCGGCGAGATCACGCTGATGCTGCGCATGCACCACGCCGGCGTCGACGGCGTCACCGTCGCCGAGATGCTCGGCCGGCTGTGCACCCTGACGCCCGAGGAGCCCGACTTCGACGCCGAGGGCGGGCAGGAGAGCGTCGGCGGGCCGAGTCGCTCGACGATGGCGCTCACCGGGGCGGTCAACTTCTTCCTGGCGCGGCCGATCGCGATGGCCAAATTGTTGCCGCCCACGGTGGCGGTGCCGTTCGGCTGGCTGCGCCGGTCCTGGTCGCAGACCGGGATGCCCGCACCGTTCGCGGCGCCGCGCACGATGTTCAACGGGCCGATCACACCGCACCGCAGCATCGGGCTCGCGCAGTTGCCGCTCGACGACGTCAAGAAGGTCAAGAACCGCTTCGGGGTGAAGGTCAACGACGTCGTCCTGGCGATGGTCGGCGGTGCCCTGCGCACCTACCTCGCGTCCCACGGCGGGATCCCGGAGGTGCCGTTGGTGGCGCTGTGTCCGGTGTCGGTGCACGGCGCCGACGAGAGCGATCTCGTCGTCAACGGCACCAACAAGGTGACCGGCATGTTCACCGAGCTGCCGTCGGTCATCGAGGATCCGGTCGAACGACTGGAACGGGCCGGCGAGCTGGCCCGGCGGGCCAAGGAACATCACGCCGAGATCGACGCCAACATCCTGCGGGGTTGGGCGCAGTTCGCGCCCGGCACGACGCTGTCGACGTTGATGAAGATCTACGGTGACCGCAAACTGTCGAATATCCATCCGCCCGTGTACAACGTGACGGTCTCGAATGTGGCGGGCCCCGACTTCCCGTTGTATTTCTGTGGTGCGCGGGTGGTTGCGTTCTATCCGCTGGGGCCGATCTTCCACGGGCTCGCACTCAACATCACCGTGTTCTCGGCGGCCGGGAAACTCAACGTCGGTGTGCTGACCTGCCCGGACGACGTGCCCGACGTCGACGAGATCGGTGGGGCGCTGGCCGCGGAGTTGGAGCTGTTGGTGAAGGCATGTGAGCGCTGACGGTCGTCGGTGACGGGAGCGGTCTGCCCGCGGCGCATCACCAGGCGCGGCCCGTCAGTAGGCTGACCCCGTGTCTGTCTACGACCACGGTTTCGTCCGCGTTGCCGCCGCGGTCCCCGTCCTGCATCTCGCCGATCCCCACGCCAACGCGGCGGCCACGATCTCGGCGATGCGGGCGGCCGCCGAGCAGGGGGCGGCGCTGGTGGTGTTCCCGGAGCTGGGATTGTGCGGCTACAGCGTCGACGACCTCTTCCACCAGGATGCGCTGCTCGCCGAATGTCTTGCCGCATTGGGCGAGATCGTCGCGGCCAGCGCCGGGCTGACACCGCTGGTGGCGGTCGGTGTGCCGCTGATCGTCGGCGACGGGCTGTTCAATTGCGCCGTCCTCGTCCATGACGGCGAGATCCTGGGCGCGGTCCCCAAATCCTATCTGCCGAACTACCGCGAGTTCTACGAGCAGCGCTATTTCGCCGCGGCCCGGGACGCCGTCACCGACACCGCCGTGATCCTGGGCCGCGCGGTGCCGTTCGGGGCGGACCTGCTGTTCACCGCCGACGATCTGCCGGGCTTCGTGCTGCACGTCGAGATCTGTGAGGACGGTTGGGTGCCGATCCCGCCCAGCGTGCCCGCGTCGCTGGCCGGGGCCACCGTGCTGGCGAATCTGTCGGGCAGCCCGGTCACCGTCGGCAAGGAGGCCTACCGAAAGTCCCTGTGCACCGGCCATTCCGCCCGGTGCGTTGCCGCACATCTCTACGTGGCGGCCGGATTCGGCGAGTCGACGACCGACCTCGCCTGGGACGGTGACGCGCTCATCACCGAGAACGGCACACTGCTGGCGCGCAGCACCCAGTTCGCGATGGACGATCAGCTGGTGGTCGCCGACGTCGACCTCGACCGGCTGCGCACCGAACGGCTGCGCATGATCAGTCTGCGCGACCAGGTCGGCGACTACGCGTCGGACCTGAGGTCGCTGCGGCGCATCGGATTCTCCTTCGGCACACTGGATGCCGCACCGGTGACCGACGACCTGCGCCGGGTGGTGCCGCGGTTCCCGTTCGTGCCCGCCGGTGCCGCCGACCGGGACGACCGCTGCCGAGAGGTCCGCGACATCCAGGTGCAGGGCCTGGCCGGTCGGCTGCGGGCGACGGGCATCGAGAAGATCGTGATCGGCGTGTCCGGGGGGCTCGACTCCACGCTGGCGTTGCTCGTCGCCTGCGACACCGTCGACCGGTTGTCGTTGCCCCGCACCAACATCCTGGCCTACACGATGCCCGGGTTCGCCACCGGCGGCGCCACGTTACGTCGCGCCCACGTGTTGATGGACACGCTCGGGGTGACCGGTGCCGAACTCGACATCCGGCCGTCGTGTGCGCAGATGCTCGCCGACCTCGGACACCCGTACGCCCGGGGCGAGAAGGTCTTCGACGTCACCTTCGAGAACGTCCAGGCCGGGGAACGGACGTCGCATCTGTTCCGGCTGGCCAACCATCACGGCGCAATCGTGCTCGGCACCGGCGATCTCTCCGAGCTCGCGCTCGGCTGGTGCACCTACGGGGTCGGCGATCAGATGTCGCACTACAACGTGAACACCTCGGTGCCCAAAACTCTGATCCAGCACCTGATCCGGTGGCTGATCTCGCGCGGCGAGTACGCGCCGGAGACCACGGCGGTGCTGGCCGAGATCCTCGACGACGTCATCTCCCCGGAGCTGGTGCCGCCCGGTGAGGACGGCGCGGTGCAGAGCACCGAGGACGCCGTCGGACCGTACGAACTCCACGACTTCTTCCTGTATCACCTCACCCGGTTCGGGTACCTGCCCACCAAGGTGGCCTATCTGGCCCAGCAGGCGTGGGGTGACACCGAGCGCGGTGAGTGGTCGGATCTGATTGCGCCGCAACGACGTAACGCCTACGACGCGGCGACCATCGAGAAGTGGCTCGCGGAGTTCTGCCGCCGCTTCATGAACAGCCAGTTCAAACGCACGGCAATGCCCAACGGCCCCAAGATCGGCTCGGGCGGTTCGCTCTCACCGAGGGGCGACTGGAGTTCGCCGTCGGACGCGTCGGCCCGGTTCTGGCTGGACCAGCTCCGGGGGTAGGGCGGGAAGCGGGTGTCCGCTACTCCTCGGCGGCCGCCCGGGCGTCGGCGCGCCGGGCCCGGATCTTCGCGATGGCGAAGGTCACCGTGCCGCCGACGATCCCACCGACAATGCCGCCCCAGATCGTCGACGACCCGGTGGTGTCGATGGCGCCGGACCAGCGCACCACCACGGCCAGCGCCATCGACATCGAGCAGGTACCGGTGAAGACCACCGAGGTGATCAACCGGGCGGGGGAACTCCGTGCGTAGACGAGGGTGTTCGCGTCGACGTGGCGGGCCCGGCAGAAGCGTTGCCATTCGGCGGACGGGATCACCAGCACCAGCCACAACGTGATCGTGACCCAGGTGGGGATGAACCATGCCGCGATCGCGCCGACCAGCCAGACGGGCATGACCGTCAGGAGATACACGTAGGTGTAGCCCTCGAGCAGGACCGCACGTTCCCGCTCGTCACCCCAGGACGCGTCGTTGGTCCCGATCAGCAGGTTGGGCAAGGTTTTCCGGTCCGACATCATCTGGCGTTCTCCTCGGGTAGCGGGAACAGGTTCTCCACGGTGTCCGCCAGCGCGCGGGCGATTCGCAGGGCGAGATACACCGACGGCGCGTAGTCGCCCCGCTCGAGCGCCACGATCGTCTGGCGGCTGACCCCGACGGCGGCGGCGAGATCTGCCTGCCGCATCGCCAAACCGGTACGAGCCGCCCGGACGGGAGAGGGCGCCGATGTCACAGAACCGAGTAAAGCAGCCTTGACATGACGTGTCAAGGCTGCTTGTCATACGGATTCGGCAGGTCGACGAGGCGCGATGGTGCTCACGCCGTCACGACCTCACGGCGGGGCCTTCACACATGGGCCTTGGCCTTGTCCCAGGCGAGGACGAGATCGGCGAGGAACTGCGTCGACATCGCGCCGAACGTGCTCAGGTGGCTCTCGCCGGGCAGCTCGTAGAAGGTGCAGTCGGGCAGGAGCGCGGCCATGTGCTGGCCGTGCTCGAAAGGAATGATGTTGTCGTCGTCGCCGTGCCACCACAGCACCGGGGTGGTGACGTCGGCGACGCGGAATCCCCAGTCCCGTGCAAAGACGACGATGTCGGCGAAGGGCGCGTCCATCCGGCGGCTGCCGCCGTGCAGGAGATCGTCGAGGAAGAAGGCGCGGACCTCGGGGCGGGCGAGGACCTCGCGGTCGGCGCGCGGGGAGAGCCGGCCGTAGGCCTTGATCGCGGGTTCGGCGACCGGGCGGGCCACCGACAGAACCGAGCTGATGATCTTCCCGAGCGGTGCGCCGGCCACCCGGACGACGGGGGCGAGGGCGCTGCCGAGGGCCATCGCGCCCCCGCCGATCGCCTCGGGCCCGACGGTCGGGGCGACGCCGCCCACCACCCCGGCCACGATGACGCGGTGCGGGAACGCGTGCGCGGTGGCGAGGGTGTATGGCCCGCCGCCGGAGATGCCGATGATCGCGAACTCGTCGATGCCGAGGGCCTCGAGGATCACCTCGAGGTCGGTGGGGAAGTCGGCGATCTGTGCATAGCGGTGGGCGGTCGAGCTGCCCACGCCCGGACGGTCGAGCCCGATCAGGCGGATGTGGTTGTCGGCGGCCCAGGCCCGCGCCTCGATCGGGATCTGACGCCGGGCGCCGGGGGTGCCGTGGAGCCAGATGACGGCGCGTCCGGTGGCCGAGCCGTATTCGGCGAACCCGATCCGTCGGCGGCCGTCGGCGACGCCCACCGACCCCTCGATCTTCGGTCGGTCGATTTCCATCACGTGTCCAGCGTCTCATGTCGACCGGTGGTGTGAGGTCTCCTGGGCAGACCCGGGTGCGCCAGGACATGCCCGCGACGTCGATCCCGGCGTAGGGTCGTGGCGTGAATTCTGTCGCCGCCGCACGGGTCAAACGGGCTTTGCGTCTCGATCGCTATCCGGCCGTCCGGGATCTGCCGTCCGGCCGGATGGTCGAACTGCCCGGTCGCGGCACCACCTTCGTGACGGTCTCGGGTCCGGCCGACGCGCCGGTGGTGATGCTGCAGCACTCGGTGATGACCACCGGCCTGTTGTGCTGGTACCCGAGCATTCCCGAACTGAACCGGCGCTACCGGGTGATCACCCTCGATCACCGCTGGCATGGTCGCGGTATCCGGTCGGCCGAGTTCAATCTGCTTGATTGCGCCGACGACGCCGTCGCGCTGGCCGACGTGCTCGGCATCGACCGCTTCCTCTCGGCCGGGTTCTCGATGGGCGGCGGCATCTCCCAGCTCGTCTGGCGGCGGCACCCGGACCGCGTGAGCGGGTTGGTGCTGTGCTCGACCGGCCCCTATTTCAGCACCAACGATCCCAAGCTGCGTGAGCACGCCAACCGCACCGGCCGTCTGCTCACGCCGCTGTACCGGGTGATTCCGCAGCCGTCGGTGAAATCACTCGACAAGCCCACCGCGAACACCCTCGTTTGGGGGATGCGGCAATTCCTCTCGACGCCGCTCTCGCACACCGGCGACTTCGGCGAAGGCCTGGGACGCTTCGACTCCCGGGACTGGCTCGCCGACATCGACGTCCCGACCGCGGTCGTCGTGTCGACGCGGGACCGGGTCGTCGAGCCCGAGCGGCAGCAACTGCTCGTCGACGGTATTCCGGGCGCGGTGCGCTTCGACGTCGACGGCGGGCACGCGTGCTGCGTGATCGGGGCGGAGACGTTCGTGCCGGAATTCACGCGGGCCGTCGACGCCGTCGCCGACGCCGTGGTGACGCCGAAACCGCAGATCATCCGGCCGTAGCCGCGGCGTCGGGTGCGAGATGGCGCAAGACCGATACCGCACACGGGGTTTGCGGTATCGGCCTCGCCGGCGATGACGGCCCCCTGCGGTTTGGTCATCGGGTCTTTCGGGGCAGCTCAGGCAGGTTGGCCGGCCTCGATCTCCAGGGTAATGGTGATCTTGTCGCCGACGACCACGCCACCCCCGTCGAGCGGCAGCTCGATGTCGATGCCGAAGTCCTTGCGGTTGAGGACGGTCGTGGCCTCGAAACCCGCGACCGGGCCCGCGCCCATGCCGGGGTTGACGCCGTTGAACTCGAGCTCAAGCTCGACCGAGCGGGTGATGCCCTTGAGTGTGAAGTCGCCGACCAGGAGGTAGTCGTCACCGTCGGGACGGACGTCGGTGGAGACGAAGGTCGCGGTGGGGAACGTCTCCGCGTCGAAGAAGTCGGCCGAACGGATATGGCCGTCGCGCTGCTCGTTCTTGGTGTTGATCGAGGTCACGTCGATCTCGGCCTGTACCGACGGCGTGCCGTCCTCGGCGATCGTGATGGTGCCGGAGAAGGTGTCGAAGGTGCCGCGCACCTTGCTGACCATGAGGTGCTTGACGGCGAAACCGATGGTGGAGTGGGTGGGGTCGATGGTCCAGGTGCCTGCGGCGATGGGCGCGGTGACGGTCATGTGGTGCTCTCCTGCGCTATGAGGTGACGTGCGTGGGTCGGGCGGCCCAGCATCGAGCATAACCGGACTGTGGTCCGAATGCATTCCCCGTCGGCGTGTCCGAGGAATTTCGACGTGGCGCGGTTCACGACCAGGCGAAGACGGGTTGCTCGAATCCGTCGACGCGGGTGTCCCGGCCCCGCAGGACGACCTCGGCGAATTGGTAGAGGACCGCGCCGGTCGGTGCGTGGATGCGATTGCCGGCCAACGGCAACTGGATCACCGGCCGCGGCGACTGCGGGATGGTGAGGAATCGCGGTTCGACGAGCAGGTCCTCGAACGTCACGAAGAAGACCTCGGCGACCTCGGCCGGATTGGGATCCGGGTCCGGCGCGTCGTCGGACCAGCACACGACCGGGGTGATGACGAACCCCGAACGCGTCGGATAATCGTCGAGCAGGCCGACGACGGAAGTGGGTGGAAGGGTGATGCCCATTTCCTCCGCCAGCTCGCGCAGGGCCGCGCCGACGTGGTCTTCACCGGGGTCGAGGCGACCGCCCGGAAGCGCGAACTGCGCGGCATGCCGGCGCATGGTGGCGGGCCGTTTCGTGAGCCAGATTCCTTGCCGGCCTTGACGTTCGGTGATCACGAGGGCGACCGCCGCCGGGGTTGCCCCGCTCGCGGCCCGGCGATCGAAGGCGGACAGGCGGGCGGCGACGGCGGGCCGGGAGAGCGTGATCACCGCTCCAGCGGATCATGGCCTGGCCGGGTCGGGTGGCGCCGGAACACCTTCCGGGCATCGCGCTCGACCTTGACCGGAAGGTCGGGGCCGGCCAGGAGTCCGGCCAGGTCGCCCGGTGTTGCGGCGCCGACATGAAGCTGGCGGACGGTGACCCCGTGGTCCGGGCGCGAGATGACCGTGATCGGGTCGCCGGCGCCGACTGTTCCCGGCTGCACCACCCGCAGATAGGTGCCCACGTCGGCGCGCTGGTGGAAGCGCTTGATCCAGTTCTCCTCGGCCGCCCACACCGCGAAGGTGCGGCAGGGGGTGCGGGGGATCGTGACTTCCAGGAGCAACCCGTCCGCGCCCACCGACCAGCGTTCGCCGACAACCGCGTCGGTGACGGAATGGCCGGCGACGCGCAGGTTCTCCCCGAACCAGCCGTACGGGAGGTCGCGACCCAACTCGCGCGCCCAGCGCTGCGCCTCGGCGTCGTCGTAGGCATAGACGGCCTGGTCGACGCCGCCGTGATGCGTGGTGTCGCAGACATGATCGGTGACCAGCCCGAGTTCGGTGACCGGGACTCGGCCGGGCGTCGGGCGTTTGTCGATCGCGCTGGCGCCGACCGTCGCCACCTCCACGTCGTCGGTACTCACGCATACGGCGAGCACGGTGCCGCTCATCGGCCGAGCGTTCGGCGGGTGGGCAGGTACTGTGCGCGCGCCGACCGCCGACTCTGGTGTTGTCGGTGTCCTGGTGTTGTCGGTGTCATCGTCACCTTCGGAAGTTCCTCGACGTCGTAGCGCCGATGCTATCTCCGCGTGCGTGACGGCGTCGATGGGGTGCTGCCGCACTGGTCCTGGCTGCTCTCGATGGAATCAATGGCTTGACTCAATCGAACTGTGCGCGGTAAGAATCATTGTGTCAAATCATTGATACAAGGAGACTGGTGATGATTCGGAAACGGGCAGTCATCGCGATCGTCGCGGTGATGGTGGGAGTGAGCGTGGTGGGCTGTTCGCACCAGACGTCGCCCGCGACGCGGTCTGCTGCCGAATCCGCACCGCCCTGCGCAGGCATGGCCACCAGTGAGTACGGACTCGGTGACGCTGTCCATCGCTCGCTGTCCGCCCTGGTCTCCCTGCCGACTCGCTTCAGTACCGGAGCGGCAACGGTGACCGCGGTGGCCGGATCGGACACGGTGACCATCGAGATTCACCTCTGCGGACCCGGTGCGAACCTGGATGTCACCAAGGATGCCGCCACGGCGGTCGCGCACGAGATTGCGCTCAGCGCAACGCTCGGTGGGCGGGTCGAGAGGATGACCGTGCTCAATCCGGCAACCGCGCAGCGGATCGCCGCTGAGCCCTTCGACGTCGTGGCGTTCGCCGCCGACGCCGCGGCAAGCACCCTCCGTGGCCAATGGCAGCCGGTGGTCCCCTGACATGGGCGTTCTCCTGATCATCTTCGTGCTTGTCGCCGTGGTGGCCGCAGCAGCCCTGGTTCGGCTCGGTTTCGCGCTGCGGCGATCATCCGGTGCCCCGCCGACAGCAGATGTCCGACGGTCCGTTCAGGTGATCCGGGTGGCACTCGTTGCCGACGTTGGTGCCATCATTCCGGTCGTCGCCTACCTGATCGGTACCGATCACCTGGGGCGCGCGTTGCTCATGGTCGTACCGCTCGCACTGATCTGCCTGCAACTGGGGCTGTTGGGCGCAACGATTGCGATCGACCGGCTGCCTCGCGTCCGGGTCACCGTCCGTGTTGCCAGCCTGGATCGGCGTCGCACGGCGCATGTCGTTCCCCGCGCCCTCACGATTGCGACGACCGGCGCAGTGGCGGCGGCCATCGCCGCGCTGCTGGTGACCACACGCACCGCTTGCCTGGACCCCGGCACCGGGGAGATGCGCAGCTTCGGCGTCGACGATGCATCGTTTACGCCCTACCTCGGCAGCTACTACACGGGGCCACTGCTCACCGCGCTTGTCCTGTCCGTCGCGTTGACGGCGTGCATAGCAACCGGTTCACGGCGGTGGGCCGCGTTGGATCACGCGGATGCCGATCTCGCGCTGAGACTGCGCGTGGCATCCCGATCGATGAGTGTCACAGCGATCATCGCCGGCTACGTGATCGCACTCGCCGCGTGGGTGCTGGGTGATGCCGCCCGACACCTGAGAGAGTCGTCGGCGCCACTGGGCCACTGGGCCGTCATGACCTGGCTGATGCCGGCCATGCTCGTCGGGGGCTTGGCCCTGGCGGGCTGGAGCTGTCTGGGCTTCGTCGCGCCCGCCCGGCGACCGGGGTGGCGGTGACCGGCCTCCACGTGGAGGTCAGGATCGATGATCCGACGCCTCCGTTCGAACAGATCCGACGCCAGATCGCTGGGCTGATCGCCTCCGGCGCGCTGCGCGCGGGGGACCCGCTGCCCCCGCACCGGCAGCTCGCCCGAGACCTGGACGTCGCCGTCGGCACGGTGGGGCGTGCCTATCGAGACCTCGAAGCGGCCGGCTGGATCGAGTCCCGCCGCGGACGAGGGACCCGCGTCCGCACGCCGCCCACCCCCACCGAGCCTGCCTCGCCAGATGCGCTCAACCGGCTGGCACGCGAATTCCTCGCCTCGGCGCGGGAACTCGGTTTCAGTGTCGACGACGCCGCATCGGCAGTGCGCCGTGCCGCAGATGCTGGATGAGCACGTGCGACACCGGAAAACTGGAGCGCTTCTGTCGGGGTTCGCGCGTACCGTCCGGGGATGGACTTCTTCACCGCCGACCTGCATCTGGCACACCCGAAGCTGGCACATCTGCGCGGCTTCGACACAGTGGCCGCGCACGACGCCGCGGTGATGGCGCCGCTGGCTGAACTCGCCCCCGAGACAGACCGGCTGTGGGTGCTTGGCGATGTCTGCTCAGGCGGTGTGGCCAGCATGGAATCGGCTCTGGCGCAGCTGTCGGCGCTGCGGGTGCCGATGCATCTGGTGACCGGGAACCATGATCCGGTGCATCCGATGTACCGGAATGCGCAGCGGCATTTCGGGGACTGTGCAGCGGTGTTCTCGTCCGTGCAGCAGATGGCGCAGACGAAGGTGGGCGGCGAGGACACGATGCTCTCGCACTTCCCGTACGCCGGCACACCGGACCCCCTGGCGCGGAAGCACTTCGATCAATATCAGCTGCCGGACCTGGGCGCGTGGTTGATCCACGGCCATACGCACGACACGGCGCGCCGGTCCGGCAGGCGGTCGATCTGCGTCTCGCTGGAGGCGTGGGATCTGCGGCCGGCGTCGGCGGCGGAGATCGCCGCGGAGATGCCGAGGTGTTGGCCGCCCGGTTGACTCTTACGTCGTGATCGGCTCGATGCGGGCCGGAACGTACTTGTGCCAGGGGGTTCCGGCGAACCAGTCGCGATGGGTGGCGCTGGTCAGTTCGTTCGGTGCGATGCCGGAGCGGGCGACGCCGTCCGCACCGGGGTAGTCGATGCCGAGGCCATTGGGCAGTGACACGTGGCCGGCGCGCATCATCTCGCTGATTTCGATCGAGGACTCCAGCGAGCCCGCCTCCGTGGTGATCCGGACCCGGGACGTGGCGTCCAGACCGAGGCGTTCGGCGTCTGCGACACTCACGCGGAGGGCGCCGCCTGCGTCGCGGCGGC
>JASGFO010000024.1:0-27821 GCA_047605505.1 Gordonia sp. (in: high G+C Gram-positive bacteria) | reverse complement strand
GGTCACCCACGTACGCGATCAGGTTCGGCGCGACGCCCGCGTGACCGTCATCGACTCGCTGCACGAACTCACCGAAGTGCTGACGCGCTGAGGTTGCGGGGATCTGTTGAGTGATCGGCAATGGGTCGTCCGAACTGGCATCGCTTCTATGCGGCGGTGGGACGCATGGTCATTGTCTCACTGGTTGAGCGCGGACTCGTCAGCAGGATTCATGAACTATCCGCCGTTGAGATGTTATCTGTAGATATTTCTGAATTTGCCTTTGGTCCAGAAGGCTCGCTGGCTGCGGAAAGATTGGATCGAGAGTTCGCAAGAATTGCGAATCCCCACGAGATTAGGTCACGATGCGCTGGGAGAGTTCGACGAGCCGATTCGAGAATGCCCACTCGTTGTCGTACCAGGCGAAGATCTTGATCTGATCGCCGACGGATTGCGTCAGCGGCGCATCGAAAATCGCCGAATGCGGATTGCCGACGATGTCGGCGGAGACCAGGGGAGCCTCCGAATACGTCAGATACCGTGACATCGCGGGCTCCTCGGCGGCGGCTCGGAAAGCGGCGTTGACCTCGACGGCGTCGACGGATCTGCTGAGTTTGGCGGTGAGATCGGTGATCGACCCGACGGGCACGGGCACGCGCAACGACAGACCGGTGAGCCGGCCGTCGAGTTCGGGGATGATCCGCCCGATCGTGCGCGCGGCCCCCGACGACGTGGGGATCGTGGAGAGCGCCGCCGCGCGTGCCCGGCGCAGATCGCTGTGCGGCGCGTCCTGCAGCCGCTGATCGCTGGTGTAGGCATGGACGGTCGTCATGAGACCCGATTCGATACCGAACGCCTCGTGGAGGACCTTGGCCATCGGGGCAAGGCAGTTGGTGGTGCAGGATCCGTTGGAGAACACGTCGCCGCCCGTGTCGACGGCGGCGTCGTTGACGCCGAGAACCACGGCGGGTACGTCGGCGTCGGCCGGCGCGGAGATGATGACCTTGTGAGCACCGGCGGCCAGATGCTGGCGGGCACTTGCCGAGTCGGTGAACCGGCCGGTCGATTCGATCACGACGTCGACACCCGCGTCACCCCAACCGATCGCGGCCGGCTCGCGCTCGGCGGTCACCCGAATGCGCTGTCCGCGCACGACAACCGCGCCCCCGTCGACCTCGACCCCAGTGAGGTGCCCGGTCAGCGAGTCCCATTCGAGCAGCGACGCGAGGGTCGCGGCGTCGGCGATGTCGTTGATCGCGACGATCTCCACGTCCGCTCCGCTACTCAGGGCCGCGCGCAGGTAGCTGCGGCCGATACGGCCGAAGCCGTTGATGCCGATCCGAACGGTCATGATGTCTCCTTCTGTGGGGGGTTGGTCTCGCCGGCTGCGGACCGGGCGGCGTCGAGCAGGGCGACGGCACCGCGGATCGCGGCATCCATGGGCTCCTGCTCACCCTTCGCGCGGGCCAGCACGTAGCCGCCCTGGAGCACCGCCGACAGCGTCCGGGCGAGGTCGCGCGGGTTGATACTCCGTGGCAGCTCACCGGCGCCGACCGCCTCGGCGATGGCGGCCTCCCAACGGTCGAGCATGGTGTCGAAGGCGTCCGCGATGAGTGCGAGCAGTTCCGCGTCGGTCACCACCTGCGGGTCCTGGGTCATCCGGCCGACGCGACAGCCGCGTGTTCCCGGCCGCGGCAGCAGGAGGTACCGCTTGATGCGTTCGACCGGCGAACCGTCGCCGACCAGCACGGAGGAGTCGCTCATCATGTCGGCGATGACAGCCGACATTGCCTCGACGGCGAGCTCGTGCTTGCCGCGGAAATGGTGATACATGCTGCCCTGGCCGACGCCGGCCCGGGCCATCACGTCACGCGGGCTGGTCGCGGCATAGCCGCGTTCCCACAGCAGCTCCGCCATCGCGCCTGTCAGTTGCTCTCGCGAGGTCATACGACGACTGTAACAACTAGTATGTACAGCGAGAGTGGATCCGTCGGGTTGTGGCGCGCGTCATCCTCGCGGATAGCGAATCCCGCACGGTCTCGACGCGCCAACGCGTAAGTGATAGCTTACGCATTGTGCCTCCAGCAACGGTCGACCCGTGGTACGCATTGGCGGACCCCACCCGTCGGAAGGTGTTCGCGCGGGTGTCGTCCGGGCCGTGTTCGGTCACGGAGATCGCCAAGGACCTCCCGGTGAGTCGGCCGGCAGTCTCTCAGCACCTTCGCGTGCTGTTGAACGCGCGGCTGGTGGACGTACGTCGGCAGGGCCGCGAGAACATCTACGGACCCAGGCCCGAGGGCCTGGGTCAACTCCGGCGGGAACTCGAGTCCTACTGGACGCAAACCCTCACGACGTTCAAGAACCTGGCCGAACAGACGTATCGGGCAGAGAACCCGCCATCGGAAGGAACCCCATCGTCATGAGCACCGCGCCGCACGTACAGACCAGCCTGCACGTCAGCACCACCGTCAATGTTCCGGTCGAGTACGCCTTTCGCGTGTTCACCGAGCGCTTCGACGAGATCAAGCCTCGCGAACACAATCTGCTCGCCGTGCCGATCGAGCGGACCGTGCTCGAGCCCCGGGTCGGCGGCACCATTTACGACGTCGGCACCGACGGCTCCACCTGCGCCTGGGCGCGCGTCCTCGCCTACGAGCCGCCGAATCTGCTCGTGATCAGTTGGGACATCAACCCTCACTGGCAGATCGAAGCAGACCCGGCACGCACCAGCGAGGTGGAGATCCGCTTCATTTCCGAAGCACCCGACCGCACGCGCATCGGTCTCGAGCATCGGAATCTCGACCGCCACGGCGACGGCTGGGAAGACTTCACCGGATTGGACTCTGGCAACGGCTGGCCGCTGTACCTCAAGCGCTACCGTGCGGTCGCCGAGGACGCCACTGCCGGCGCCTGAGCACCTCGTGTTCGCGCCACTGCCGGACCTCGCGCAGGAGCTGTCGGCGACCGGCGATCGCTGATCGGGTCTCAGGAATTCGGTCCCGCATGCGTGACGCTCGGCGCTCCCAGACAACCGGACTGGGAGTAGAAAGTCTGGTTGGTCGCGCTGTTGTATCCCTGGTCGGCCAGCGCCCTGCCGATCATCCGCGCCGCCGCGCAGTAGCGGCCGCCCGCGATGTGGCTGTTGAGCGAGTAGGTGGCCTCGGTCGCGGACTTGACGCCGCCGGCGTAGGACGCTGCCTCCTGGTGTGCAAAGCGGTTCATCGTGAGGTCCTGGTAGCCGTACTCGGCGACCTCGATGTCGCTGCTCGCGTCGGTGATCGAGCCATTCGTCTCAACGGGTGAAACGGCTTGCGCAACACCGGTTCCACCGATCGTGGCGGAAGCCGCGAACACGATGCCGACGAGACAACGCTTGATATCGATCACTTCTGGGACTCCTCGGGGTCAGGGGCACGACGAACTGTCGGCCCGATGACTATCTCAGGAGGGTCTGACACTCCCGCACCCAGCCCCGAGACGGCAGTCACACCTCGGCGAGCGGCCGGCATGGGCACCATGCGACTACTCCAGGAGCCGTTCGACCTCGGTGACGACGCGGCCGACGCCGTCGTCGGCGGCGATGCGGCGCGAGAGTCGACGTGCGGCGTCTCGAAACCGTGGATCGGTGACGACGGCCGCGATGGCGGCACCGAGCCGCTCGGCGTCGAGTGTGGGTCGGGGCAGGGGTGCGGGACCCACGCCGAGGTGCTGGACGCGGTGCGCCCAGAAGGGCTGATCGCCGCCGGGAGACGGCACGCCGACGATGGGGAGTCCGGCCCGGAGACTGGCGGCGACGGTACCGGCACCGCAGGAATGCACGGCGGCGGCGACTCGTGGGAACAGCCAGTCGTAGGGGACCGGGCCGATCGTCATCAGCGCATCACCGGCGGGTACCGCGAGCCCGGCGCCCCCGGATTGCACGATGCCCCGGACTCCCGCCATCTCCAGTGCGGCATGAATGACCGCGGAAAGCCGTTTCGCTTCCTCTGCCGACACCATCAGACTGCCGAGACCGACGAAGACCGGTGGTGTGCCTGCCTCCAGGAACTCGACGAGTTCCGCTGGTGGACTCCAGGATTCGGCGTGCTGCGACCACCAGTAGCCGACGACGTCGAGTCCGGGCCGCCAGTCCTGCGGACGGGCAACGACACTGGGGGAGAAGCCGTGCAGGATCGGCCATTCCTCGGCCGTCCGCCGGCGACGCAGCGCGCGGGCGCCGCACCGGGGCAGGCGCAGATCGGCGCGGAGGTCGGCCACCACGCGCAGGTAGATGCGATCGAATCCGCGCTCCGCGAGTCGCCCTGCGGCCCGGTTGATTCGAGCGCCCGCCGACCATGCGCCGAGCAGCGTCGGCGGGAAATCGCCGGTCGCCGATATCGGCTGGAATCGCAGTCCGAGGCTCGGGATCGAGCGTGCCTCGGCCAAGGGGTGCCCGGCGAGCTCGGCGAACGGCGTCAGCAGGACGATGTCGGCGGGAACGTCGGCGACCGCTGCCAGGAGATTGCGGCTGAGCTGCCGCATCCCGGCGGGCTTCACCATCTGTAGGGCGAGTTTGGCGGGATCCGTGTTCTCCTGGTCGATTTCGGCGTCCATCTCGAAATCGATCGCCCGTGCGTCGAGTCCGCACGCCTGGACGTCCTCGACGAGATCGGTGTTGGTGGTGAGAACCACCCGATGCCCCACGGCGCGGAGCCGGCAGCCGATGTCGGTGAGCGGCATGATGTCTCCGCGCGACCCGTAGGCCGCGATCAGCACGTCGGCCATGGTCAGCGATCCTTTCCGGTCGATCCGTCGGTCGCGACGCTGGCGCGCAGGAACGCGTCGACGAGATCATCGCCGTAGGCCGCCACGTCGAAGGCGTCGTCGGCGGTGACGCGGAGTAACGCGACGCCCAACGCCCCCCGGACCGCCATGGCCATGGAGTCCGGGGAGAGTGGGCGAAATTCCCCGGACTCGACGCCGAGCCGGAAGATCACGTCGAGATCGACCTCCGCGAGTGCGCCCAGGTGCTCGGGGTCGATGGGCAGATCCGCGAGCCGCTCGCCGCCGCGGCCACGAAAGCCGTTGGCGATCTCCATGATCGACGTCTGATGCGCGCGGTTGGTGCCGATGTAGTGCAGGTGCGTTCGGATGTGCGCGGCCAGCTTGCCGGCCGCAGTCTCCTGGGCTGCCACCGCCGGCACCATCATCGTCAGCAACGATCGATAGCACTCCGACACCACGGCGGCCACGAGTTCGTCCTTGTTCCCGAAGTGGTAGAGCACCACGCTCATCGCAACCCCGGCGCGGTCGGCGATCTTACGCACCGACGCCTGCGGATAGCCCAGCTCGGCGATCGTCTCGATTGCACAATCGACGATCTGCGCCCGCCGCGCGCGCTCGGTGAAGGTCCCGTCCCTAGATCGCATGATCTAACTATAGATCAGTTGATCTAGGGGGTCGATACCGTCGCGCGATCTGCCTCAGGATCGCCCCGATATCACTCGGAGATTCGCCGCGCGACGAGCTCGTAGGGTGCGGGCCGCAGGGTTCCACGTTCAAGCATCACCGGCGCCGTCCCGCGCTCGATGCCCGACGGGAAGGCGAGGTCGAAGTCGAGAGCAATCCGCGCGATCAGGAGAGTGGCCTCCTGCATCGCGAAAGCGCGCCCGATGCAGGACCGGGGCCCGGTGCCGAACGGGCTGAAAAATCGGTCCGGGTGGGCGCGCAGCGCTGCCGGCCGCCACCGTTCGGGTGTGAACCCGTGAGCATCCGGCCCCCATGCCTGTGGGTCGCGGTGCGCGGCGAGCACCAGGACGGACACCAAATGTCCGGCGGGGATGTCAAATCCACCGAGCGATTGCGCCTCCCGAGCGATGCGGAAGTAGGCGGGTACCGGCGGCCACAGACGCAGTACCTCGTTGAGGACTTGGCGGGTCCGTCTCATGCCGGCGACACTCTCGTAGCCGAATCCTCTGGCCAGTGCCTCGTCGCGGATCGCGTGCAGAAGATCGGGGCGGTCGGCGAGGTACCAGAGCGCGGTCTCCAATAGTGCGGCCGTGGTTTCATGCCCGGCGATGAGGAAGGTCATCACCTGATCGCGAATGTTCGTGGCCGGAAGCTGATGATCGCCGGTGAGCATGAGGTCGAGGAGGTCAGCGCGACCAGTGCTGCGACCCTCTTGCCGCTCGCTCACGAGCTCGTCGATGAATCGCCGGAGCCGGGCAAGGCCGTCGGCGAACCGAGCCTGGTTGATTCTGCTCCGAATCGCCCCGATCACCGAGATGTTGTTCGATGACTCGGACGCCCACCGCAGGATGCTGCCCAAGGTCGCGATCAGATTCTCGGCCTCGGCGTCGGCGCCTTCGCTGCCGTACAGGCCGAGCGGTCGAGAGAACGCCGCCCGGGCGATGGTCTCGAGGGTGGCATTGGTCATCGCCTCGTGAACCGCGATCGTGGCGCCCGACCCGTCGGTCCGCGACCAGGCAGCAACCACGTCGTCGCCAACCGAGTTCATGGCGTCGTGGTAGGCCCGCATCGCCCCCTGGGCGAATCCGGGATTCAGCGCCGCCCGCGCCTGCGACCACAGTGGGTCCGCAGTGCGGGCCGTGAACATCCCCGAGCCGCCAATCTGCCGCAACTTGAGGCCGGGGCCGGCAAGGGCGCGCGCCCAGCTCTGTTCGCTGCTACAGGACTGCGCGAGGCGGGCGCTGCCCACGATGGTCAGGCGCGTCGAGAGCACCTTACGTTCGTAGATCTCACCAAGTTGTTCGACAAGCTTTGCTTCATGCTGGGTGGGACGGTGCCGGTCGATGCTGGTGATGTCACCGAGGACGGGTATCCGCGGGCTGGCATGCGGGAGCATGTCGATGTTCACGGGCGCCATCGTCCCACGACCTTGTCACCACCGAGCGATCTCGCCGTACGTTCTGAAGTCCTTAACCAACGGTAAGAACCTTCTGTGTAAGATCTCGTGATGCAGACCACAGGGGAGGTTTCTTTGTCTAATTCCGTTCGGCTACTCGCGGCCTTGACGGCACTCGTCATCAGCTTGGTATTCGCACCCGCGACCGCCCACGCCGACCCGCACAACGACGGCCAGCACTGGGTGGGGAGCTGGATGGCCGCGCCGACTGATGCCCTCAACGGCGCGGACGCCAACCTCGTGCCGATCCTGAACATCGCCGATCAGACCTTCCGTGTGGTGGTCACGCCGCACCGCGGCGGCAACGAGATCCGCGTACAACTGACCAACCGCAAACGGCCGGTGCCCCTCGACATCAGCGCGGCCACCGCGGCTGTCGCCGGAAATGGCGCATCGGTGCAGTCGCCGGTGGTGGCGCTGACTTTCGGCGGCCGCAGGTCCGTCACCATTCCGGCCGGCGCCGACGTCCTGAGCGATCCGGTGAGGCTGACCGTGAAGCAGTGGCAGCGCTTGGCCGTCTCGGTGAGTGTCCGCGGTCCCGCCATGTTCGTCACCCAGCACATGAACGGCAACGCCACGAGCTACTACACGCTCCCAGGGGCCGGGGATCGCACCCGCAGCAGGTCCGCCGCGGATTTCCCGCTGAGCACCACCGTCGTGCCGATCGTCAATCGGGTCGACGTCCGCGCACCGCGGTCGACGACGACCATCGTCGCACTGGGTGACTCGATCACTGACGGATACGTCTCCGACAACTACATCGTGGTCCCGCAGGCGCACCGCGGGGTGGTCGACCGAAATGTCCGATACCCCGACTACCTGCAGCGCCGACTCGACCGGGCCGGCATCGCCCGGCCGGTGGTCAACGCCGGGATCAGCGGCAACCGCGTCATCGCGGACGGGTTCGTGCCGCTCTTCGGCGATGCCGCAACTCACCGGCTCTACCACGATGTGATCGCGGTCCCCGGTGTCACGGACGCCCTTCTTCTCGAGGGCATCAACGACCTCGGCGTGCCGATCGGCGCCAACCCTGACCAGGTGATCGCCGGGTACAAGAACATCATCGCGCGGTTGCATGCCCGCGGAATCCGGGTGCACCTGGCGACGATGCTGCCCGCCTCCGACGCTTTGTTCGACGGCTATATCGCTCCGCTGGCCAACGGCGCACGGATTCAGATCAACCAGTGGATCCGCTCCCAGCGACTGTCTGACAGCGTGATCGACTTCGATCGCGCGGTCCGCGACCGCCACAATCCGAACATCCTGGCGCCGCAGTACAGCGGCCCCGACCGCCTGCACCCCAGTCCCGCCGGGTACAAGAAGATGGCCGACGCCATCGACCTGGACACGCTGCGCCACTGACGGGCGACTGCCGGGTGGCGGCGTGCGCCGCGCCGTCATCCGGCCGCGCCTGTCACCCGGCGTATCGCGGGGGTGTGCTGGGCACGATGCCGTGATGGAGTTCGGCGACGTCGGGATGTGCTCGGGTCCGCGATTTCCATGCGTTCTCGCCGTAGGTGGTGAAGATCGGATTGTCCGGGTCGGCTTCGACCCCACGTGACCGCGCCGCGAGATCCGGGGGCAGGGTGATGATCGGGATCCGTGCGTCGAGGGCCGGGTTGAGGAAGAACGGGATCGACACCCGGTCGGTGCCCGGCGGCGGTGCCAGCACGCGATGCCGGGTAGCGCGCAGGTAGCCGCCGGTGGCGACCTCCAACAGCTCGCCGACGTTCACGACGAACGCCCCGTCCCGCGGCGGCACGTCAACCCATTCGCCGGGCCGGACCTCCACCTGGAGTCCCGTCGACTCCGACTCCAGCAGCAGCAGCGTCAGCACCCCGGAATCCTTGTGTGCTCCGACACCCTGCGAGGTCGCGTCGCTGCCGGGGTAGCGGACGACCTTCATCAGGGTCGCCGGCCGGTCGGCGAATGCGGCGTCGAACAGGTTCTCGGGAGCACCGAGCGAGGCCGCCCAGTGGCGCAACAGGCGCAGCCCGACGCCGGAGAGCGTCTCGCTCCAGGACTCGAACACCGGACGGAACGGCGGCAGGGCAGCGGGCCACAGGTTGGGGCCCTGCAGACGCCAGTACCCTTCGGCGCCGTCGATGACTGCTCGCTCGGGCCCGATGTCGATCTGTTCGCGCCAATCAACCGTACCGTTGGTCAGCTCACCGCCGAGTCGGGAGTAGCCGCGGAACTGCGGGCTCGTCAACTGGCTGATCTCGTTCTTCGACTCGTCGTCGAGAGCAAAGAACTCCCGCGCTGTAGTCAGTACCTCGCGCATGCGTTCCGGTGGGACGCCATGTCCGACGAGGTAGAAGAAGCCGGGATGGTGCGCGGCCTCGCGAAGATCGCGTCGAAAGGCGTCGCGCTCGGCGTCAGCGCGGGTCAGATCCAAGATGGGGAGCATCAGGCCATTGTGGCTTCGCCGACGACCGCGGCAACAGACGCGTGCGCTTTCGGTTCAACCCCGTGAAGCAACGCTGCAGCCGACGGCGTCGACCACATCTGCTGCTATTGGTGGTCGGCGCTCTGCTCCAGGGCGTAGAGCGCGGGCAGATTGACGACGATCGCCTCCTGTGTGCTCCGGGCGATCACCACCACGGCCGGGTTATCCGGATCGGGGTTCTCCTCGCGGTGCGGCACAAACGGCGGAACAAAGATGTAGTCGCCCGGCGCGGTCGCGATCCGCACCTCGTCGGTGCCGTCATGAAAGACGAACTCCGGGTTGCCGCTACGAATGAAGATCGCGGTCTCCGACTCGCCATGATGGTGGTTGTCCGAGGCAGTCCGGGGTGCCACGTGCGTTTCGCCCATCCAGATCTTCTCCGAACCCACCGTCCGGCCGCTGATCGCGGCGAAGCGCTGCATACCTGTCGTCTGCGCGGTGGAGTCGGTGACGTCGGCTGCCTTCACGTGATGCAGGCGGCCGCGCAGGGCGCCGCCGTCGAACTCGGTGGCGCTCGAAGTGAGGTCGGGATGGAAAGCGTCGGATGCCATGATCTCTTACCTACCAGTACTCGTCTGTTGTCCGGCAACTTTGCGCCGATCCGGTCTCTGCGCGGCGAGTCCGTCGAGCACACAGGACAATCCGCGCTCGAACCGCGTGTCGGCGTCGAGGTCGACCGCTGTTTCTACCATCTGCTTGAGGTGGGGGTAAGCGCCGGTGTCGAGTGCCTGTTGCAGGTAGGGTGCCACGGAAGCGTGCCACTGCCCGTCGGTGAGACCGGAGCGCAGCCTGACCTGCTTCTCGGCCTGTTCCCGAGCTGTCGCCCCCAGAACGTAGGCGAAGATGGTCTCGACAGCACTACTGGTGGCTGTCGGATCGTCGGCGTAGGTGGCGGCGGCCGCCAGTGCTCGGTCATGGTGGGTCAACGCGTTGGGGCCGATGGCGGGACGCGCTGCCAGGTGAACCCCTAGCCAGGAGTGGGCCGTGAGCATGGTGCGACGGTTGCGAGCCACAGCCGCGAGGTCGGCGCGCCATTCGCCTGAGGGCACTGGTGGCAGGTGCCGGCCAAGGACTGCGTCAACCATGTGATCGAGGAGTTCGTCACGGTTGTTGAGCACGCGATAGAAGGTGGCCGTGCCCGACCCCAACACGCTGGCCACTCGACGCAGGGATACCGCCTCGATGCCGCCGGCATCGGCCAGTGCGACCGCGGCTCGGACGATGCCGGCCAGGTCAGGTGCCCGCCCGCGCCGTGGCGGATGCTCGTGGTCCCACCGCGTCACCCTAGTCATGGATACAGTGTATCCAATTCGGCTACGCTGTATCCATAGACATACCGGAACTGCTGAGCAGGTATTTCGCAGCCATCGACGACAAATGTCTCGACGCCGGCATCGTCGCCGCGACGTTCTTGCCCACCGGTCGAATTGTTCGCCCAGATGGCGTCGCGCTGACCGGTCCGGTCGAGATCCTGGCCGGACAGACCACGAGCTTCGCGCGGTTCCGGGCAACTCATCACATGCTGACCGACCATGTCGTGACCCGGTCCGGAAATACCGCCCGGGTGGTGCCACGGCTCGCATGTTCCTGCCAGCCCACCGGTGACTTTGACCCGTGGACGCGCGCCGCGGCACTGACCGGACCGCACCACCCTCCTTTCGATCCGATAAGATACATTATGTAAAGTAAGAGTATCGGCCTGTGTCGCAACGTTATTCACGCGTGACGTTGTCATGGAACCTTCACCTCACACCGCAGGCCTGGTGCCCTACCTATGCGACGGTCAAGCGTGATGAGCGGTGCATCTGCCAATTCGGCGACCGCGACGTAACTGGCGTCGTATCCAGACAGATTGCTGCGGAGTTCCCACACCCGCGAACCGAGAAGCTCATACGGCCACTGTTCGATCGACAAGTCGAGCAGATCGCCATGGGCCTGCACAGCCTGATCGGCACTGACGACTCCGGCCAGTTCTTGTCTGCGAATGATATTGCTCACTTCAAACATCACCAGTTGCGGTGCGAGCAAGCGAGTGCCGGACAGCTGCCCGACCGCCCAGCGACCGTCCGGACCGTCGTCGAGCAACAGGGCCACGAGGGCCGAGGCGTCACAGACGGCGTCCACCGTCACCGCCGGTCGGAATCTCGTGCATCGAGGATTGCAGCGGCATCGACCCGAACCCCGGTTGCGCCGACTCGCGCCCGTGCCCGTGCAATCACATCATCGACCTGCGGACGTGCCGCAGACTCCATCAGCATGCCGCGCAGGTACTCCTGCAACGACTTGCCCGCCCGTGCGGCCCGCCCTGCGAGCTCATCGCGTACCGCGTCCGGAACGTCGCGAACTGTAATCACCACACCCATGCAGTCATAATAACTGCTTTGCCAACACTATGCAGCTATAGCCGTGGCCGGGACTGATCTAGCTGTACAACTGGCTCGCCCCGCACCGGCGACCGCTCCTGCCCCATCCCGCACGCCTACGGGCCACTCACCACTCTCTCGATCGCGGCGACGAGCGTGTCCACCAGGTCGGCGACGGTGCGGGATCCGAGCTGGCCGCGCTGTTCGTCGTCGCGCATCACGATGACCGACTCGACGAGACGAAACGGCAGGATGGCCCGCTCGTCATTCGGGTCGCCGAGAGCCTCCGATGCCAGCGTCTCGTACGCCGCCGCAAGGTCCTGACGTGCGTCGTTGAACTCGTCGAATCTGCCCGAACGCAGTTCGGGCAAGAGGTAGAGGACCCCCAGATTCCAGCGAGCGGTGGCGAGTTCGGTCATGTCGAATCGCGCCAGCGAGAGGAGCCGATCAAGTGCCGGTCCCCCGCTGTCGAGCAGCACACGGGCACGTTCGAGTTGAGGTTCGACGGTGGTCCGCAACAGGGCGGTCAGGATGTCGTCCTTGGTGGCGAAATGGTGATACAGGGAGGCTTGCCGGATTCCGACGGCGTCGGCGATCCGGCGTGTCGAGGTCCCCGCGTACCCGCGGGTGGTGAAAAGCTCCGCCGCCGCATCCAGGATCTCCTCGCGAGCGGTGGCTGCGGCGCGACGCGGCTCGACCAGGCGAGGACGTCCCCGACCAGGGCTTGTCCGGCGCTGCACGCTCGGGTCTGGGTCCATGCCCGGAGTCTATCGACCCGGTGTGCGACCCGACGGCGCGCCTCGGGACTCGACGTAACACGTCTGTTGCAGCCGTTTCCGCCACAGAAACAAACCTGTCATGCGACAGAAATTGCTCGGGGGTTACCTCTCAACCGACAGAAAAAACGCTCAGCGTCGAGCGGTCCCCTGACCCCGTCTAGGCAAAGGACTCTCATGACCACCACCGCGACGCGACCACCCGGAACAGGCACGATCCAACGAGATGCCGACGAGCTCTCCGACCTCGGCTATCCGCAGCAACTCCATCGCTCACTGGGCAAGTTCGCCTCCTTCGCCGCCGGCTTCTCCTTCGTCTCGATCCTGACGACGATCTTCCAGCTGTTCGGCCTGGGCTTCGGCTTCGGCGGCCCGGCCTTCTTCTGGGCCTGGCCGATCGTCTACGCCGGCCAGTTCCTGGTGGCGCTCTGCTTCGCCGACATCGCGGCCCGCTACCCGATCTCCGGCGCCATCTACCAGTGGTCGCGCCGGATGGGCGGCGAGGTGATCGGCTGGTTCGGCGGCTGGTTCATGATCATCGCGCAGATCGTCACCGCGTCGGCCGCGGCCATCGCACTGCAGGTGGTGCTGCCGTCGGTCTGGAGCGGATTCCAGATCATCGGCGACGACCCGACGCTCACCAGCACCAGCGGCGCCGCGAACGCCGTCCTGCTCGGGTCGATCCTGCTGGTTGCGGTGACCACGATCAACTGTCTCGGCGTCCGCTGGATGAGCCGCGTCAACAGCATCGGTGTCACCTGTGAGCTGGTCGGCGTCATCGCCGTCGTGTGCGCACTGTTCGCCCACGCCAAGCGCGGCCCGTCCGTCGTCTTCGACACCGGCCTGCCCGGCCAGCAGCCCGGCTACGTCTGGGCGTTCATCGTGTCCGGACTGATGGCCGCCTACGTGATGGTCGGCTTCGGCTCGGCCGGTGAGCTGGCGGAGGAAACCCACAACCCGCGGCGAGTGGCACCGCGGACGATTCGCCTGGCCCTGACAGTCTCCGCGCTCGGCGGCGGAGTGATGCTGCTCGCGGCGCTGATGGCCGCCCCCACCCTCGACGATCAGCTCGCCGCGGGCGGATTGCCGTACGTTCTGGACGCGGTGCTGGGTGGGTTCTGGGGCAAGGTGCTCCTGTGTGATGTGGCCGTGGCGGTCTTCATCTGCACCCTCGCGATCCAGACCGCGTGCTCACGTCTGATGTTCTCGATGGCCCGAGACGGCCGACTGCCGTTCTCGTCGGCGCTGGCCCACGTCAACAAGCGCACCGGTACCCCGATCGCGCCATCCATTCTGATCGGTGTCCTGTGTATCGCGATTTTGCTGGTGAACGTCGGGAACTCGGCAATCTTCGCCACCCTGGCCAGCGTCTGCATCATCCTGATCTACCTGGCGTACCTGGCCGTCACCGGGCCCATGCTCTATCAGCGGTTGAAGGGATGGCCGCACGGCGGGCCCACCGTCGACGCCGAGGGCACGAAACTGTTCTCGCTCGGGAAGTGGGGTGTCGTCGTCAATTCCCTTGCCGTGATCTACGGCGCTCTCATGGTGATCAACCTGGCCTGGCCGCGCGCCGAGGTCTTCGACCCCGCCGGCGACATGCCCGTCCTGCGCTGGGCCGGACCGATCTGTATCGCCGCGACGGTGATCATCGGCATCGTCTGCTTTCCCCGGAAGAAGTCGCATCCCCGGCCGGTGACCGTCGGCCACTGACCCCGAAGAGCTCACCGGAAGACGAGCTCACAGGAGAGGCAAGAAGAGAAGTGTCTGTAGACAATATGGGACGGACCACCGACCTCGGCAGCGTCAGCCAGGCGCGCTCGGACGCCCGCGCCCGCGCCACCCGGTCCCGGTGGATGCCGCACCTCCCGGCGGCGTCCTCGCCGGTGGCGCCGGCCGGTGTGGACAGCAGCCGGCTGCTGTGGTCGGAGACCGTCGCCCCCGGCGGGTACACCCACCTGCGGGTGGCCCGCGGCACGACGATCTGCCTTGAGGACCCGGACGGCGACGCGAACGCCTCGGTGGTCCTGTTCAACGCCCTGAACCCGGCCGAGCGACTCAACGTCGCCGACACGCTCAAGATCCCGTGGCAGGCATATCTGACCACCGGCCATCCGCTGCTCTCCGGCGACGGCCGGGTTCTGGCGACGGTCGCCGCCGACACCTCACAGCACCATGACGCCCTCTGCGGCGCGTCGGGGGACGCCTGGAATCTCGCGAAGTACGGGTCGGCGGCACCGGAGGGCCCCACCCCGTCCGGGAGCGCCTTGCTGCGGATGGCCGGCACCAAACACGACCTCGAGCGGCGGGACCTGCCGCCGGCGGTGTCGTTCTTCAAGGGGGTGCGGGTCGGCGCCGACGGCGCCCTGGACTGGGTCGGTTCGGCCGGCCCGGGAGCCCGCGTCGACCTGCTCGCCGAGCTGCCGCTGATCGTCCTGGTCGCCAACGCCCCACATCCGCTGGATCCGCGCCCGGACTACGTGGCGACCGACCTGCGTGTGCACGCATTCCGGTCGACGCCGACCGGGCCGGGGGACGCCTTCTTCGGCGCCGGCCCCGAACGGGAACGTGCCTACCTCAACTCCATCGCCTACACCGAGCTCGCCGGCCTCTGACGGCCGGCCCCGAGAGGACTTCATCATGGTCTCCACCACCGTGCCGCCCCGGCCAGTCTTTACCCCCGACAGTCCCCTGGACTGGTCCGAGCCGTTCGTCGCCGGCCGCATGGTCACCGACGAGGTGATCGCGCCGCGCGCCTCCTGGTCGGGCATCGTCGCCGCCGGGCAGGTGTTCACCCTCGTCGACGTCGGCGGCAACCAGTCCGGCGACTGCCTGATCTTTGTCGCCGACGACACCTCCGAGCGCTACAGCGTGCCCGACACCCTCGCCTGGCAGGGCAACGCCTACGTCGACACCGGCACGGTGCTCCGATCCAACCTCGGCGAACCGTTGATGACGGTCGTGGGCAACGAGATCGCCCGGCAGGACACCATCGGTGGCGCCTGCAGCAAGGAATCGAACACCCTGCGGTACGGCCACCACACTGCCTATCAACACGCCTGCCGGGAGAACTTCCTCCACGAGGGCGCCAAGTGGGGGCTCGGGCCCCGCGATCTGGTCTCGAATCTGAACTGGTTCATGAACGTGCCGGTCGAGGCGGATGGCTCCCTCGGCATCGTCGACGGCATGTCCGCCCCGGGACGACGCGTTGCGTGCCGGGCGGAGAAGGACGTGATCGTCGTGATCTCCAACTGCCCGCAGATGAACAACCCGTGCAACGACTTCAACGTGACACCGCTGCGCGCCATCATCACCGATCCCGACGGAGACGACCGATGAGCCGCGGCACCGTGCTCGTCGCGAACCGCGGCGAGATCGCCCGACGCATCATCGGCTCGGCGACCGAGCTCGGACTGCGGACCGTCGCGGTGTACTCCGACGCCGACCGGGCGGCCCCGCACGTGCGGGAGGCCGATGTCGCCGTCCGGCTGGGTCCGGCGCCGGCCGCCGAGTCCTATCTGAAGGTGGACGCGGTGATCGCCGCCGCCCGCGAGCACGGCGCCGACGCCATCCACCCCGGCTACGGCTTCCTGTCGGAGAACGCGGCGGCAGCGCGGGCCGCCGAGGCCGCCGGCATCGCGTGGGTCGGCCCCACCCCCGAACAGATCGAGGACTTCGGTCTCAAGCACACCGCCCGCGAGCGCGCGGTGGCGGCCGGTGTCCGGCTGCTGCCGGGAACCGGCCTGCTCGGCTCCGCCGACGAGGCGGTCGCCGCGGCCGAGCGCATCGGCCTCCCGGTCATGCTGAAGGCCAGCAGCGGCGGCGGCGGCATCGGTATGCAGGTGTGCACGTCCCGGCCTGAGGTCGCCGCAGCGCATGCCGCGGTCGCCGCGCTCGCCGCACGCAGTTTCGGTGGCGGCGGCGTCTTCTTGGAGCGGTTGGTGACCGCGGCCCGGCATGTCGAGGTCCAGGTGTTCGGCGACGGCAGGGGCCGGGTGGCCGTGCTCGGTGACCGCGACTGCTCGTTGCAGCGCCGCAATCAGAAGGTCATCGAGGAGGCCCCTGCCCCGGGTCTTCCCGAGCATGTGCGCGCCGATATCCACGCTGCGGCACGGAGTCTCGCCACATCGGTCGGCTATCGGTCCGCGGGCACCGTCGAGTTCATCTACGACCCGTCGCGGGAAGAGGCCTACTTCCTCGAGGTGAACACCCGTCTGCAGGTGGAGCACCCGGTCACCGAGGCGGTGGTCGGCCTCGACCTGGTGGCCCTGATGTTGGAGTTGGCGATCGACGGTCCCGACGCCCTGGACACGACACTGTTCGAGACCGACCACACTCCCCGTGGGCACGCCGTCGAGGCGCGGGTCTACGCCGAGGATCCGCTCCGTGGATTCGCCCCGTCGCCGGGCATCGTCACCCGCTGCGAGCTCCCCGACACCGACGGCGTCCGCGTGGACGGCTGGATCGAGACCGGCATCGAGGTGACCCCCGACTACGATCCGATGCTCGCGAAGATCATCGTGCACGCCGAGGATCGGGACGGTGCGCTGGACGGGCTCGCCGCCGCCCTCGATCAGACCCACATCGACGGCATCATGACCGGCATCGGCATGCTTCGTGCGCTCTGCGACGACGCCGATCTCCGCGCGGTCACCCACCACACCGGCACGCTCGGCGACCCGGTCGACCCGCAGCCGCGGATCGATGTCCTGGCGCCCGGCATCATGACCACCGTGCAGGATCTGCCCGGCCGCATCGGACTGTGGAAGGTGGGGGTGCCGCCGTCGGGGCCGATGGACGCCGCGTCGTTCCGGGAGGCGAACCTCGCCGTCGGCAATGACCCGGACGCACCGGCGCTGGAGATCACCATGGCAGGTCCGCGGCTGATGTTCTCGCAGGATGCCGTCGTCGCTGTCACCGGCGCCGACGTGCCGGTGCAGGTCGACGGCCGGTCGGTGCCGCAGTGGCAGCCGATTCCGGTTCCGGCCGGTGGCGTTGTCTCGATCGGTCTCACCACGACCGGGTTGCGCGCCTATCTCGCGGTGGCCGGCGGAGTCGACGTACCCGAGTACCTGGGCAGCCGCTCGACGTTCACGCTGGGCGGGTTCGGCGGTCACGGCGGCCGCGCCCTCGTTGCCGGCGATGTCCTCCGCCCGGGTGCCGGTGCCCCGGGTGCCCCGACGGCGCCGACCCCGGCCGGGCGGCGCCCGACGATGACCCACGACTGGGTCATCGGCGTCACCGAGGGACCGCATGCGGCCCCCGAGTTCTTCACCCGCGCCGACATCGACGAGCTGTACGCGGCCGTCTACGAGGTGGACAAGCAGTCCTCGCGAACGGGTGTCCGGCTGCGCGGTCCGAAGCCGGGCTGGGCGCGCGCGGACGGCGGCGAGGCCGGCCTGCACCCGTCCAACATCCACGACACCGCGTACGCGGTCGGCGCCCTCGATTTCACCGGGGACACGCCGATCATTCTCGGCCTCGACGGCCCCAGTCTCGGCGGCTTCGTGTGCCCGGCAGTCGTCGCCAGCGGCGAGTTCTGGAAGGTGGGCCAACTGCGCCCGGGAGACATGGTCCGGTTCGTGCCGATCCGGGAGGATTCGGCACGCCGGTTCCAGGCGCCACTGGTGGTCGGTGCGGGCACGGGCGACGGCGACGACGGCGTCCTGGCCCGGCGCCCGGCGATCACCGCAGGCGGCACCGAGCTGGCCCCGGCGGTCACCTATCGGCGAGACGGTGACGCGAACATCCTCATCGAGTACGGGCCGAATGTGCTCGACCTCGGTCTGCGGATGCGGGTGCACGCCCTCGAGCAGGCGGTCGGCGAGCTCGGGGTGTCCGCGGTGCGCGATGTGACCGCCGGGATCCGGTCACTGCAGATCCAGACCGATCCCGAGGTCCTGCGCGCCTCGGAACTGCTCGGCGAGCTGCAGCGCATCGAGGACGAACTGCCGGCCACCCGTGAGTTGACGGTGCCGTCCCGCGAGGTTCATCTGCCGTTGTCCTGGGACGATCCGGCGACGCGGTTGGCGATCGAGCGGTACCTGTCGAGCGTCCGCGACGACGCTCCGTGGACGCCGTGGAACATCGAGTTCATCCGCCGTGTCAATGGCCTGGACTCGGTCGACGACGTGCGGCGCATCGTCTTCGACGCCGACTATCTGGTGCTCGGCCTCGGTGATGTGTATCTGGGTGCGCCGGTCGCCACCCCGATCGATCCGCGGCACCGGCTCGTCACCACGAAGTACAATCCGGCCCGCACCTGGACTGCCGAGAACTCGGTCGGCATCGGCGGCGCCTACATGTGCATCTACGGCATGGAGGGGCCGGGCGGCTACCAGTTCGTCGGTCGGACCGTCCAGATCTGGAACCGGTTCCGACGCGGTGGCCTGTTCACGGAGAACCCGTGGGCGCTGCGGCCGTTCGACCGGATCAAGTGGTACCCGGTCTCGGCGGACGAGCTGCTCGAGCTGCGTGCCGAGGTCGACGCGGGCCGCGGCGACTTCCGCACCGTCGACGGTGAGTTCTCCCTCGCCGGGTATCAGACGTTCCTCGACCGGGAGGCGTCGTCGATCGAGGAATTCCGTACCCGGCAACAGCGGGCGTTCGACGAGGAGAAGGAGCGCTGGCGTGCGGCCGGCGAGTTCGACCGCGTCCATGACGAGCCGGCACCGGCTGCTGCCGCGGTCGATGTGCCCGACGGCTGCGTGCCGGTCACCGCGCCATTCGCGGCGAGCGTGTGGAAGGTGGAGGCCACCGAGGGACAGTGGGCCGAGCGGGATGATCGGATGCTGATCCTCGAGGCGATGAAGATGGAGAGTCCCGTGTCGGCGCCGGCCAGCGGGCGGGTCGCCAAGGTGTTCGTCCAGCCGGGCGATCAGGTGATCGGCGGCCAGGTGCTGGCCGCGGTGGAGGTCGGCCGATGAGCACCGTGGACCGCGTCGCGGCGGCGTACCGGCGGATCGCGGCCGTCGACCGGCCGGAGATCTGGGTGACCCTTCGGGACAAGGCCGATGTCACCGCCGACGCCGCCCTGGTCGACGAACGGGTGGCGGCCGGCGAGCAGCTGCCGCTGGCCGGGATACTCATCGCGGTCAAGGACAACATCGATGTGGCCGGACTGCCGACGACGGCCGCCTGTCCGTCGTTCGCCTATATCCCGGACCGGGACGCGACCGCTGTCGCGCGGCTTCGGGCGGCGGGTGCGCTCATCCTCGGCAAGACCAACCTCGACCAATTCGCGACCGGTCTGGTCGGCACCCGCAGCCCGTACGGGGCGGTGCGCAATGCGTGGCGCCCGGAGCTGATCTCCGGTGGGTCGAGCTCCGGCTCGGCGGTTGCGGTGGCACTGAGCCTCGTCGACATCGCGCTCGGGACCGACACCGCAGGCTCGGGCCGGGTGCCCGCTGCCCTCAACGGGATCGTCGGGATCAAGCCGACCGTCGGGCTCGTCCCGACGACCGGGGTGGTGCCGGCCTGCCGATCCCTGGATGTCGTGACCGTCTTCTCCCGTGATCTCCCGGCGTGCCGGCACGCCCTGGAGCTGATGATCGGCCCGGACGGTGTCGATCCGCGATGCCGCGATGCCGTGACACCGCGGTGCATCGGTGCGCGGCCGCGGATCGCGATCCCGCTGCCCGAACAGCTCGACGGCCTCGCCGATGGCTGGTCGGCGGCCTTTGCCACCGCCGTCGAGCAGACCCGGTCGGTCGGTGCCGAGGTGGCCGAGGTCGACATCGCCCCACTGTTGGAGGCGGCCTCCCTGCTGTACGGCGGGGCGTTCGTCGCCGAGCGGACCGCTGCGGTCGGCGATTTCATCCGGGGCCGCCCGGACCAGGTCGGCGGCGCCATCGACCCGACGGTCGCCGGGATCGTCCTCGGCGGCGACGCTTTCAGCGCCGCCGACGTCTTCGCCGACCGGGAGCGTCTGGACCGGCTGGGCATGGCGGGACGGCGGGCGCTGGCCGGCTTCGACGCACTGCTGACGCCGACGACCACCGGGCATCCGTCGATCGCGGAGGTGGCCGCGGACCCGGTCGGCGCGAACGCCCGGATGGGCCGGTACACCAACTTCGCGAATCTTCTCGACTACAGTGCGCTCGCCTTCCCGATGGGGACGATCGCCGGTCTGCCGTTCGGGGTGATGTTGACCGCGCCGGCGTTCCACGATGCGAACCTCGTCGAGATCGCCCGGCGTCTCGGTGATCCGCGGATCGATCTTCTCGTCGTCGGAGCGCACCTGCACGGTCAGCCGCTGAACCATCAGTTGGTGGCCGCCGGGGGGCGGTTCAAGGAGTCGGTGCGGACCGCGCCGGGCTACCGCCTGTACGCGTTGCCCACGTCCCCGCCCAAGCCGGGTCTGCGCCGGGTCGGCGAGGGCGGCCGGTCGATCGACGGCGAGGTGTGGACGCTGCCGGCAAGCGGGTTGGGGCGATTCCTGGCCGCCCTGCCGCGGCCCATGGGCCTCGGCCGCGTGCAGCTCGACGACGGCTCCCAGGTCACCGGATTCCTGGCCGAGGAGATCGCCTTCGCCGGTGCCGGCGACATCAGCGATTTCGGGGGGTGGCGTGCGTTCCTGACGGCGCAATCGGCACCGGATCCGGTGCCGTCGACGACCACGACGGCGTGAGGACACCCGCCGAGACAGGTAGCGGCGCTACCTCGAGGCTCCGAGCGTTGCCGGGTCGGTGTTCGCACCGCACACGATGACCACGACCTTCTCCCCCGGTGCCGGCCGATAGGCGCCCGACGCCAACGCCGCGTAGGCAGCCGCGGCCCCGTTCTCTGCTGGGATCCGGTACTCGTTCCACAGCACGTCGCGGGCGGTGAGGATGGCCTCGTCGTCGACGAGCACGCTTGTCGGCGTCGTCGCCGCGGCGACCTCGAATGCCTGGGCGCCGATCCGGCGTGCCCCCAAGGAGTCGGCGGCCACCCCGGACACCGCGACATCCACCGGCGCACCGGCCCGCAAGGCCGCGTGCAGCGTCGGAATCCGTGCCGGCTCGACGGCGACGACTGTCATCCCGTGGGCGGCGGCGGCCGTCGCGATCCCGGCATACAGGCCGCCTCCGCCGACCGCGACGACGACGGTGTCGGCGGCCGGCAGGTCGTCGGCGATCTCCAGTCCGATCACACCGGCCCCGGCCGCGATCTCCGGCTGGTCGTAGGCGTGACAGAACACGGCGCCGGTGTGGGCCACGAACTCCTGTGCGGCGTCGAACGCCTCGACGTATTCGGTGCCGACCTGTCGCACCACGGCACCGTAGGCGTTGAGACGGTCCACCTTGACCTGCGGGGCGGTCTCGGGGACGAAGACCGTGGCCGCAACACCGAGCGTTGTCGCCGCGTACGCGTTCGCCAGGCCCGCGTTTCCTCCCGAGGCCGCCACGATCCCGACGCGCGCGTCGAGGTTGCCGCGCTCGCGGGCAGCCAGCTGGCGGTTGAACGCACCGCGCGTCTTGAAGACACCGCACCTCTGCAGGAACTCGGCCTTGAGCCACACCTGGGACTGCCCCAGGCGATCGGCCTCGAACATCGGCGTCCGCCGCACGAACGGCGTGATCCGAGTGCGTGCCGCCTCGAGATCGGCAAATGTGATCACCACTGAACTCCTTTGCTCTGGCGCCGGGTAAGGGGCTGAATTCGGCTTGCGGTTCCCCGCACTGGTCGGGTTGACCTACGGCTGATTCCCCGGGCAATCGAGCTCGATCCGAGGCCCCGCGGCGCGCGAGATCATCGCCGGAGACCGGCGACAGCGAGGTTCTCGGTACCGATCGGTGCCGTCACCATGACACATTTCGATGACGGCATCCACGTCGACCTCGACTCCTTCGACGGAAGGTCCGGCAACACGCTGGCACTCACGACGCTCGACGGTGCCGGCGATAGACCTCGCTGCCTCGTCGTGAAAGAATCGAAGAATGACCGAAGCACCGCGAACTGGATTTGACGCAATGACCAGAATGTGGTCAGCGGGGCTTCTCGAGTCGCAGGGTGAATCGCTGATCGATGTGGCCGGTGCCGTGACGACGTGGGTCAACCTCTGCAAGCCGGAGGACCGGGGCATTCACCAGTGTCTCAATGCGTCGCTCTTGATCCGGATGTTGCTTGACACCGTCGGCGTTGAATCAAAGATCGTCCCAGTTTACGCAGCCGCTGCTGGCCGACTGCCCTGAGCCTGAGAACGGCGAGTCATTCAGGGTGGCGGGACCCGGTTACATCGCCGATTACACTCCTTTCGACGCGTGTTCGATACCAAACTCCGAGATTCCGATTATGAGGCAGATCATCAGGGAGATCGACTCGGCGCGCGACACTGTCGGGCCAGAATTCCGTGCCTGGTCGCGGAGTATGCATTCCGGCGACTGAAGTATCGGTCACGCAACCGTCCGCCCCGACGCGATCCCCGCTTACCCTCCCACTCCCACCTGGTTCAATCACACAGCGACGACGGTCACCAGTCCGTCGAGGCCGCGGAAATCGGCGGGGTTACGCGTGTAAAGGCATGCGTTGTGCGCGTGCGCCGTGGCAGCAATGAGCAGGTCCATCACTCGCCCGCGGGGTTTGCGTCCGGCATCGACGACCGCCGCCGCAATGCGGCCGTAACTCGCGGCGACCGGCTCGTCTATCGGCAGCGCGTCGAAGGTGCGTTCCAGCGCGAGCAGCCGCCGCAGCCGCTCGGCACGAATCGGCTGGGTGCGCGCGACAAGCACGCCGTAGTGGATCTCCGCCAGAGTGATGGCGCTGATCGCCAACTCGCCGTCGAGTGGCGCCATGTCGGTCGCGAGCACGACACTGGTGTCCAGGATTGCTCTCACTCGGCAGCCCAGGGATCGCGGGCCTGCTGATCGACACGATCGCGATCGGTATCCCAGTCTGGATCGGACGCGCCTTCGAAAAGCGTGGCGATGGCATCGAAGCTACGCCACGTGCGCGGAGCGGCCCGCACCAACCGGGCACTCGGACGGCCGGAGACCGTGATCACCACCTCGTCGCCGCTTTCGACGTCGCGAACGATGTCTGAGGCGTTCTGGCGGAGCTCCCGCAATCCGATCATTTTCATGACCCAATGTATCACATGTGCTACACGATGTGCACCGAGCTGGCCCACCCCGCCTCGGCTCCACGCAGTGCCGCGGAATCGCGCTCTCCCAGATTCGGCATGAGTCGATTCAAGCAGGCGAAACCGGAGTCCGGGAAGGGCCGTCCGTCAGTCCTGCGCGTCGAGTCGAGCGGGAATCCGCCGGTGGCGATCGGTCCCCACCGGGTCGGGGTGACGCGGATCAACGACTTGTGCTGTACGGCCATCGCCGCGCGGTACTCGGCCCAGTCCGGGTGCTCGCCGCTGATGCTGCGGAAGTAGTCGACGAGGCCGTCCTCGGCATCAGGCATGTCCAGGACGTCGGCGGTGCCGTCGACCTGGACCCACGGTCCGCTCCATTCATCGGAGAGGACGCAGACACTGACCCGTGGGTCGCGGCGGGCGTTGACGGTACGGCGAGCGCTCACTCGGCAACGGTGCGGGCGGTCACGTCCCCGGTGCGCAGGATGCGGAACTCGCGCCCGTCGTGGGTGAGGACCTTGAGAAAGCCCGGCTCCACCTCGAGGACGTAGCCGTCGACGACGCCGTGGGTGGTGGTGATCTCCTCCCGCGACATCCAGGGTGTGTCCACGACCACCGACAACACGAGGCTCGCGAGCAAGGCGATCAGCCCGGTCCGGCCGACCACCGCTCGCAAGACATGATGTCGCCGGCGGCTCAGCACCGCGGCGACCAGAACCGCCGACAGCGCCACTGCGCCGATCAGCACCCACCATTCCCCGAAGGTGAGGATCAGCGCCACGGTGGCCGCACCCACCGCGGCGACAAACATCAGTGTCGACAGATGCCATTGCCGCGGCACAGTCTGCGCCGAGATCAGCACCCGTGTCACGATCATCGGCAACAGCAGCATGAGCATGATGCCGGTCAGCGTGGGCCAGGCGAACAACGTGCCGAAGACGATCGAGATCGCATCGTCGAAGTCGACGGTGTCGGCGACGTCGGCGGCGGTACGCCAGTCCCAGTCCGAGATGGCGAGGAGTCGGAGCAGCAGGTACAGGACAGCGACACCGGCGGAGATGCCCACGTCGACGGAGACGGTCCGCACGGCCTCCTGCGTGGAGTCGGTGGACTCGGGGCGCTCGCGCGCAGCGTCGTCGTCGGCCACCGGTTCAGCGTACTGTCCGGGGGCGCTCACCCACGCCGAGCCGCGACCGCGCGCTTGCTGACCTGCGCGAGGATGAGCGTGAAGATCTGTCCGAACGTGGCACCGAAGATCACCTCCACAACACCATTCATGATCGGAACATTCAGGCCGAAACGCGAGATCCAGTCGATGTGGGTGCCGCCGGGCACCTCGGTGAATTCGACGCGGCCGAGTTCATGCTGCACCTCGGGACGTGCCTTGCGGATCCGGTACTCCATCACGGTGGGGCGCTGCCAGCCGGTGATCTCCTCGCGCAGCCAGACCACGCCACCGTTGACCTCGCGGATCGCGCCGAGCCCGTTCTTTTCGGTGTCACCGTGCCTGATCAGCCTCGCCGAGATCACCATCGGCAGGTCGGCGAGCCGTTCATGGTCGGTAAACGCGTCGAAGACGTCATCGATGGGGGCCGGAATCGTTCGGGTCAGGTGGATCTCTCTCATCTGATGTCCCTTCTCAGCGTCGACCGGCTGGCGTTCATCATTCTCGACGAAGGCGATGGGGCGGCGTCTCAACGATATCCGCGATCTGCTGCAGGCGTGACAGACCAGGGGTCTGCGCCACGGTCCGGTTGAGCCGGATCCCGCGGATCCGTCGGTAGCGTCGATCCCATGCTGATCTGGATCAACGGCGCGTTCGGAGTCGGGAAGACACAGACCGCCCACGAACTCCACCGGCGGCTTGCGGCTTCGCACGTCGCCGATCCGGAACTCCTCGGCTTCGCGATCCACAAGATGCTGCCGCCCGGCGAACGCGGCGACTTCCAGGACCGGCCGCAATGGCGAACCGGGATCGTCGCGACACTCACCCAAGCCGAGCGCGCGAGCGATTGCCCGGTGATCGTCCCGATGACGCTGGTCAACCTCGACTACTTCGATGAGATCGTCGGCGGTCTGATCGCCGCGGGCATCGACGTGCGCCACTACGCGCTGACGGCGCCGACCGAGGTCATCCACAACCGTCTGAAAGCACGAATCGGATATGCCGTCGGCCGCCTTGCCGGTGTTCGCGAGACGTGGGCGATGCGGCAGACCGACCACTGCGTCGCCGCGCTGCGCAGTGAGCGCTTCGCCACCCACGTCCCGACCGAGAGACGGAGCATCGACGACGTCGTCGAGCACATCGCCGCCGACGCCGAACTCCCGCTGGCGCATCCCCGTCTCCACCGCGCCCGCTATCAACTGCGGCGGGCAGCCGTCGCCGTCCGGCATATCCGCCTCTGACCGCGCCGGAGGTCCGGGCAGGCGCCGCACGACTTCAGCGCGCGCCGGTCAACTCGTCGATGATCGCGGCCACCCGGCGCTCGCGCGTCTCCGGTCGCTTGGCCGATGCGACACTCTGCGCTCGCTCGCGCTGTTTGCTGTAGGAGAGGGCATCGAAGGCTGCCCGCGCGTGCGGATGCGCCGCGAATGCCGCGGCGAGCTCGGCGGGGATGTCGACGGTGCGCTCGGCGGAGTCGTGTTCGATGGTGACCTCGACGGTCTCCCCCGCCTCGACACCGGCCGCATGCCGGTTCCCGGCGTTGAGCGGGAGCATGTACTCCCCCGAATAGACAGCGACCGTGCTGCGGTAGGTGTGATCGTTGATGGTTACCAGGACCTTGGGTCGCTTGCCGTCGCCGATGGCCTCGACGGCCGGCGCGGGAACCCGAAAACCGGTGGCGGTCTTCCCGCCCAGCTCGATTTGCGTCCTGAACGTGTGCCTCATCCTCGGTTCCCCTCGCTCCACTCGTCGGCGCGCGCCTCGTGGTCGGCTGTAGAACTCGACGGCGACGTCGGTTGACGGCACGGTCAACTGCGGTGTGATTCCTCGGTATTCGTCATTGTCCATCAGTCATTGCCCATCGTCATCCCTGTTCGCTCGAGCGTGATCGAGGAGCCGGCGCGCCGGCTCGGATGTCACCAGGGCGTGCAGGTGCCCGAGTTCTCGGGCCGCGGCGGCGCTCCCCGCCTCGGTGATCGCACAGCGGCGTCTCCGCTCTGCCCGACGATCCGCGCGTTGGGCGTCGGGATCGGCACCGACCTCGACGATGAGCCCGTCGACGCGCAATCGCTGCAGCGTCCGATACAGGGTGCCAGGCCCCAGCCGGACGCCCTGCGCCGTCAGTTCGGCGACGCGACCGGCCAAGGCATAGCCATGCTGCTCACCGTCGCTCAGCGCAACGAGAAGCGTCAGCATTGCCGGAGTCACCCTCACCTACCATCCACTCTGGATACCATCCATCGTGGATGGTATCTGGCATTGGGTGGTGGTGCGAGGGGTGGTCGTTGGAACTTCGCGACCGCGCTGGCCCGCGGTTCTCACGTCGGGTTGACGAAAAAGTCGAGGTTAGGGTTGCGCAGAGAGGTTCCATCCAGTAGATTCGAATGTATCAGCGACGTACATCAGTACTTATCGTTGCAAAGGGGGATTCACATGACGGTTGATGCGACACCATTGGACGGGTCGGTTGCGATGCTGCCGGGACTTGTCGCCGAACTGCACGCCGTGCTGGATCGGATGACCGCTGCCATCGGCGACGGCGACCTGTGCCGGAACTCCGACGCCGAAGTCATTGCGCTGACCCAGTCGATCGAGCGGGCGAATCGTCGAGTGGAAGCCGTGGCGACACAACCGATCGTCGAGGTCTCGGATCGAGAACTGTTCCGTAAGGCCGGGTATCGGTCGCTGCACTGGTTCCTGGTGAAGCATCTGCGGGTCACCGACCCCAAGTTGCGGCAACGACGCATCGCCGCACTCGGGGAGTTCACCTCGATGACCGGGGAACGCAAAGAACCCGACTGCCCCACCCTCGCAGCTGCTGCGCTGCGCGGCGATGTCGGGCCGCGACATGTCGACGTCGTATTGGATGCATTGCGGCGGATACCCGCGGCCGTCGAGCATGACAAGAAAGTCGCGGCCGAACGGACTCTCGGGGAGAAGGCCTGCGAGTTCGATCCCGCTGATATCACCCAGATCGGGGTGCGGTTGCTCGTGCACCTTGACCCCGACGGGCAACTCACCGATGAGATGGATCGGATGCGGCGACGTCGGCTCTCACTCGGGGCGCAGGATCCGCAGTTGATGGCGAATCTCTCCGGGCTGCTGACCCCGATGGCGTACGCG
>JASGFO010000023.1:0-27862 GCA_047605505.1 Gordonia sp. (in: high G+C Gram-positive bacteria) | reverse complement strand
ACAGATGCCGCGAGTGCCAATCACCAGACGGTCCGCGGTTGCGATTGGGAGTATCGAGAGAGCAGCGGCAGGAATGACGCGGGTGTATCGCAGATGGTTGGGAACAGCCCCGGCCTTGCGCACTACAAACGGAAGTACGCCACAACTTATGACTTCCAACCCGATGTCACCGTAGGCGGCCGAACGGCAGCGCTCGGATACGGGGACTTCCGCGATAGCTGCTCGACGATCGTCGAGTCTGGCAACGCGGTCGTCATCACAACCGCAACAATTTTCACCGATCCCCCGCCCATCGCCCAACTCTGTGAGAAGGCGATCGAGTTCACGCGGGCGACGATCGATCAGATGCCGCCATAGCGGGCGCGGAGCAAGCAGGGACCACCGTCCGGCCATCTCCTGCGGTGCGGACAGGGCGAACAACCGCCTCGCCGCCGGGCCCGTCGCTCATCACCGCTATCCTCTCAGACCATGCCAGTGCCGTCACCGTCCGCGTCCGCTCGTGCCGTCGTCACCGGGGCCTCCTCGGGGATCGGGATGGCCCTGGCCCGGGTCCTCGCCCGGCGCGGGCACTCGCTGATCGTCGTCGCCCGGCGCGGCGACATTCTCGAAGATCTTGCGCAGGAGCTTCATTCGGCTCATGGCGTGACCGTCGAAGTCCGGCCCGTGGATCTGTCCGAGCCCTCTCATGTCACGGTGCTCGCGGCCGAGTTCGCCGACCGGGAGATCTCGATCCTGGCCAACAACGCGGGAATAGCGACGTTCGGTCCGGTCGCTGATCTCGACGCCGGCTACGAGCGCGCCCAGGTCCGCCTCAACGTCACCGCCGTCCACGACCTGACCCTGGCGGTGCTGCCGCAGATGGTGCGACGGGGTTCGGGCGGCATCTTGATGGTCGGGTCGGCGGCCGGGAACATGCCGATCCCCAACAACGCCACCTATGCCGCGACCAAGGCGTTCGTGAACACCTTCAGCGAATCGTTGCGCGGTGAGGTCGCCGGACACGGCGTGCACGTCACCCTGCTCGCCCCCGGGCCCGTGCGCACCCACACCCCGACACCCGACGAGGCGTCCGTCGTCGACAAAGTGGTGCCCGATTTCCTCTGGCACGATTCGGCCCAGGTTGCCGAGATGAGCCTGGATGCGCTGGCGCACAACAAGATGCGAGTGGTTCCGGGTGTCCTGTCCAAGGGCATGTCGGTGGCCGGTGGCTACGGCCCGCGCGCGGTGCTCGCACCGATCGTCGGACGCTTCTACCGCAAGCTCGGCGATGCGTGAGGCGGACTACCGGCGTCGGCGGCCGGTCCCGAAGATCGCCCGCGAGAATTCGCGACCGGCGGCCGTGGCCGCCGACCGCAGGAAGCTCTGCATCGGCTTGCTCGTGAGCACCTCGGTGATCATGCTTGGCTCTTCCTTCGCCGGTTTGGGCGCCGGGGCCCGCTTCGGCGCTGGTGCCCGCTTGGGTGCCGGGGCCGGGACGGGAGCCGGCGCGTCGGGTGACTCCCCCGGTGCGAGGGCCTTCGCGGCGAGCTTCTCGTAGGCCGATTCCCGGTCGATCGCCTGGCCGTACTTGGCGTACAGCGGCGACGCCTTGGCCGCGGCGGTGATCCCCGCACTGCCGACGGCCTGCATCGACGAGCGGGGCGCCCGGATGACCGTCCATGCGACGGGGGTCGGCGCGCCGCGTTCGGAGAGGACCGTCACGATCGCCTCGCCGGTGCCGAGTGAGGTGAGCGCCTGATCGAGTTTGTAGACGTCGGAGATCGGGTAGGTCTTGACCGTCTTGGTCAGGGCTTTCTGATCGTCGGGGGTGAAGGCGCGCAGGGCGTGCTGGATGCGTGCGCCGAGCTGCGAGAGCACCTCGTTGGGGATATCAGTGGGCAACTGCGAGCAGAAGAACACGCCGACACCCTTGGAACGGATCAGCTTGACCGTCTGCACGACCTGATCCTTGAACGCCTTCGACGCCCCGTCGAACAGCAGATGCGACTCGTCGAAGATGAAGACGAGCTTGGGTTTGTCGAGGTCGCCGACCTCGGGCAGGAATTCGAAGAGATCGGCCAGGATCCACATCAGGAAGGTCGAGAACAGGGCCGGGCGGGCAGCCTGGTCACCGAGCTCGAACAGTGTGACGATGCCGCGGCCGTCGGCGCCGACGCGCAGGAGGTCGGCGGGCTCGATCTCGGGTTCGCCGAAGAAGGTGTCGCCGCCGGCGGCGGCGAGGTTGGTCAGCGCCCGCAGGATCACGCCCGCGGTCTGCGTGGACACCCCGCCGATGGCCTTGAGTTCCGGCTTGCCCTCGTCACTGGTCAGATAGGCGATCACCGACCGCAGATCCTTGAGGTCGAGGAGGGGCAGCCCCTTCTGATCTGCCCAGTGAAAGATCAGGCCGAGCACCGACTCCTGGGTCTCGTTGAGGCCGAGCACCTTCGCCAGCAGAATCGGACCGAAGGAGGTGATGGTGGCGCGGATCGGCACGCCGATGCCCTTGTCGCCGAGCGAGACGAACTCCACCGGGTAGGCAGTGGCAGCCCAGTCGTCGCCGGTTTGGGCGGCGCGCGCGGTGATCCGGTCATTGCTCTCGCCGGGATTGCGGAGACCGGAGAGATCGCCCTTGATGTCGGCCATGATGACCGGCACCCCGTTGCCGGAGAGCTGCTCGGCGATCAGTTGCAACGTCTTGGTCTTGCCGGTGCCGGTGGCGCCGGCGACGAGTCCATGCCGGTTCATCATCGACAACGGGATACGGACCTTGGCGTCGGCGGTCACCTGTCCGTCCACCGAGACCGTGCCGAGTTCGAGTGCGGTCGAGGAGAAGGCGTATCCGGCCGCGATGGTCGCAGCGGCCTGGGCGGGTTCGGTCACCGGAGCGTGTCCTCTCGTCGGGGAGCATGCCGTGACGGGACAGTCACAGCCCGTGGTTCACCATAGTCTCCATCATTCGTCGCTACTGCCCGGTAGGTGTGACTAAGGTTGAGCGCGTGCAGGACAAACTGGTGTGGATCGACTGCGAGATGACCGGCCTCGACCTCGGCACGGACAAGCTGATCGAGATCGCGGCCCTGGTCACCGACGGCGATCTCAACATCCTCGGCGACGGCGTCGATGTCGTCATCCACGCCGACGACGCCGCGCTCGCCGCGATGCCCGAGGTAGTCGTGAAGATGCACGCGAACTCCGGCCTCACCGAGGAGGTCCGCGCCTCCACGGTCACCCTCGCCCAGGCCGAGAAACTCGTCCTCGACTATCTCCGTACCCAGATCACAGGTCCGGGTGCGGTGCCGCTGGCCGGGAACTCGATCGCCACCGACCGCGGATTCATCGCCCGGGACATGCCCGCGCTCGATTCCTTTCTGCACTACCGGATGGTCGACGTCAGCTCCATCAAGGAGCTGTGCCGGCGCTGGTACCCGAAGATCTACTTCGGCCAGCCCGAGAAGGGGCTGGCCCACCGCGCCCTCGCCGACATCCGCGAGTCGATCCGGGAGCTCAAGTACTACCGGGCCGCGGCCTTCGTCGATGCCCCCGGACCCGACGCCGACGCCCTGGCCGCCATCGTCGCCGATCTTGGACCCGCCTGAATTCGCAGGTCACACAGCGATTGGCGCTTTCCGCCCTCTGTTGGTTAAAGTATGAACCTGGCTCTGGCATCCGGCGCATCCGCCCGGGTTCCCGACGCCGATGGTGAGTGTAGTTCAGTTGGTAGAGCACCAGGTTGTGATCCTGGCTGTCGCGGGTTCGAGTCCCGTCACTCACCCCGAAGTCCGGCCTCGGCATCTCGATGCCGGGGCCGTTCTGCTTTTCCTGGCGGTTTGTGCGGCGGTGCGACGCCGAGCACCGCGCTCGGTCACTCCCGGCAGCTTTCCCCCACTCGCCGGTCGACATGCGGAGGGACGGCGTCGGCCCGTCGACCACGACAGATCAGTGACCGCGCGAGGCCGCGGAGCGGGGTGTCACCGCGAGCCAGTCGTCGACGACGTAGCGTTCTTTCACGATCCGCAGGTCGGCGGCGATGTCGATGCTGGCCACCTCGTCGAGTTCGCGGATCTCGTCGGTGATGTCGATGGCGGCGTCAGCCGAGTCGGCGGTGACCGTTGCGATGAAGTCGTATTGCCCGATGGTGACCGCGAGGAACTCCGGGTCAAAGACACGCAGCGCGGCAAGGGTGTCCGCCGTCTTGCCTGCCGATCGAACGCCGACCCGGAAGGACGTCGTCTCCGAGAGCGATGCACGCACCGGCACGGCAATCGCCCGTATCGCTCCGGTGCGGAACAGACGTTCGGTCCGCACCCGGGCACCGCTCGGCGACAGGCCCGTGGAGTCCGCGAGCTCACGATACGGCGCGCGGCAATTCTGTCCCAGCAGGCGGATGAGGGTCCGGTCAAGGTCATCGATCCGAATCCCGCAGCGTCGGGTGGACAACGGTGAATAGTGGTTCGCCTCGATGCTCTCGTACACCGTTGTCTGGACCGCGCGGACATTCGGGAGACTCGCGATGCGATCGAGCGTGGCGCGCATACCCGGGTCGCTGCGCACCCGGAGCTCGGCCTCGAGCGGGAACTGGCCCGCCATGTCAGCGACGAAGGTCGTCTCGGGCATGGCGACGAGCGCGTTACGCACCGCCGCAACCGTCCGGTCGATGAGGATCTGCGCGTAGGCGAAACGCTCGATCCCCATCAGGTCCGGGCTCACCGAGACCGTCAGCCGAAGTCTGTCGGCCGCGACGGCGCGCTCGACCGTCGCGGTGACCACCTGTCGGGGGATCCCGAGCCTCTTGGCGACCACGGTGTAGTTCGCGCGACCGTCCTTTCTCAATTCAGCCAGTATCCGATTGCTCACCTGGCGTTGGCTGGCCGGCCGCCGATCGTTCGATGTGATCGTCATCACCCCTCTTTCGTTCTGTCCTCATGCGTTTTCAATTCAGCAGAAAAACAACCCCGCTGCCCGCATATCGGTGCTCGATTGTCCGAACTCGATGACATTTCGGCAGCCACGCCACATGGACGGTCAAATGAGCGCTGCCGATGCGGTGTCGCCAACTTACCCTCTGAGCGAACACGCCATCGCCGACGCGAGGAGTATTGCCGTGACGATTGTGGCCAGCTGCCAGTTTGCCCCGAAGATCGGTGCGGTCGGAGAAAACATTGCCCACGGTCGCACACTGATCGAGCAGGCGGCCGAGCGGGGCGCGCGCGTCGTCGTGCTGCCCGAGCTCGCGTCGTCGGGGTACGTCTTCGAGAACACGGCCGAGGCCGCCGCGGCGGCCGTCTCCCCGGGCGGTCCGGAGCTGGCACCCTGGCGTGACGCGTCCAATCATCTCGGGGTTGTCGTCGTTGCCGGATTCTGCGAATCGGGCGGCGCCGGCAAGCCATTCATCAGCGCCCTCATTCTGGTGCCGGGAAACGATCCCGTCGTCTATCGCAAGGTGCACCTGTGGGACCGCGAACGATTGATCTTTGCCGCCGGATCTGCGCCGCCTCCCGTCGTCGACACACCGATCGGGCGGATCGCGGCCATGATCTGCTATGACCTGGAATTCCCGGAGTGGGTGCGCATCCCGGCCCTCGAGGGCGCCGATCTGATCTGCGCACCGGTGAATTGGCCGGCCGGTCGCCGGCCGCCGGGAGAACGCCCGGGCGAGGTCGTGCGGGTTCAGGCACAGGCCGCGATGAACCGCGTCGCCATCGCGGTGTGTGACCGTACGGGCACCGAGCGAGGCGTCGGGTGGACCTCGGCCTCGGTGATTGTCGATGCCGACGGCTGGCCGAAAGCCCTCGCCGACGCCGCGGTGCCGGGCGAGACAATCCTGTCGGCCGATATCGACCTCGCCGACAGTCGCGACAAGCGGATCGCCGAGTACAGCGATGTCATGGCTGATCGCCGACCGGACCTATACCACCCCTAACTGTCCCAGCGGCCCCACCAAGCAGGAGGTTCACATGGCCGTCGAAACCCGGTCGATCGACTGGATTCCACTCACCGAACGGCGTGGTGTCGTCTGGCATCAAGCCCCGTTCTGGTTCACCGGCAACTTTGTGCTGACGACGATGCTCACTGGATTCACCGGGCCCAGTCTGGGCCTTTCCGTGGGATGGTCGATACTGTCGGCGGTTCTGGGCGCGTGCTTCGGAACCCTGTTCATGTGCTTCCACGCGAACCAGGGCCCGACCATGGGGTTGGCCCAGATGATCCAGTCGCGAGCCCAGTTCGGCTCGCGGGGCGCACTGCTGCCTTTCCTGGCCGTGATCTTCGTCTATATCGGATTCAACGTCTTCAACGCGGTCCTGGCCACGAACGGCCTCGACCCCGACCACCACATTCCCAAGGCCGTGATGTATGGCGGGCTGATCGCCGCGTCGGTGGTATTGGCGATTGTCGGCTTCGACCTGATGATGACCGTTCAGCGCTGGCTCACCTACATCTTGATCGTCGTATTTGCGATCCTGACCGTCTACGCGGTGTTCCACGTCGACATGGGAAGCGCCATCGACGGCGGCGGCCACTTCACGTTCTCCGTTTTCCTGGTGCAGTTCGCACTCGCGGCCGGCTATCAGATCTCGTACTCGGTGTACGTCTCGGATTACTCGCGGTATCTGCCGGAGAACACGCCGGGCAAGCACGTCATCTGGTGGACCTACCTGGGTGCCGCCGGATCCTCGGTGTGGCTGATGTCGCTCGGGGCGGTGTTGGCCTCGTCGATGCCGGGCGAGGATGCCGTCGGTGTCATCCGGGCGCTGGGCAATTCGCTGTTCCCGGGCTTCGGTACGATCGCCGTCATCGCTTCGTCGGTGGCCCTGATCACCATCATGTCGGTCAACGCCTATGGTTCGATGCTGACCGCGGCGAGCGCGATCGACGGATTCCGTCCGGTCAAGCCCACACTGCGTTTGCGCGTCATGGGGATCTCGGCCACCTCCGTCATCGCCTTCATCGTCGCGCTGTCACTGCCGGACAGCTACATTGCGTCGTTCCAGAACTTCGTCAACCTGATGCTGTATTTCCTGATTCCGTGGACTGCCGTGAATCTGGTCGACTTCTACTTCGTTCGCCACGGCCACTACGCAATCACCGACATCACCCGACCGAACGGGGTCTATGGCCGATGGGGCGTCCGTGGCCTGCTGTCGTACTGCATCGGCATCGTCTCCATGATCCCGTTCATGAACCTGAGCTTCTACGAGAGCCCGGTCGCCAAGGCGCTCGACGGTGCCGACATCTCGTTCGTCGTCGGACTCGCCGTCGCCGGTTGCGTGTACTACCTGCTCACGCGCGGGCTCGATCTCGGCGCCGAGGAATCGGCGATCACGCGCAGTCGAGCCGAGCTGCTCGGGGAGTGAGACGATCGACGACCGGCCCGGACCTGCGTTGCTGCGGGGTCGGGGCCGGCGTCTCTGGGGGTGGGTGCCCGGCGGCCCAGTGCACCAGCGCCTGGAACCGCAGCAGGGTGACGCCGAACTGCTTGCGCGTCGTGAGGTAGTCCGTCGTGGGGCCCAGAGCGTTCTGCATCAGTCCGACGGCCTCTGCCGCCAGCGCGATACCCGCGTTGGCGTAGGCGCGACGGATCGCGGGGCCTCCCGGGTCCTGTCGTGGCAACCAGCTCCGGCGGCACATCCCAGGCCCGCCCTGGCTCGGCGTGCGCCATCGTGACCAGCGCCTCTCCCGAGGCGATGCGCGGCAGCCAGGACGCCTGCTGCTCGCCCGTGCCCGCCTCGGTCAGGGGCCAGGTGGGCAGGTATGCGCAGTCGATCAGCGGCTCCGGGCCACAGTGGCCAAACCGTGCTTGTTCAGACTCTTCTAGGTGGTGACCACGTCGTCGTGAGTCGCCTCACCGAAGGTTGCTCGACGCCGAATGTCCGCGGGCACCTCCCCGAGGAAGACCTCTCGCAAGCCGTCGCGGAGCTTGCGTTCCGCCGTTGTCAATTCGAGATCCATATCGCTATCCCTTCTGGGTCAGGCGTTGTCGGTGACACTGCTGAGGTTGGCCGGCACCTCGTCGGTGCTCTTGCCCGGGGTGATCGACGACCGCTCTGCCGTCTGTGGTGGTGAAGACACAATGGGTGCTCTCAAAGCTCAGCGCGTTGCCGACCGGTCCCTCGGCCGGCACAAAAGACCTCACCGGCGGGATGCCCGAGGGCGTTGGCCGAGACCATCGCATCAGCCATGGGCATCACCACCAGCTGGCCTTCGCCCGTCTTCACCTGGTGGCACCGGGCGCCGAGCGCCACCGCGAGGTGCATGCCCGCCATCGTGTCAGCGACGTAGCACTTCAACTCCCCGATGGATTCCAACGATGCCGTGATGCGATCCTGCACCCGCTTCAGCAGCTCCAACGGGATCGCTCCGGCGTTCGTCGAACCGATCGACCAGCCGTTCGACGGGCTCGATGAGCATCGCTGACAGGTGTAGTCTCCTAGACTCCTCGACGAGCACGCTCACCCAGGAGGAGATGTGGCACAGAAGGCAATCGGACTCGGCCCCGCAGCCACCCCGGAATCCGTTCTCGCGGTTGCTCGATCGGCCGTCGAAGGACGCAGGTACCTCTGGGAGGGCACGGGCCCGACCTCGGCTCTCGCCCACCAAGGTGGCAAGCCGATCCGCCGGCGGCGCGCGTCGAAGCTGCGGCTCGGCCTACGCGTGGACGGCAGCTCGCTCGTCCTGAGCAAGGAAACCCACGGCGCCGTCGGTTTCCTGGTGAACATGGGTGCGCTCCTTGCGATGCGGGCCTCCCGCGAGTTCCGCAAGGTCTGCCGGGCGATCGAAGGCGCGCTGGCCGACGCCGATCTGCTGGGGTAGGTCCGCTCCGGCGCACGATCCGGCCGTCGAGCCCATTGACATCGCGGTCGCATCACGAAGTCCCGGATTTCATGGCAGCATCTCCCCATGGAATCCAGCGCTGTCGACCGCCCTGACACACAAGCCCAGACCATCGCGTATCCGAGTCCGGGCGCGCGCGCCCGCCGACGCGAGTACGCCCACAGCCCTCATGTCGTCGTCCTCTTCGGCGCAACCGGCGACCTCTCCCGCCGAAAGTTGCTGTGCGGCCTCGGATATCTGGTCGTCTCCGACCTGAGTGCCGACATGCAGGTGGTAGGCACGGGCCTCGACGACATGACCGAGGACGAGTTCCGGGACTTCGCCAAGCAGTCCATCGAAGCAGTCGGCGCCCGCAAGCTCACCGCCGAGCAATGGGCAACGTTCGCACCCCGACTGCATTACGTCCCATCATCGGCGGGCCCGGCCGCACTGACGGCAAAGGTCGCCGAATGCGAGGCGGAACTCGGTGAGGGTGTGCGCCGCCTGCACTATCTCAGTGTGCCGCCGAAAGCCGCGCCCACGGTGATCGACGTTCTGCGGCAGGCCGATCTCATCGACCGCTCCCGGGTCATCATGGAGAAGCCCTTCGGCGAGGACCTGCAGTCGGCGATCGCTCTCAACGATTTCCTCCACGAGACCTTCACCGAGGATCAGATCTTCCGGATCGACCACTTCCTGGGCAAGGAGGCCGCGCAAAACATTCTCGCGCTCCGATTCGCCAACGGGTTGTTCGAGCCCATCTGGAATCGAAACTTCATCGGGCACATCCAGATCGACATCCCGGAGTCCCTCGGTCTCGACGCCCGCGCAGCGTTTTACGAACCCACTGGCGCCTACAAGGACATGGTGGTCACCCACCTGTTCCAGGTGATGGCCTTCGTGGCCATGGAACCACCGACCGCACTGGAATCGATGGCAATCTCCGAGGAGAAGAACAAGGTCTTCCGCTCGTTGACGCCCATCATGCCCGAGGATGTGGTCCGCGGACAGTACCTCGGCTACCGCGACGAGCCCGGGGTACATCACGAGTCCGACACCGAGACCTTCATCGCCCTGCGCGCGTACATCGACAACTGGCGGTGGGCAGGCGTGCCGTTCTACCTGCGGACCGGCAAGCGGATGGCCCAAGGCCAGCGGATCATCTCGATCGCGTTCAACGAGGCCCCCAAGTCGATGTTCCCCGCGGGCTCGGGCATCGGCACCCAGGGGCCCGACCATCTGACCTTCGATCTGGCGGACGAATCCCGGGTGTCGTTGTCCTTCTACGGGAAACGGCCCGGTCCCGGGATGCGGCTGGACAAGTTGTCGATGCAGTTCTCCACAAACGACACCAACCGCGCCGACGAGGTGCTCGAGGCCTACGAGCGCCTCATTCTCGACGCGATGGCGGGCGATCACACCCTGTTCACGACCGCCGACGGCATCGAATCCCTGTGGGAGCGTTCGCTTCCGCTGATGTCGGATCCGCCTCCGGTCAAGCCCTACGCACCCGGCTCGTGGGGCCCCAACCAGATCCACCAGCTCATCGCACCCCACGCGTGGCGGCTGCCGTTCGAGCGGGGCTGGCGGGCGTCGAAGAAATGACCCGGGTGGCGGGCCGGCGATGCCCCCGGTGCGGATCCTTGTGGCCGCAACGCCGAGCCCGCCATCGGCAATTGCCGCGGTGCTGACGAACCGTCGACCACCGGGCCGGCGGACAGTGCTGCGTCCAGTGATCGCCGGCAGCTCATGCGGAACCCACGTCCCGACGATCCCTTTCCTCACCCCTGTCCTCGGCGCTCCCCCACGTTCGTCCTCCAGGTAGATGGCTCCGATCAGGGGCCACCGAACAATGGAGACGATCATGGGCCGCTTCACGACGATCACCCGCGACGGAACGGTCGCGGGCAGTCCCGACGAGATCATCGCGCTGGTGAGTTCGACGGCCGGCTACGCGGCGATCAACCCGTACCGCACCGCAGACCCGAATCTCGCCATCACCCCGTTCGGGCCGGCGTCCGGGGTCGGTGCCGGGTTCGCCTTCGCCGGCAAGGGCGGCAAGGGCACTCAGACAGTCGCCGCAGTGCGCCCCGACGGCGTCGATTTCGACATCGACATGCCCATGATGGGCACCTCACGCCAGTCCATCGGCCTGAGCGCCGATACCACCGGCAATACCCACGTCACTTGGAGCGCGCGCCTCGACGCCGGGCACAACCCGGTTCTGCGCATCTTCGGTCTCGTCGCCGACAAGGTCCTCGGCAGCAGCCTCGAGCCCGAGCTCCCCACCACCGACGACACCCTGGCGCTGTTGTTCGCGTGCGCACATCCCGCACTCGACCGGGGCGTGCACGCGCCGTTGATCCTGCAGGTTGCCCTCGGTGTGCGCACCGCCGACATCGCAACGGCCTTCGCCCTGCCCCTCGCCACCCTCGCGAAGCGGCTCGTGCGGGCCAAGCAGAAGCTCCGCGTGAACCGCGCGTCGTTCGAGATCCCCGAGTGGATCGACGGTGACCGCATCCAGGCCGTGCTCGACGCGATCTACGGCGCGTACTCCGTCGACTGGCTCCGCATCGCGCCGCCGGAGGCCACCGAGCTCGTCGTCGAGGAGGCCGTGCACGCCAGCCAGCTCCTGCTGCGGGAATGCCCCGGCAACCACGAGGTCCGTGGGCTCGCCGCCCTGCTGCTGTTCCTGCACTCGCGCGCCGCCGCACGCATCGCCGACGGTGTCCTCGTCCCGCTCGCCGAGCAGGATCCCTCGACCTGGGACCGGCATCTCATCGCCCGCGGCAATCAGATCCTCCACGACGGGCTCGACCGTCCCCGGGCCGACGATCCCGGCCCCTATGAACTGCAGGCGGCCATCCAGTCCGCCCACGCCTCGCGCGCGGTCGACGGCGAAACCCCCTGGCCAGTGATCACCGGCCTCTACGACGCACTCGTCGGCCGGTCACCGAGCATGGGCGCCCACGTGGCCCGCGCCGTCGCCATCGCCCGCGCGACGGACCCGCCGACCGGACTCGCCTTTCTCGACAATCTCCCGCGGATCCACCCGACCATCGGCTCGTTCCAGGCGTTTCACGCGGCACGGGGCGCCCTGCTGGGCGAGGTGGGCCGGGTCGAGGACGCACGAAAGGCGCTCACGCTCGCGCACGATCTGTGCACGGACATCCCCAGTCGCAACCACCTTCGGCGAACGATCGAACAGCTTGTGCCGGCCGTCGATCAACGCGCCGGCGAGAACGGGTGAGCCGGCCGACAACCCGATACGGCACAGTGGGTGACCATGGGTCCGTTCACCGCCGTCTCATTCAACGTCAACGGTATCCGGGCAGCGCGGCGACGCGGCTTCGACGACTGGCTCGCCCACCGCTCCCCGGAGATCGTCGGTCTCCAGGAACTGCGCTGTCCGGCAGCGGAGATCGGTGAGTTCCCGGGCTATACCGCCGCCGTCGACGTCGGATCGATTCCCGGCCGCAACGGGGTGGCGATACTCAGCCGCATGCCACCGGCTGCGGTACGTACGTGGTCGACGCACCCACCCAGGGCCCGCGGGCTCGGCGAGTTCGCCCGTGAGGGCCGCTATCTCGAGGTCGATCTGGCCGATCACCCGCTCACCGTCGCGTGCCTCTATCTCCCCAAGGGCGGGCTGCCCGCCGAGTTGCAACGTCCCGGCTCCCAGCGGGACGAGCCCGACGGCGGCGCCAAACACGCACGCAAGCAACGGTTCCTGTCGGCGTTCGCACGCGAGCTCGACCGGAACCGCCGCGCCGCACTGCGTTCGGGCCGGCAGTTCCTGCTGCTCGGCGACCTGAATGTGGCCCACACCAACCACGACGTCACCAACTGGCGACCGGCACGGAAGATGGACGGCTTCCTACCCGAGGACCGCGCATGGTTCGACTCGCTGCTCGGCGCGCGACGCCTCGTCGACGTGGTCCGCCGGGTGCACGGCGATCGGCCGGGACCGCTCACCTGGTGGAGTTGGGCGGGTGAGTCCTTCGCCAAGGACGTCGGGTGGCGGGTCGATCATCAACTCGCCACACCCGCGCTGGCCACCCGCGCGGCCACGGTGACCGTCGACAAGGAGGCGACGGCCGATCGGCGCCTCTCCGATCACGCGCCACTGGTGGTAACCTACGACCTCGGGTGACGATAAGCGTGCCCGGGGAGAACCCCGGTGCGCACCGGTCAGTCCACCGCCACACCCAGGTGCGCCGCGAGATCACCGGCCAGGGCGATCGCCTGCTCGGCACTGATCGTCGCGCCACGCAGCCCGTCGAGATGGCGGATCGACGCGACGCGCAGCCCGCGCAGATCCACCTCGGCGAGGGTCGCACGGTGGACGTCGAGTGTGGTGACCTCGCTGTCGGTGAACCGCACCCGGGTCGCCGATGCCGCACCGAGATCGAGTTCGTCGATCACGCAGCCACGGAACTCGACGTCGCGCACGGTGCTCCCCCGCAGATTGACGAGCCCGAGCTTGCACTCCTCGAAGACCACCGATCGCAGCCGCGCGTCGACGATCTCGAACGCGCCGATCCGGCTGTGGCTTACGCGCGCGTTGTTCCAGGTGGTCCGGGGTGCCGACAGGCGCGCCGCCCGAACCCGCGCCAGCCGGGTATCGACCATGCGCGCCTCGGTCAGGTTCGCCGCGTCGAGGCCGGCAGCGACGAGCTCGCAGCCCGTCCAGGTCAGACCGGTGAGATCGTGCGCGGCAAGATCGCAGTCGGCGAACCGATACCCCTCGACCGCGGCACCCGGGTACAGTTCGGCGCAATCACCCGGTTCGAGTCCGGACAGACGAAACGAATCGAGCCGAGGTACGCGCACGGACATCTCTCGATTACAGCCGCCTCCGGTCCGACGCGCCAAATCGGTGGGGTCGGACCGCCGAACCAGCGGAAGGTCACTCACCCTCGTCGAGATCCTGGACACCCTCTTTCTCCCACTTGTTCAGCCGTAGGGCGTTGGGTTTCACCGGCGCCACACCCTGAGCCAGGACAACCGGGCGCCGGCAATAACCACTTGCACCCTCGCCCACCGATCGGAAACCCTGATCACCGACCCCGCACGTATCGTCCTTGAGGAGCTGGCCGATGAGCCCCGCAGCCACTGCCGTGTGCTCTTGCCACGCCCACGGCGTTATCGCCTCTCATCGCCCTCTCCCGACAGGACCTTCGACGTGTCTCTCACCCCCGATTCCCCTTCCTACCTGACCGCTCGCCTCATCCGGCTCGGCTGGTCCGACCAGCGCACCGAACAGTTCTCGCCGTACACGTCGGCGGGTGCGGCACCCGCCCGCGTGGCCCGTGCCGATCGGGGCCGCTGCGACGTCCTCACCGGAACCGGAACGGCGCAGGTCGGCGACGACCGGTTCGACGTGGTCACCGGCGACTGGATCGCCTTCCGCCACAATCCCTTCGACCCCGCGAACAGCTGCCATGTGATGGCGGTACTCCCCCGCCACGGGGTCCTGACCCGCGCGAGCTCGGATCGCTCGTCGGCGGTGCAGGTTCTCGCCACGAATGTCGATACCGTCCTCGTGGTCGCCACGTTGACCGGCAAGCTCCGGACGAGCCGGAGCGAGCGGTTGCTCGCCCTGGCCTGGGACGCCGGAGCCACTCCCATCGTGGTGCTCACGAAGGCGGATGCGGTCGCCGACGCGGCGGCGATCACGCGGGAGGTGACGGCTCAGCTTCCCGGCGTCGAGGTGATCGCGGTGAGTGCGCGCACCGGTGCCGGCATCGCGCGACTCCGGGAGCGGCTGTCGGGGACGGCTGTGCTCCTCGGCCCGTCGGGGGTCGGCAAGTCCACGCTCACGAATGCGCTTGTCGGCGCCGAGCGCATGATCACCGGGGCGGTGCGCGCCGCCGATGGCAAGGGCCGCCACACCACGGTCACCCGTGAACTGTTCCCCGTTCCCGGCGGCGGGGTCCTCATCGACACGCCGGGGCTGCGCGGCATCGGTCTACAGGACGTCGACGACGGCATCGAGGCGGTGTTCACCGACGTCGTGGCCCTCACCGAGAAGTGCCGCTTCCGCGACTGCGCCCACGACAGCGAACCCGACTGCGCGGTCACCGGCGCCATCGAGGCCGGTGACCTCGATGCCGCCCGCCTGGATCGCTACCGCCGAATGCTGCGGGAAAGTCGTTGGGCCGCTGCCCGTTCCAACTCCCGCCAGGCCCGCGCACGAAAGGCCGACCGCCGCACATCGGCCCGCGAACAGCGCGCGAACTACCGGTTCCGCAACCGCAACGAGCGATGAGCCGCCTCGAACAACCGCCGCGGATTCCCGACCGAGAAGTCCCGAACCAAATCCGCAGCCACCCCCGAGTCCACCAGCCGATCAGCGAAAAGTGTTGTCACATACCCAAGGCCGTTCCCACCGAATCAACCCCGCACCGTCGCGTGTCTCTATCTCCCCAAGGGCGGGCTGCCCGCCGATCTGCAACGCCCCGGCTCGATGCGGGAGGAACCCGACGGCGACATCCCCCTCGTTCCGCTCGCCTCGGCGCCAAACACGCACGCAAGCAACGGTTCCTGTCGGCGTTCGCCCACGAACTCGACCGGAATCGCCGGGCGGCGCTGCGCGCGGGCCGCGAGTTCCTGCTGCTCGGCGATCTGAACGTATCGGAGCGACAACAACCGCTCGCGGCGGGAGACATCGGCCGGGCGTTGTGGTCACCAAGTCACGCCCGACGGTCCACGGCGGTCTGCGTCGACGTCGGCCCGCGAGCAACGCAATCTACCGGAACTTTGGCACCACATCGCGGATGAACAGTTCCAGGGATGCCCGCTTCTCCGCACCGGAAAGGCTGTTGTCGATCCAGTAGCTGTACTCGTCGATCCCGAGTGCCTCGTACTCGCGCAACCGGCTCACGACCTCGTCGGGGGTGCCGATCATCGCGGTGCGGCGCAGGGACTCGAGTGCGAACTCCGGTCGCCCGACGAATCTCGATTCCGGGCTCGGTTCGAGGAAACCGTCGACGGGGGTGATCTTGTTCCCAAACCACGCGTCGAACGTCCGGTAGTAGCGATTGATCCCGGCGGCTCCGGTCCGCCAGCCCTCGGGCTCCTCGGGCGAGTGGACATGAGTGTGGCGCAGCACCATGATCTCCGGGCGACGGGTGATCTCGGGGTGATTGGCGATCGCGGCATCGAATTTCCGCTTGAGATCGACCACCTCCTCGTCGCCCTTCATCAGCGGGGTCACCATCACATTGCAGCCCTCGGCGACGGCGAAGTCGTGCGATGCCGGATCCCGCGCGGCCACCCACATCGGCGGCGTCGGCTGTTGCACGGGCTTGGGCACGCTGGTCGAGGTCGGGAACTGCCAGATCTCACCATCATGTGCATAGTCGCCCTGCCAGAGTCTGCGGATCGCGGGAACGAGCTCCCGCAGATGTCTGCCACCATCCGCCGCGGCGAGCCCGCCGGCGAGTCGATCGAACTCGAACTGGTAGGCGCCCCTGGCCAATCCGACTTCCATCCGGCCGTTGCTGATCACGTCGAGCAGCGCGCATTCCCCGGCGGCGCGGATCGGATTCCAGAACGGGGCGATGATGGTGCCCGCACCGAGGCGGATGGTCGTCGTCCGCGCGGCCAGGGCCGCCAGCAGCGGCATGGGACTCGGCGCGATCACGTACTCCATCGAGTGGTGCTCGCCGATCCACACCGTCGAGAATCCGCCGGCCTCGGCCATCAGGGTCAGGTCGGTCAACTCCGTGAACAGCTGGTGATGACTGACCTTGTCGTCCCACCGCTCCATATGCACGAATAGCGAGAATCGCATGATGTACTCCTCAACTCCTCATCACGAACGGATCGGCCACGGCGTCCTCGCTGGTGTTGATCCACACGCTCTTGAGCCGCGTGTATTCGGTGATCGTCTCGGTGCCGTGTTCCACCCCGACACCGCTGTTCTTGAATCCCTGCCGCGGTGACATCGGCGACATCGCCCGATAGGTGTTCACCCAGATCGTGCCCGCGTCCAGCCGCGCCGCAACCCGGTGGGCGCGAGCCAGATTGGTCGTCCACACCCCTGCCGCCAGGCCGTAGTCGGTGTCATTGGCCAGACCGATCACCTCGTTCTCGGAATCGAACGGCATGATCGCCGCCACCGGACCGAAGATCTCCTCGCGAACCACCCGCATCGTGTTGTCGACGTCGACGAGCACCGTCGGTTCGTAGAAGTACCCGCCGAGGCCGGCGTCGGTGGCGGAGCCCCCGGTGAGCACCCGCGCGCCTTCACCGCGGCCAATGTCGACATACGACGCGACCTTGTCGCGCTGCGCCGCGAATGCGAGCGGCCCCAGCTCGGTATCGGCGGCGAGCGGGTCACCGATTCGGATGGTCGATGCCCGATCCGCGACCCGTTCCAGCAGTTCGTCATACACACCACGCTGCGCGAAGACGCGGCTGCCCGCGATGCAGGTCTGGCCGGCCGCGGCGAAGATTCCGGCAACCACCCCCATCGCGGCGTTGGCGACGTCGGCATCATCAAAGACGATGTTGGGCGATTTCCCGCCCAGCTCCAGGGTCGAACCGACAAAACGCGCGGCGGTGGCCGCCGCGATCGCCGATCCGGTCGCGGTGCTGCCGGTGAACGAGATCTTCGCCAGGCCGGGGTGATCGACGAGCGCCTGACCGGCTTCGGCGCCGAGTCCGGTGACGACGTTCACCGCACCGGACGGGAAACCGGCCTCCAGCGCGAGTTCGGCCAACCGCACAATGGTCGCGGAGGTGTATTCGGAGGGTTTGATCACCACTGTGTTGCCCGCTGCCAGCGCCGGAGCCAGCTTGCTCGTGGTCAGGGTCAACGGTGAGTTCCAGGGCGTGATCGCCCCGACCACGCCGAGCGGCTCCCGCAGTGTGTAATTGAGGACGGACCGGTCCGCGGTAGGAATCACCGCACCGGATATCTTGTCCGCCAGACCCGCGTAGTAGTAATAGTATTCGGGCAGCACCGCAAGCTGGCCGCGCATTTCTCGGAGCAGTTTGCCGTTGTCCAGCGACTCCGAACGTGCGAGTTCCTCGGCGTTCTCCCCGATCAGGTCACCGAGTCGGCGCAGCAGACGACCCCGGCGTGTCTGGCTCAGGTCCCGCCATCGCGGATCATCAAAGGTCGCCTGCGCCGCCGCCATCGCCGCATCGACGTCGGCCGCGGTTCCCCGCGCCGCCCGATACAGCAGCTCACCGCTGGCGGGATTGGTGCTCTCGAAATACTCTCCGGTAGCAGGCGGGACCGCTCGGCCACCGATGAAGTGATCGTGGACGGCGATCTCGGCGTGTTCAGGCACAGGCATGTCCTTCCAGGAGGGTGAGCAGATGGCGGGCGAGCAGCTCTGGGCACTGCACCGGCAGCATATGCCGGACGTTCGGGACGATGACCGCAGCGCAGTTCGGCAGTGCGCGGGCCAGGCGGTGCGTCATCTCCGGCGTGGAACCCGGGTCGTCGGAGCCGGTGATGGCCAAGGCAGGCGCAGTGACCGCGCCGAGCTCGTCGGCCAGCTCCGCGTCGCCGGTCGCAAAGACCCGGTAGCAGGCCAAGAAGCTCGATGGGTCGTTGGAGGCCAGTACTTTTCGCGTGTTCTCCACGTGGTCGGCAGGGACGGTGGTGCCGTCGTACCACCGGTGTAGTGATGCTGCGATGCTCGCGGGATAGTCCTGCTCCGCGGCAGCGAGACGGGCCAGCACCGCGGCGCGTTCGGCCGGGGTGCGCCGACACACCGAGCTGACCGAGGTCAGTGACGCGACCCGATCGGGATGATGGCGGGCGATATGCTGGGCGACCAGCGCCCCCAGCGAGAAGCCCACCAGATGCGCACGCGCGGGCAGCCCGGCAACCACCTCGTCAGCCAAATCGGCAAGGGTCACCCCTGCAGGTGCGGGCCGGTTGCGGCCGTGTCCCAGCAGATCCGGGGCGCGGACGGCGACCCCCGGGCAGAGCTCGGAGATCACCGGCGTCCACACGGTGTGGTCGAGGCCAACGCCGTGGATCAGGACGACCGGCCACCGCATCGCCATGCCGTCACTGCTCGGTGGACAGTGCGGCGAGCCGCTGCTGTGGGCGGCCCTGCGCCGCGGCGGCGAGCGCGATCACGATCTCGTCCGGATGCGGCGCATCGCTGATCCGCACCTCGACGCTCTGGTGATGCGATCGGATGGTCGCATCGGTGATGTGCTTGAGCGGGATATCGAACAGCACGCCTGCCGGTCCGCGCTTTTCCACCGCGGGAAGCAATGTGGTGGCATTCGCGGCCTTGCGGAAATGATCGCCGAATCTCAGCGTGTGTATCAGGCCCGAGCCATGTTCGACCTCGCCGTTGAGACCGACGATCGCCGCCTTGCCGTAGGCCTGGGCGGCGGCACCCAGCGCCGTCAGTACCGAAGGCGCGAGCAGCGCTCCGAGATCCGAGGCGTGCGCGTCGATTCCGGGGCCGAGGTCGTCGACGAAACCTTGGCCGGTCCAGGGGTTTTCGATGACGGCGGCGACTACCGCGATCAGCGCGGGCGGGGCGACCTCGCGGCCGCCCTCGGTGCGGATCTCCTCGATGACGGTAACGATCTTGCGGACTTTCAGCATGCAACACCTTCCAATGTGGCAACGGAGACGGCGGCGTCGGTGGTGCGGTCACCGATCCGGGCGTGTGGGCGCGGGCCGGTCGACGCGGCCGCGACGACGACGATCTCGTCGGCGCGCGGCGCGTCGGACACCCGGGCGGTGATCGTCTGGTAGTGGCTCCGAGTGGCGGCGTGCGTCTTGTGCCACATCGGGACCACGAGATCGGCACCGGCGTCGGCGCGCGTATCGGCGAAACAGATGATCGACGATCCGCCGACCAATTCCCGGAAGACATTGCCGAAGTAGGGAGTGTGGATCAGCGCGCCGCCGTGCTCGATCTCGCCATCGACCCCGACGATTGCCGCCTTCCCGAATGCCTCGATCTCGTCGACGCCACCGAGCGCCTTCGCGAGCGCGCCGACCACCAGGTGAGCCAGACGGGGTGCGATCGCGACAACCTCCGGCGAGAGATCCTTGCACGGCCCCGTACCGGACCACGGATTCGGCAGTACCACCGCCACCGTCGCGCGCTGCGCCGGAATGGCCGGCGCAGCGTCGGCCTCCGACACGACGAACTCCCGGTAGGTCACGACCTTCCGCACTCGCGGATCGGAATCGCTGGGAACATCTTGCATACAAGAGACGGTAGAACAATCCAGTCTCGACGGCAAGCGACCTCCTCCCATCATCAACCCGACGCCGCAACCAATCTCCCGAGCATCGGGCGTGAGCACTCCATACCCGGGAGAGTCCCGGCCGGGGCCCCTCACTGTCACCAATGAATTTCACCCATCTGTTGACAGCGAGTGTGACCGGACTTACGTTGCTTGTATGCCAGCGCCGATGGCGATGCTGGTTTGGCTCATCATCACCCGCCCACGAGAGGCCAGTCATGAGCGATCAACTCCAACATGAGGCGGACATCGACGTCCCCGCTCCCTCCGCTTCGGCACGACCGTCGCCTGACGCCCCCGCCACCGCCGATCTCGAGACACTCGCGTGCGACGCCCCTCCGGGCCGGCTCGGCTCGGTGTTCTGGACCTCGGCCGGGATCTCGGTGATCTTCGTGGCCTGGGCCATTGCGTTCACGAACAATCTGAAGACAGTCACGACGAATTCCCTCAATTGGGTCACCGGCTCTTTCGGTTGGCTCTACCTGGTGATCAATCTGGCCATTCTCGTCTTTCTGGTGTTCCTCGCCTTCGGCCCGCGCGGTTCCCGCCGGCTGGGCCGCGACGAGGACCGGCCGGAGTTCTCGACACCGTCCTGGCTCGCGATGATCCTGTCCGCGGTCATGGGGATCGGCCTGATCTCCTACGGCGTCGCCGAGCCGATCTCGCATCTGGCCACGCCTCCGCACGGTCTCGCCGAGCCCAATTCGCCACAGGCTGCGGCCCGGGCACTGCAGTACTCCTACTTCGACTGGGGCCTGCATGCGTGGGCCATCTTCGCGGTTGTCGGACTCGCGATGGCGTACTCCACCTACTGCAAGGGCCGGCCGACACTGGTGAGCCAGCTCTTCGAACCACTCATCGGGGACCGCGTCAACGGCCCGATCGGCAAACTGATCGACGTCCTGTCCATCTTCGCCACCCTCTTCGGCACCACAACCTCTCTGGGACTCGGGGCGCTCCAGATCAACAACGGCCTTTTCACGCTCTTCGGTATGCCCGTCAACAACGTCAATCAGGTGCTGATCATCGCCGCGGTGACCGCGGTCTTCACGATGTCGGCGGTGACCGGGGTCAACAAGGGAATCAAGTACCTCAGCCAGGGCAGTACCGCGATGGCCATCGCACTGTTCATCTTCGTCCTGTGCGTGGGTCCCGCGGTGTTCCTGGCCAACCTGTACGTCGAATCAGTCGGCCTCTGGGCAACCGACTTCTTCCGGATGAGCCTCCAGGGCAGCGCATTCGGCGACCTGGAATGGATGCAGGGCTGGACCTATTTCATGCTCGCCTGGTGGGTGTCGTGGGGTGCCTTCGTCGGGGTGTTCCTGGCCCGGATCTCCAAGGGCCGCACCATCCGCGGGTTCATCGTCGGGGTGATGGTGGTTCCCAGCACCGTGTTCTTCACCTGGTTCACCGTGTTCGGCGGCAGCGCGATACATATCGACATGTACGAGGGCGGAGATATCGCCGAACGCACCACCGCGGATCTCAACAGCGCCTTCTTCGCGACACTCGACTACTTCCCGCTCAGCACAGTAACCTCGGCCATCGCCGTGATCCTGGTGGTCGTGTTCTTTGTCTCGGGGGCCGACGCGAACACCTACGTGCTCTCGATGATGAGCACCGGCGGATCCCACACCCCACCGCGAGCCGTCCTGATCATGTGGGGTGTGCTCACCGGCGTGGTCGCCGTGGTGCTCATGTTCGCCGACGGCCTCAACGCACTCCAGAACACCGTGATCGTGGTATCGCTGCCCTTCCTGCTGATCATCGGCGGCCTCACTGTCGCCTTCTGGAAGAACCTCGTCTATGACCCCCGCAAACTGCTCGAAGAACAAGAGCGGGCCCATACCCGGGAGACGGCAATCACATGACCCACACGCAGCCGGGGTCAGGCATTGGACTGAGTGCGAAGCACCACGGTGAGGGAGAGATGAGCGACCCAACCAGCCACGCTGCCCGGGTCCGGGCGGTCTGGGCCGCCGCCTGGGACCACGGCGACGTCGACGCGCTCGACGCATTGCTTGCCCCCGACTATCGGCGGGTGACGAGTGCTGGCGAGGTGCACACCCGCGCCGAGTTCAAGGAATCGATCACGGGCACCCGGAATGCCTTTCCCGACCTGCTCACCGTGATCGACGAGATCCTCGTCGACGGGGATCGGGCCGCGATCCGCTGGCACAGTTCGGGAACCCAGGAGGCCCGGTTCCTCGGGGTGCCCGCCACCGGAGGTTCGGTCACCGTGGTCGGGGCCACCTTCGCCCGGTTCGGTGACGGCTCCGATGACCGCATTGTCGAAGAGCACGTCACCTGGGATCCGCGGTCGCTCCTCACCGCGCTCGGGATCCTCTCGATCGGGCAGGGTGACTGAGTATGACCGACATTCTCCCGGCCACACCCGCGGGCGCCGCACCGGGGCCCGACGTCATGAAGGCCGTCAACAGACGGTTCGTCACCGGTGTCACCGTGGTGACCACGCGTGACGGTGACACACCGCGCGGACTGGCCGTGAATGCGTTCGCCAGCATCTCATTGGAGCCCCCCACCGTCATGATCGCCGTCGCACACACCTCATCCACGCACGACTGCCTCTTCCGGGCACGGCATCTCGCCATCAACATCCTCGCGGTCGACCAGCTCGACGTGGTCTCGGTCTTCGCGAGCAAGGCGACGGACAAGTTCGTCGGAGTCCGCTGGCACCCCGGTCCCCTCGGAAGTCCGTTGATCGAGGGCAGCAGCGCCGCCATGGAGGTCGAGATCCGCGAGCGCCTGCGCGCCAGCACCCACACGCTGTTCGTGTGCCGCGTCCGCAACGCGCAGGTCGGTGAGCATTCGCCGATGATCTACAGCGCCGGTAAGTTCTTCGACAGTGCCGCACTGTCACCTCTGACCTGAGGGGTGCGGTTCCTGGTAACCAGCGGCAGCGTGGGAGGCAGCGCGTGGCACTCGGCAGCGCCGACGACGGAACGGTGAAGAGTGGCTCCATCCAGGCCAAGCTGATCATCGAGATCCGGCGCCGGATCATCAACGGCGAGATCATGCCCGGTGCGATCATCTCCGAGCTTGCTCTCGCCGACGAGTTCGGGGTGAGCCGCACCCCGGTCCGCGAAACCTTCAAGCAGCTGCAGACCGAGGGCCTCGTCGAGATCCGGCCGCGGGTGGGGACATTCGTCACCGAACCGTCACGGCGCGAGATCATCGAGCTGTTCGAGATGAAAGAGCTCCTCGAGGGCGCCGCGGCGCGACTGCTCGCGCAGCGGGGACGGGTGCCCGAGCTCGATTCCCTTGAGGAGAATCTCCGGCAGGCCGACGAGGCCGTGGCCCGCGACGATCGCGACCGCTATGCCGAGCTCGTCGATGAATTCCACAACCTGCTGATCGTCGGGGCCGACAACAACAAGCTCGAATCCCACTACCGAACCCTCATGAATCAGCTCGCCTACTCGCGACTAGTCCACACGTCGTTGAGCCGACCTGGGCGACCCGTGCAATCCGATCAGGAGCACCATCGCGTGGTCGAGCTCATTGTCGCCAAGGACGGTGACAGCGCCGAGCGGGTGATGCGCGAACATGTGCGGGCAAGCAGGCGGGCCCTGCTCGCCGGGCTCGAAGAGCAGCAGGCCGGACGTACCGGACACAGCGAGGGATGACACCCGCCGATCTCACCCGGCCCGGCCATGTGCTCCCCGTCCGGTGCGCCGATCGAGTGAGGTCGGCAGGGCGCTGAGCCAGTACCTGCGGGCGCGCGCTCAACCAACTCGCGTCAGCCGCACGGCCTTGCCCGCGAGTCCGAGCACCTCGTCGAAACCGGCGACGACGGAGTCGGCGAACAAGTCGATGTCGATCACGGCCGCGGCATCGACGTTGAGGCCCAGGCAGGCGGTGCCGGTGTGGGAGATCATCGTGGCCATGACCGCGCAGCCGGGCAACGGGCCGAAGGGGAACATCCGCTCCACCTTCGCCCCGGCGATGTAGGTCTCCCACGGAATGCCGGGAATGTTGCCGGCCTGCAGGTCATTGCGGCTGGTCGCCCCGGACACCCGGGACAGCAACTCGCCGGGCAGCCAGGCCAGGATCGGCCCGATCTCGGTGAACACGTCGACGGCCGGCTCGGCGCGCGCCGCACGCACCTGTTCCCGGACGGTCAACACCCGCTCGAAGGGGTCGGCAATACCGACCGGACCGGCGAGCCGACCCACCGCGATCCGGTTGCCGCCCTGACGATCTGCCGGATCGCGCACCGAGAGCGGCACCGCCACCGGGATCGCCTCGACCGTGACACCAAGTGCCTCGTGGTAGGCACGGAATCCACTGATCAGGCCGCCGAGGTAAACGTCGTTGATAGACGCGCGCACCTCGGTGGCCACGGCCTGCAGACCGGCCAGCGGCACCTCGAACGCCAGAAACCGCCACGACAGGCTGCGCCGCGCCAGGACCGGCGAGCCCGGCGGACTCACCAGCCCCGCGACGCGCGGCACCGACCGCCCGTAGCGCATGACGTCGCTGAGTGCCCTGCGGGGCCGGGCCAGGGCGCGGGCCGCGCCCAGCGCGATGTCGACGCGGTGGGGCACCCGCGCGATCTCGTGGGCGAGCTGGCGGCGCAGGATATCGAGTGCGGAGGTGTTCTCCGGCACCGGAGCCGGCGGTTGGGGTTTGGCCGGCAGCGGCTCCCTCGTCCGCGAATGCAGTTGCGCGAGAACCACTATTGCCCCGACCCCATCGGTCAGCGCGTGGTGGACCTTGAAGAAGCAGGCGGCCCGACCGTCGGGCAACCCTTCGATGACATAGCACTCCCACGGCGGCCGGGCCGGATCGAGCGGCGTCATCGCGAGCTGTTCGCAGCACTCGAGCAGGTCGGCCATCGATCCCGGGCCGGGCAACCGCAACCGGCGCAGGTGGTAGTGGAGATCGAAATCCGGGTCAACCGACCAACTCGGGGTGCCGGTTCCGAACGGGGAATCGACCACGCGCTGCCGCAGCCGCGGCACCATCCGGGTCCCCCACTCCAGCGCCGCGACCAGGCGATCGGAGTCCGGCGTGCGGTCATAGATCTCGAGCATGCTCATCGTCGACCGCAGCCGGCGGTCGTGATCACCGCGCCACATCACCGCGTCGACGGGGCTCATATGGGGTTCGGTCCCCCACTCCAGCGGCCGATCGGTCGCACTCACCGGTCGAACACCCCCGAGAACCGGGTCCGGGTCAACCGGCCATCGTCGAATGCCTCCACCGGCCACTCGGCCAGCGCGGTGACATACATCTGCCGTACCTCCTCGACGTGTTCGGCGATGGTCTCGGGCCGCCACGCGCTGGTGTCGACCGGTGGCAACACCCGCACCTCGACGGTCCCGGGCTTGACCAATTGCGCACCACGCCACATCAATTCGCCGACGTTGCGCAGCACGATCGGCACCACCGGAACACCCGCCTGCATCGCCAGGTGAAAGGGACCCTTCTTGAACGGGCCGAGCCGCGGCGTCGCCGACCGGGTGCCCTCCGGGGCGACGACCACCGAGATCCCCTCGTCGCGGAGCTTGCGGACCGCGGGTTCGAGCTGCTCGATCGCCTTGCCCGCCGAAGCCCGGTCGATGAAGGTCAATCCGGCGGCACCGAGCAGCGCACCGACCACCGGCAACTGTCTGATCTCCTTCTTCGCCACCGCAGTCACCTCACCGCGGATCAGGTGGATGAGAACCGGCATGTCGAGCTTCGACTGGTGATTGAACAGGAACACGCACGGCCGGGCCGACAGCAAATGCTCCGCACCGTCGAGGACCTCGACGCGGACCCCGGCCGCAACCAGACCGACGTCAGTGCCCTTGGCCATCGTGTCCTGCATCGTCTGCGCGCGATCGCCGCCGGCCAGGCCGGCGACATATCCGGCGGCGGCGGAGCCCAGAAACGACGCATACAGCGCACCGGTGCGCACCGCCATCTCCAGCCGGTTGTGGTCGGGGTTACGCAGTTCCAGGATCGGCCAGCCCCGTTCCCCGGCAACGGCCCGCAATCGGTCCTGCGGGGAGATCGCGGCGGGATGGCCGACCGACTCCAGATAGGGCACATCCTCGTTGCCGTCGCTGTAGGCGAAGGACGAGTCGAGGTCGAGGCCATACTCGCGGGCCAGGGCGCGGACCGCCGCCGCCTTCCCCGGCCCCCACAGGGGACGCCCGAGGATCTCGCCGGTCACGATCCCGTCGATCACCTCCACATCGGTCGCCAGGGCGTGATCGGCCTCGATCTCCTGCGCGATCGGCTCGATCTGGAACCGCGTCGCCGACGATGCGATCACGATGCGATGCCCCATCTCCCGGTGCACGCGCAGGATCTGCCACATCTGCGGCCGCAACCTGGCGGCCGTCTCGTGCTTGAACAGCCGGGCCCCGAAGTCCAGCAACTCGTCGTAGGACTTGCCGGCGAAGGTCGGTTTCGTCGCCTCCAGCACCGCGGCGTAGTCGAGCTCGTTCTCCACACCGCGTAACCCGATCAGCAGGAAATCCAGGGCCTCCCCGAGCCCGAACTCGAGGCTCTTGACGCGGGCGCGGGCGATCGCGACGGCCGAGAAGCCGTCGATGAGGGTGCCGTCGTAGTCGAAGAATGCGCAGACCTGTTTGCCGCGCGGGGCAGCCCGGATCTCGCGGAGCCGGTCGGCGACGGTGAACCTCGACTGCGCCGGCACCGTGGGTGCCTCGCCCGTCACCGTGCGGTCCCGGCGCGCTGTGTGCGGGCCTGCTCGGCCTCGATGTCGGCGATGCGGGCCAGGCGACAGCGCATGTCGGTGACCTCGTCGAGCCAGGCGCTGCGCTCGGCCCCGATGTCGTCATGGGTGCCGTCGCCGATCAGCCCCCGGTTCTCGGCCAGTTGGTAGGCGGCCGAGTACAGCTCCTTGGACACCGAGTCCTTGCTCTTGACCACCCCCTGCAGCGCGAGCTGACGGCCCAGCCCGAGACAGTCGGTCAACAGCGTCTCCTTGTCGATGGTGCGTCCGCCCAGCGCAACCAGGTGCCGGGCCACCACCAGCTGCGCGTCGAAGAACGGTTGCAACGTCCGGCGGGCCAGCAGCGCACCCATGTTCTCGTGCAGCACCTCATAGACCCATTCGGTGGTGGGCGTGGTCTCCCGCCACGACGGCGCGATGAGATCGAGCTCGGTGCCCAGCCGGCGCAGGAACTCGTCCTTGACCGGAAAGAAGAACTCGAACTTGAGCAGATCGCGGATGCGCAGGGCCTCCTGCCTGCCGTGGATCAGGAGCGCGTCCGATTCGGGTCCGAGTGCACCGTCGACGACGGCGAGCATGCCGAGCTCGACGATCGCCCGGTCGACGAAGTGGTGCAGCGCACCGTTGCGGTAGTAGGCGGCGACGGCATGGTTGTCCGGCGCGATCGACCAGACCGGGTCGGGTCCGCCGTCGAAGTTGGTGAGTACCCCGGCCTCGGTCAGTTCCCGCAGCGTCGACCGCAGCCCGAGGCCCCGGCACAGCGACGGATCGGGGCCGGGCAGCCCGCGCCGGTCGATGTAGTCCAGCAGCGGGGTGAGGATGGCCTCGACCTCGGCGAGCGTGTAGGCCCGGTCAGCGGCGCCGAGGAGCGCGAAGCCGGCCAGCGAGGTCGCCGAAATCGGTGTCGCGGCGTTGATCTCGTCCATCACCCGGAACGCCACCTTGTCGAGTTTGGCGCGGCCGGCACCAGCGTCGGCCAGGGCCTGGCGCAGCGAGAACGGTTTGCCGAAGCGGACGCGTGCATCGCCCATGAAGGTGCGCTGGCTCTTCGCGTACCGCACCAGCCATTTCAGGTCCTCGGGGCGCTTGGTGCCACCCGCCGATTCCCGGGCCATC
>JASGFO010000022.1:0-28882 GCA_047605505.1 Gordonia sp. (in: high G+C Gram-positive bacteria) | reverse complement strand
TCATGGCGCTCGGCCTGCTCATCGTGTGGCTCGGCAGCGGCACGAAAGTGGCCTTCGTCGCCGGAATCGGCGTGTGGGGCTTCGCGATCGGCGCCCTTCCGCCGATCTTCCAGGCCCGCGTCATGCGGCTGTCGACCCCCGCCTTCCGTCCGCTGGCCGGCAGCGTCGTGGTGACCGCGCTGAACGTCGGCGTGGCGGCCGGCGCGGGCCTGGGCGCCATCACCCTCCACCACGGCCAGACCACCCTCATCGTCTCCGCGCTGATCGCCGCGGTCACGGGAGTGGTTGTGCTGCTTGCCCACACCGGCGCGTGCGGCGATCGCGCGGGCGTGTACGTCGACACCATTCGTCGCACACTCGGCCTTCGCCGCCGCCAGGATCCACGTTGCGCTGCGCATCGGCCCGTACAGTGACACTGCCGGGACATCAGTCCCGTTTCCTCCACTCCACGACGCCCGCGACGACGCAGACACTCAGCCGAGATGGGAGCCGCATGTCTCTCGATCACACCGAACGCCGCCGGACCGCCTTGAATCAGCGGTGTCGGACGCGGGGGAGAGGCCGGTGCCCTTCACTGTCCTGACCGATCGGATGCGGGCGGCCGCGGGACGGTGGTTCGGGGTCCGCGATCAGCGCTGAGCCGTCGATCACCGCGCCACGACGTGGCGGTGGGCCAGCAGCGCGATGGTCAGGGCGGCGATGTCGGCGGGCTTGGCCACCGAACGGCCGGTCAGCGTCTCCACCCGACGTAGCCGGTAGAGCACGGTGTTGCGGTGGCAGTGCAACCGCCGACCCGCCGTGATCGTGGAGCCGTCGCAGTCGATCCACGCTTCCAGGGTCTCGAGCAGGACCTCGCGGTCGGCATCGGGGAGAGCGTCGAGCGCCCCAGCACGTGATCGGCGACCTCACGAGCCGCCTGCGGCTGGGACACCACCAGCGTCTCGACGGGCCTCTCGCCGTATCGTGACCTCCCGGCCTGCCCGCGCGGCACACACCGAAGTGCCACCGCGGCCTGCCGCGCGGCTTCGGGCGCCTCGTGCAGGAGCACGAACTCGGTGCTGATCCCCACCCGGACCTCGGGATCGGCCGGCCACGGTGCGGGGGACGCGGTGTTCGGCGCCAGCGCCGCCAGGCCCATCCGGACCCCGCCGAGGTCCACCCACTGCACGGTCGCGAGCGCCGGTTCGGCCGGCCGCGAGGGCCGTGCGTCGTCGTCGGTCAGCCGGTCGACGGCGACGACGAGGAAGCGTCCCGGCTCGGCCATCCCGAGTGTCCGTGCCGCCTGTTCACGCCGCTCCGGGGCGGTCACTCCTTCGAGGATGTCGCGGGCCGCCGCGATGCGCGCTTGCTCGTCGCAGCGCCCACGCGCGTCGGTCACCTCGCGATGCGCCTCCGCGGCGGCCGTGGACAGCAGATCGAGGACCGACCAGGCCTGCGAGCCGAGGTCGAAGAACTGGTCGGCGGAGTTGTCGCGGCCGCCCAGCAGCACACCGATCTCACGCCACAGGCGCAGCCCGGCGATCCGGTACGCGTGCATCACCCCGGCGAGCGGGATTCCCGCCTCGGCCTTCACGCGTCCCGCGCGTCGTGCGGGGGTCAGATCGAGCGGCGCGCCGTCGATGGTCGCGAGCAGCGCGGCCACGTTGTCGCAGACCACGGCCTCGAGCAGGTCGGCGGGCAGTGCACTTTCGACGTAGGCGTGCTCGCCGGCCAGGATCTCCTCGGTGATCGCGTGCGACAGCGCCCGCGGATCGATCCGGGAGAGCGCGGTCGGCGCCGACGACAATCCGGCAGTGGGAGACATGACGTCACAATAGGCCGAAATCCGGTCACGAGACCGGTTCCGGCACCGGCACCGGGCGGCGTACGGCATCCATGATCAGGGCGGCGGCTGCCGCGGCCACCGATGTGGCCGCGAGGAAGATCCAGACGTGCTGGAACCGGTCCAGCCCGGGCACGCCGACACCGAGCAGACTCACCATCACCGACGTACCCAGCACCATGCCGACTTGCCGTCCCATGTTGACCACACCCGATCCGGTCGCGGCCTGGTTCGGTGGCAAGGCGGCCGTCCCCGCGGCGACCAGGTTCGGCAACGCGAACCCGACCCCCACGCCGCCGAGGAGCCAGGGACCGAACATCTGGCTCCAGTACGCGGGGGTCTCGCCGATGACGCACGCCTGCCAGATCCCCGAGGCCGCGAAGAGTCCGCATCCGACCGCGATCAGCCGGCCCGCGGGGACGCTCGGCAGATAGCGGGCCACCAGGAGCGCCGTGATCGGCACCATCACCGGCCCGGCCGCCACCGCGAGACCGGTGCGCAGCGCGCCGTAGTCCCAGTGTTCCTGCATCCAGAGGATGCGCGAGAGCAGCCCGATACCGAAGCCGACGTTGAAGAGCAGTTGTGCCACGTTCGCCCAGGCGAAGGTCGGAATCCGCAGCAGTGCCGGATCGACGAGCGGGGCGTTTTGGTGCGTGATCAGCCAGGCGAACACCATCAGCCCCACCCCGGCGACCACCCAGGAGGCGATGACACCCCCCGAGCCCCAGCCCCAGTCGTTGCCCTGCACCAATCCCAGGACCAGTGCGCCGACCGCGACGGCGAGGACGACGCCGCCGAGCAGGTCGGGGTGCGGGGCGTCGGCGTTGTGCCGGACGTCGGGCACCACCCGCAGCGCCGCGACCACCAGGGCGAGACCGATCGGGACATTGATCCAGAACGCGGTCTGCCAGGAGATCTGTACGAGGCCACCGCCGACCGCCGGACCGAAGGCGGCCGCGACCGCGCCGGTCATCGCCCACAGCCGGGCGCCGCCGGCGCGGCGTTCCGGGGGCAGCGTCGCCAGCAGCAGGCCGAGGGACGCCGGTGTCATGGCAGCCGCACCGATCGCCTGGATCACCCGGAAGGCCACCAGCCACCACACGCCGGGCGCGAACCCGCAGGCCAGGCTGGCCAGCGTGAACAGGGCAAGGCCGGCGACGAATCCCGACTTGCGGCCGTACCGGTCGGTGATCCGGCCCATCGGGACGAGCAGTGCGGCGAAGACGACCGCATAGGCGTTGAGAATCCAGCTCAGCGTCCCCAGCGACGGCGTGCCGAAGTCCCGGCCGATCTCGTTGAAGGCGACGTTGACGATGAACAGGTCGAGGCTGGCGAGGAACGCCGACCCGGTGAGGACGCCGACGGCGAGCCGCACTCCCTGGCTTTGCTTTTCCATAGTTGGAAGCTAGCACCTCTGACTATGGAATACACAAGTTAGAATGGTCGCATGACCCTCCAGCTCGACGGCCGGCTCGCGAGACGCGGTGATCTCCCGATCGGCGATCACTGTCCCATCGACCGGACCATGCAGATCATCGGCAACCGCACGGCGATCCTGCTCCTGCGCGAGGCGCTCTACGGCGCCACCCGCTTCGAGAGCTTGCGCAAACGCGTCGGCGTCACCGATGCCGTGGCAGCTCAGCGACTCAAGGAACTGGTCTCCGCCCGCGTCCTCGAGAAACGGCCGTACCGGGAACCCGGGCAGCGCACCCGGCACGAGTACATCCTGACCGAGGCGGGCCACGCCCTGCTCCCGGTGGTGATCGCCCTGCTCGACTGGGGCGGCAAGTACGCGCCCGGTGAGTATCCGGCGGTCTCTGCACGGCATGCGGGCTGCGGCGCACCCGCCCATACCGCCATCCGCTGCGAGGCCGGGCACGATGTGCCCGAGGACGACCTCGTGATCGACGCCGACGACCCCGCTCGCTGACACGCGCCGCGCGATTGTGCGTGAGCACAATCACCGGCGCGAAGATCTGAGCCGTGGCCTCTACCTTTCGCGCGGCATCCGTCCCAAGATTGCTCCGACGCACTTTCTTCGACGAGTGTGTCCGCGTCCCAAGGAGGGCCCATGTCGTCTGCGACTCCCGAGATCTCGCCCGCGCTCGACACCGTCCGGCTCGACGCCGCGGTCGACCGACTCTCGACCGGTGTCGAGGGCTGGGCGGCACGCAGCCTCGCCGACCGCGCCGAGCTGATCACCCGCACCCACGCGTCGGTCGCCCACGTCGCGCGGCGGTGGACCCGCACCGCCGCCGACATCAAGGGCCTCGATCCCTATTCGCCGCTGGTGGGCGAGGAGTGGCTGTCGGGGCCGTACGCCACGCTGGCCGGATTCGCGACCGTCGCCGAATCGCTCACCGCACTCGCCCAGGGGTGCTCGCCCCTGGATCCGATCACGCCGCAACCGGCTCCCGGTGACCGCCTGGCCTGGCCGGTCCTCCCTCTCAGCACCAGGGAATCACTTCTCTTCCATGGATTTTCGGCGCAGGTGTGGACGCGGCCGGGCGTGCCGGAGAAGGCGGTCCGCGCCGGCGTCGGCGGCGGTGCCGAGCAGACCGGTGTGGCCGGGGGAGTGTCGCTGGTCCTCGGTGCCGGCAACATCAGCTCCATCGGACCGCTCGACGTGCTCACCGAACTCGTCGTCCACCACCGCGCTGCCATCCTGAAGATCAACCCGACCTTCGCGAACCTGCTCAGCGTGTACCGCGTCGCGCTCGCACCGCTGATCGAGGCCGATCTCGTGCGCGTCGTGCAAGGCGGTGCCGCCGAGGGCGAGTACCTGTGCCGGCACGCCGGGATCGCGCACGTGCACATCACCGGCAGTGTCGCCACACACGACGCGATCGTGTGGGGGCGGGGTCCGGAGGCCGACGAACGTCGCCGGGAGAACCGGCCGCTGCTGGACAAGCCGATCACCAGCGAACTCGGCGGCGTCTCACCGATCATCGTCGTACCGGGGAAGTGGAACGACGCCGACCTGCGTTTCCAGGCCGAGAACATCGTGACGATGCGGCTGCACAACGCGGGCCACAACTGCATCGCCGGACAGCTGGTGGTGATCGACAGCCGCTGGGAGCAACGCGCGCAGTTCGAGCGGGAGCTGCGTGCCGCGCTCGCGCGCGTGCCCGCCCGCACACCGTGGTACCCGGGCAGCGCCGGCCGCCTGGCCGACGCCGCGTCCGCCCACGACGGCGTCGAGACCTTCGGTGCCGGGCAACGACTGTTGGTCCGCGCCCGCCCCGGCGGCCACTGCCCGATCGAACAGACCGAGTACTTCGCCCCGGTCCTCGGACTCGTCGAACTCGACGGCGGTGACGCCGGAACGTTCCTGGACCGCGCGGTCGACTACGCCAACGACGAGCTGGCCGGAACCCTCGGCGCCAACATCCTGATCGCCCCCGACGAGCGCCGGCACCTCGGTGCGGCCTTCGACGACGCCGTCGCCCGGCTGCGCTACGGCGCGATCGCGATCAACGCATGGACCGGCCTGGCCTTCCTCACACCCACCGCGACGTGGGGCGCGTTCCCGGGACACACCCTCGACGACGCACAGAGCGGCATCGGGACCGTCCACAACGGTCTGCTGATCCCCGAGACCGAACGGACCGTCGTCACCGGCCCCTTCCGGCCGTTCCCGCGGTCGGTGCTGGGCGGCGAGCTCACCCTGTTCCCCAAGCCGCCGTGGTTCGTGACCGCGCGTAGCGCCGCGCAGACCGGCCGCAAACTCGCCGGTTACGCGGCCGCCCCGTCGTGGCTGAAGCTGCCGGGCATCTTCGCGTCGGCCTTCCGGGCGTGAGCATGGACGAGACCTTCGACTACGTCATCGTCGGCGCGGGCTCGGCCGGCGCCGCCCTCGCCAACCGGCTCTCCGCCGATCCGTCGACCACCGTCGCGCTCCTGGAGGCGGGTCCCGAGGCCAAGAGCCCCAACATCTCGATCCCCGCCGCCTTCTCCGAACTGTTCAAGTCGCGCTACGACTGGAACTACGAGACCCGCCCGCAGCCCGGGCTCGACGGCCGCACCGTGTACTGGCCGCGCGGCAAGGTGCTCGGCGGCTCCTCGGCGCTCAACGCGATGATGTGGGTGCGCGGCTTCGCCGCCGACTACGACGCCTGGGCTGCCCTCGCCGGACCCGAATGGGGTTGGGACGCACTGTCGTCGACATTCTCGTCGACGGCGATCAGTGTTTCCGAGCAGCGCGATCCGCGCCCGCTCACCGCCACCTTCCTCGACGCCGTGCGGCAGGCCGGCTACACCGTCGAGAGCCCCAACCAGACCGCCCCCGACGGCTTCGCCCAGACCCGCGTCACCCAGGAGAAGGGTGCCCGGCACAGCGCCGCCAAGGCCTATCTCGATCCCGTGCGCAAGCGCCCCAACCTCACCATCCGCACCGGCGCCCACGCCACCCGCGTGGTCTTCGACGGGCACATCGCGACCGGGGTCGAGTATCTCGGCGCGAGCGGTACCCGGGTGATCACGGCCAGCCGCGAGGTGATCCTGAGCGGCGGCGCGATCAACACGCCCCAGTTGCTGATGCTCTCCGGGATCGGTGATCCCGAGCATCTGCGCGGGCACGGCATCGACGTTCTCGTGGCCGCGCCCGAGGTCGGCGCCAACCTGCGCGATCACCTCGTGAGCCTGTTCGCGGTCGGGGTGCCGGGCGGGACCCTCAAGGACGCCACGAGCCCGGTGCAACTCGCCCGGTATCTGCTGACCCGCAAGGGCATGCTCACGTCCAACATCGCCGAGGCCTACGGCTTCGTCCGCACCGATCCGTCGCTGGAACTGCCGGATGTGGAAATGATCTTCGCGCCCGTCGCCTACGTCGAGGAAGGGCTCAACGGCATCCCGGCCCACGGCCTGACGCTGGGGCCGATCCTGTTGCAGCCCAAGAGCCGCGGCGAGATCCGGCTGGCCTCGGCCGACCCGCGGGCCAAACCCGTCGTCGACCCGCGCTATCTCTCCGATCCCGACGGACACGATCGCGCGACCCTGCTGCGCGGTCTCGCGATCGCCCAGGACATCCTCGCCACCGATGCCCTGCGCGCCGCCACCACCGGCACCTACATCGCACCCGCCGGCGGCGAACGCCTCCCGCGGGAAGAACTCCTGGTGGCCGCGCTCGAGCAGCTCTCGCACACGCTCTATCACCCCACGTCGACGGCCCGGATGGGTACCGATGACGCATCGGTGGTCGATCCCGAACTCCGGGTCCGCGGTGTGGAGCGCCTACGCGTCGCCGATGCCTCGGTGATGCCGGAGATCATCCGCGGCCACACCCATGCGCCCGCCGTGGTGATCGGGGAGCGGGCCGCCCGGCTCATCCGGGGGCGCTGACCGGCCAAGGTGCCGCCTAGGGCGTGTCTCCCAATCCCCTTTGCGGGTCATGGCGGCCCCGCTGCACGCCTGGCTGCGTTGTCGTCGGTCACCATAGCTCCGCTATGGCTCCCTTCTCCGCCTTGCCAGCCGCACAGCGGAACCACCAATCCCACGCAGAAGAATGGGGAGACACGCCCTAGAGCCGGATCCCGTACGTGTCGAGCTTGCGGTAGAGCGACGAGCGCGCGATACCCAGGGCCCGGGCCGCCCTGGCCCGGTTGCCGCCGTACTCGCGAAGGGTCTCGACGATCGTGTCGCGTTCGGCGGTCTCCAACGAGGTCATCACGCGCTTGGGTGCCGAATGGATCGACGGCGGGAGATCGGCCTCGGTCAGGGTGCCCGCGGGGTTGACGCGCAGGGCGTGCCGCAGCACCGCGATCAGCTCGGAGACATTGCCGGGCCACGGGTACTTCTTGAGCGCGCGCAGCAGGCCGTCGCTGAACTCGACGTCGCGGTGCGGGGCCAACTGGGCCGCGTGCAGGCGGGCGATATCGGCAATGTCGTCGGGGTGATGACGCAGCGCGGGCACCTCGACCGTGCACGAAAGGGATTGCAGCAGTGTGGATTCGAGGAGAAGATCGGTTCCGGATCGGGCGGTCGCGACCACCCACCGCGCCGGGTAGCCGTGCTGGTCGGCCGCGATCTCGTCGGCGATGTCGCGATCATCGCACGGGCCGAGGGAGTCGATGCGCCGGAGCACGACGCTGGTTGCGCCGGACTGCAGCGCCGACCGCACGTCGGCGACGGCGGTGGGCGACGAGCAGTCCACCATCACGCACGGTGCCTGCGGATTCTTGAGCAGGTGGGCGCCCCGGGCGAGGGTCACCCGACCGGTGCCGTCCTCGCCGACCAGCAGCGCGTTGGTGCTCGAGGTCGCGAGCTCGGAGACCTCGGCGCGGCACCGCGACCACTGCGGGGAGCTGCCCACGGCACCCGGTAGCGACGGGACGCGGCCCGACGACGGCGCCCGCCCGCGGCCGATGGCCGTCGTCGACGGCGGCGGGGCCTGCTCCACCTCGAGTACCACGCCCGCGGACTCGCCGCGCTCCTCGATCAGGGTGCGTTTGACCTCGATCGCCTGCCCTGACGGCAGCGTCAGGGTGAAGTGGTGCAGCCGGGAGGGCACCAGCATCGACTGGGCCTCCTCCCGCAGGAATGCCTCGTCGATCGGATCCAACAGGGGCGTGCCCGTCGTATTGGACATGAACACCCCGCAACTGAGCGAGTACACGGCCGTGGTCCGTCGCCGGCACGCCGCGATGAAGGCATCGAGCACGGCCAACTGCTTGGCCGAGCCGCTCGAGGTGAGTGCGGCCTCGATGTCGCGGGCCGCGGAGACCACGAGCTGGCGCATCATCGGGTTCGCGTCGTCGGCGCGGCAACTGATGTCGATGATGCCCTCGAGCCGGCCGGTCACCGGGTCGTGGACGGGCGCGCCCGCGCAGGTGAAACCGCGGATACCGGCGTTGAAGTGCTGGCTGCCGTCGATGTAGACGGGCATGCCGGTCTCGATCGCGGTGCCCACCCCGTTGGTGCCGACGATGTCCTCGGAGTAGTTGAAACCGGGCGCGAAGCAGGCCGAGTCGAGCAGCCCGGCGAGGCCGGCGTCGGAGTCGCGGCGCAACATCACCCGGGCGTGCTCGTCGGTGAGAGCGATGCTCAGCGGCATGGCGGCGAGGTCGTCGTGCAAGCGGTCGAGGACGGGGGACGCGCACTGCACGAGCCGGCGCTGGAAGTCGAGATCGGCCACGTACTCGAACTGTGTGATCGCGCGGTCAGGGGCCAGGCCGGCCGCGCGGGAACGCTGCCAGGATTGCTCGATGTAGTGTGCGGGGCCGCCGGCGGGCGGGGTGCTGCCACGGACTGTGGTGCTCACGTCGATCGCTCCTCCTCGACAACCAGTGTTCTCGTCAATGGTGTGTCCCGTCGACCACCGGGGGCCGACACCGCAGGCCGTCGGCCAAACTCGATCCGTTCGGGCAGGCCGGCCCCTGTCCGGGCAGACAGTTCCCGGAACGCGGCGTGCGACGGCGGTGCCGGCAGGATCGCCGGAACGCGCCGTCGACAGGCGGGCTCAGGGGTCTCGCCCGACCACTCAGACCTCGATCGCGAGCAGATCACCGAGGTGCTTGTCGATCTGCTCCATGTAGGTCGGTGCGACGCCGAACAGCCCCAGGTGGCCGAGGACGTCGTTGACCACCCGCAACTCGCTGTTGGGGATCAGCTTCTGCTCCGGCTCGCAGTCGCGGGGCGGGAAGAGCTGGTCCTCGTCGATGGGGATGACGAACGTCGTGGCGGTGATACGCCCGAGCGCCGCGGCCAGGTCGCCGCCGGTGTGCCGGGCCACGTCGCCGCGCTGCCAGGCCCAGGACTGCGTGAGCAGATCATTGGGATCCATCGCCGTGAAGTACGGCTCCAGGAAGCCGGCCAGGAAGGCCTCCTTCGAGTCGAACTCGAGCGCCCGCCACACCTCCTGCTTCCAGAACTCGGTGGAGAAGCCCTTGATCGCCCAGATGTGTGCCTGCCGGGTGAGTCCGTCGACGACGTCGGCGTTGGACGAGTACTCGCCGCCGCTCCAGCCGGGATCGGACTGGATCTGCTCGCGCATGGCCTGCGCGATCAGGTAGTCGTCGGGCGTGTTCTGCGCGGTGCCTGCGATGGGCGCGGCGCGCAGAACCTTGTCCGGGAACCGGACCGCCCACTCGTAGGTCTGCTGGGCGCCCATCGACCCGCCGACCACCAGCGCCAACTGCTCGATGCCGAAGTGCTCGCGCAACAGGCGTTCCTGGGCGACGACATTGTCGCCGATCCGGACGTCGGGGAACTTCGACATCGCCAGGTCGGCGTTCACGCCGTCGGCGTTGTGCGGTGACGTCGAGAGCCCGCTGCCGATCTGGTTGATGCTGACGATGAAGTATTTCTCCGGGTTGAGCGCGTGGTCGGCGCCGATGTAGACGTCCCGCCAGGTTTGGTGGGTGCCCGAATACCAGGTGGGGATCAGGATCGCATTGTCCTTGGCCTCGTTGAGGGTGCCGAAGGTTGCGACCGCCAGCTGACAGTCGGGGATGACGCCGCCCTCTTCGAGGGTCAGCTCGCCGATGCTGATGAGCTCGTAGTCCCCGTGGAAGGTGTGGCTGTAGTAGGGGTTCTCGATCATGTGCAGTGCTCCTCGTGGTGGAAATGCCGGTGGAAATGCCGGTGGATGGACATGGGCGGATTTGTCAGGAGAAGTGGAAGCCGGGGTAGCCCTTGTCGGCGTTCTCGTCGCTGCGCTGCCGGAAGTCGGCCGCACCGAGATACGACAGCACGCGGCCGCGCGGCTTGCCGTCGACGTTCGCGCCGTTGTACCAGGAGTTGGTCTGGGCGATCAGCGTCGCCTGCGTGACCTCGTCGTGGTGTGCGACCCAGGCCTGTTCGCCCTCGGCGGTCGGCTCGACGACCGACAGATCATGCTCGCGCATGTGGTTGATCAGGCGGGTGATCCACTCGGTCTGCTGCTGCAGACAGGTGGGCATGTTGCACAGCGCAGCCGACGGCGCCAGCGGGACCCCGGTGGTCAGCAGGTTCGGGTAGCCGTGCACCATGAAGCCCATCGTGGTGCGGATCTCCCGACTCCAGTCGGCGGCCAGGGAACGGCCGCCGCGGCCCTTCGGGTCGAGCCGGGACAGCGCGCCGCTGCCCGCGTCGAAGCCGGTCGCCATGATGATGACGTCCACCTCGTGCACAGTGCCGTCGGCGAGCTCGATGCCCTCGGGCACGATCCGCGTGATCGGGTTGTCGCGCACGCCGATCGCCTCGACGTTGGGCCGGTGGAACGTCTCGTAGTAGCCACGCTCCAGCGGGACGCGGTGGGTGCCGAAGCCGAAGTCGTCAGGCCCGGGCACCAGCAGGTCGATCAGCTTCGGATCCCGCAGCCGCGCCTCGATCTTGGCGCGCACGAAGTCCGAGACCGCCGCGCTGACGTCGGGATCGATGAACATCGACAGGTACGACCCGATCCAGAGCTTCAAGGAGCCGTCGTCGTAGCACTCCTCGAGCAGTTGACGCCGCTCCTCCTCGGTCCGCTCCGCCCACTCCTTGGTGGTGTAGTCGTATTCGAAGCCGACGACGGTGGTCTTGACGGTGTCGCGCAGGTGCTCGTACTTGTCGTGGTAGGCCGCGATGTCGGCGGTGGTGTAGTCGGGGTTCTTCATCGGCAGCGTGAACTGCGGGGTGCGGATGAACACCTTGAGCAGATCCACGTCCGGGGCGATGGTCTGGATCACCTGGATGCCGGTGGCGCCGGTGCCGATCACGGCGACGCGCTTGTGGAGGAGCTGGACTCCGTCGCGGGGCCAGCGGGAGGTGTGGAAGATTTCGCCGCCGAAGGTGTCCTGGCCCTCGAACATGTCGGTCAGCGGGGCCGACAGCATGCCGGCGCAGGACACCAGGAACTGGGTGTCGATGGTCTCGCCGGTATCGGTGGTGACCGTCCACCGGTTGGTGACCTCGTCGAACTCGGCGCTGGTGATCCGGGTGGCGAAGGTGAAGTCGTCGCGCACGTCGAGCTGGTCGGTGACGTAGTGGAACCACGCCTCGATCTCGGACTGGTCCGGGAACTTCTTGCTCCAGCTCCAGCCTTTGTAGAGGTCCTCGTCGAACATGTACTGGTAGATGTAGCCCTCGGAGTCGAAGCGGGCGCCCGGGTAGCGGTTCCAGTACCAGGTGCCGCCGACGTCGGCGGCCTCCTCGTATCCGTGGACGTTCAGGCCCAGCTTCTTGAGCTGGTAGACCTGGTACAGGCCGGCCACGCCGGCGCCGATCACCAGGGCGTCGAGCGTGCGGGTGCCGTCGGTGGCCGCGATGTCGGGGGCGGTGGCGGTGACTGTCATGCTGCAACCTCTCTCCTCGTTGTAGTTCAGCTCACAGTCGGTGATTATTGTGGTGTAGGCCATACGTCGGACGTCCCACTTTCGGACACTCTGGGACACCGCACCCGCGAGGAGAGTCATGACCCCAACGATCACCACCGTCGTCAGTGAGCGGAACTTCCTGGAGTGTCCGCGCTGGCACGACGGGCGGATTTGGTTCGTGGACTTCTACCGTTACGAGGTGCTCTCGGCGGCCGCCGACGGCTCGGACCTGCGGGTCGAGGCGCAGGTGCCGCAGCAGCCCTCGGGCCTGGGCTGGCTGCCCGACGGCCGGTTGCTCGTGGTCTCGATGCGCGACGCGACCCTGCTGCGCCGCGAGCACGACGGCTCGCTGTCGGTGCACGCCGACCTCGGTCCCTACGTCACCGGGTATCCCAACGACATGGTCGTCGACGCGGCGGGTCGCGCCTACGTCGGCAACTTCGGCTTCGACCTGATGAATGAGGCGCCGCCGTGCACCACGAGCCTGCTGCGGGTGGATCCGGATGGCACGGTGACCGAGGTGGCCGACGATCTCTGGTTCCCCAACGGATCGGTGATCACCGACGACGGTGTCCTGCTCGTCGACGAGACCTTCGGCAATCGGGTCAGCGCCTTCGACATCGCCGCCGACGGCAGCCTCACCAACCGGCGGGTCTGGGCGACGTTCGGCGAGACACCTGCTCCCGGTGCGGGATTGGCCGAGGTCCTCGGCCAGGCCGGGGTCGCACCCGATGGCTGCTGTCTCGACGCCGACGGCGCCCTCTGGATCGCCGACGCCCTGGCCGGCCGGGCCATTCGGGTGCTCGACGGGGAGATCGTCGACGAGGTGTCGGTGGGCGCCGGTGTCTTCGCCTGCATGCTGGGCGGCGCCGACCGGCGCACCCTCTACCTCTGCTCGGCCCCGGACTTCGCGGAGGAGAACCGCAAGGCCGCCCGCGAGGCGAATTTGCTGGCCGTGCGGGTCGACGTACCCGGTGCGGGGTTGCCCTGAGCGGCACCGCCCGGACCGTGGGCGAACACAGGATCTGGAGAAAAAATGAATCTGGAGAAGGTCGTCTTCGGCTTCTTCGTGCTGCTCGCCGCCACCCTCAACTTCGGTTTCGTGGTCGGGAATCTGTCGGATCCCACCGAGCACAGCGCCTACGAGCTGTTCGCGGCGATCACCGTCAGCCTCATCGCGACGGTGCTGAAGTTCGGGGACCGGACCCAACTCGGTGCGGTGCATCTGGCGACCAGCTTGGTCGCCGACCTGCAGTTGGTCGCGGCCGTGGTGGTCTGGGTGTTCGCGACGCAGATCGTCGGGCACGCGCTCAGCGCGGCGTCGAGCGCGAGCGTGGTGTCACTGGCCACCGGTGCGTTGCTCGCCAACATCGTGTCGGTGGTGCTGTTGGTGATCGAGACGGTGACGTTCCACCGCGGCTGAGAGCGATCGCCCCATGAGCAACGACAAGCGTCCGGCGGCCCGGTCCGGCGGGGATGCCCGCGCGAGCACCTCCGGCGGTCCGTCCTGGAAGCCCAGGCAGGCGCGCACCGGTCTCCGCGACGCCGACCCGACGTCGGCGACGATCTTCGTGATCCTGCGCCGCATGCGGGCGCCGCTCATCACGATCGTCGCGGTGTTCACGATCGGCACGCTGGGGCTGAGTCTCATCCCCGGTGTCGATGAGGCGGGCCACCGCGTGCACCTGACCTTTTTCGACTCCTTCTACGTGATGAGCTACACCGCCACCACCATCGGTTTCGGCGAGACACCGTGGCCGTTTACGGTGGCCCAGCGGATGTGGGTGGTGGTGTGCATCTACCTGTCGGTGATCGGCTGGGCGTACGCGATCGGCACGCTGCTGTCGCTGATCCAGGACCGCGGTTACCGGCAGGTGCGGGCCGTGCAGCGGTTCGCCCACAAGGTCAAACGCCTCCGCGAACCGTTCCTGGTGCTCGCCGGATATGGCCGGGCCGGCGCCCTGCTGGTCCAGGCGTTCGACGCGATGGGACAGCAGGTGGTGGTCCTCGACACCGACGCCGTGCGGATCGACGAGCTCGATCTGGGTTCCTTCCATGCCGATGTGCCCGGCCTCGCCGCCGACGCCGGCGACCCCCAGCAACTCCGGATGGCCGGTCTGGATCACCCGTACTGTGCGGGGGTTGTCGCGCTCACCGGCGACGACCAGGTCAATCTCGCGGTCACGATGACCGTGGCGCTGCTCCGGCCGGACCTCCCGGTGATCTCGCACACCATCACCGGGACCGTCGCCGAGCAGATGCGCGCCTTCGGGACCCCCACGGTGATCGACCCGTTCGACCGATTCGGCGATCACCTGCGGTTGGCATTGCACTCGCCGGCGAGCTACCAGTTGATGACCTGGCTCGAGGCGGGTCCGGGTGCGGCACTGCCGACCCGCGGGCGCCCGCCGACCCCGGGCCGGTGGGTGGTGTGCGGGTACGGGCGCCTCGGCCGGGAACTGGCGCGGCATCTGCAGACCGCCGGGGTGGAGTTGACCGTGATCGACCGGTTCACCGAGGAGATCGGTGACGGTGCCGGTGGTGCCGGCGTCGAGCTGATCCGCGGTGATGCGGGGGACCCGGGGGTGCTCGCCCGCGCCCGGCTGGACACCGCGGTCGGGCTGGTTGCCGGCACCGACGACGATGTCGCCAACCTCTCGGCGCTGGCCGGTGCCCGCGCGATCAACCCCCACCTCTATCTCGCCGGCCGGCAGAACCAGGCGCGGAGCACCGAACTCTTCCACGCGATGGACCTCGACGCCCGGCTGGTGCCGAGCGAGGTGGTGGCACACGAGGTCTATGCCCGGATCAGCTCACCGCTGCTGTGGCGGTTCCTGCAGCACCTGCCCGGGCACGACGAGACGCGGGCGGCCGAGCTCATCGACCGGCTGACCGCCGACTGCGGTCGCACGCTCCCGGTGCTGTGGTCGGTGCGGCTGGACGCCGATCGCACCCCGGCGGTCATGGCCGCGGTGGGGCGCGGCACCGTGCTGCTTGGTGATCTGTTGCGCCGGCCGGAGGACCGGGCGCAGCAGCTGCGGGTCGTGCCACTGCTGCTCCTGCGTGCGGACGGCAGCGAGATCTGCGCTCCGGGTGATGACGTCGTGCTCGCCCCCGGTGACCGGCTGCTGTTCGCGGGCGGCGGTCGCGAACGTCGCGGCCTGGAGTCGACGCTGGTCGTCGACTCGACGAGCTCCTATGTGCTCGCCGGCCGGCGGATCGCCGCCGGGCTCACCTGGCGCACGCTGTCCCGGTCGGCGCGTACCAGCGCGTGACTCGGCCGTCACGACCCGGGCACTGCCCACTCTGCAGTAGGTTAGGCTAGCCTTAGGTGGCGTCGGACGGCCGGTGTCACCGGCGAGGACGGGGGATCACGATGGCACGAGGATTCGGTGGCGCCGTGATGCGCGCGTACGGCGCGCGCGATCACGTGGTCACGGTCACCGGCGTCGAACAGCGGACCAGGCATTGCGTCCGCATCCGCTTCCATTCCGACACCCTGTTCGAGGAGGCGCTCGACGGCCCCACCTCGTGGATCCGCGGGTGGTTCCCCGACGAGTCCGGCCGCGAACACCAACGCGGCTACACCTTCGCCGAATGTGATGCGAGCGCAGGAAACTTCGCTGTCGACTTCATTCTGCACGAGCCCGCAGGCCCCGCGTCGGCGTGGGCCCGGCAGGCCACCGTCGGCCAGTCGCTCGCCGTCATCTACATGAGCTCGGTGCCGTTCGAGGTCCCCGAACACCACCCACCGGCGGGCTATCTGCTGATCGGCGATTCGGCATCGCTCCCGGCGATCAACACGATCATCGCCGCGATGCCCCCCGAGATCCCGATGGAGATCTATCTCGAACAGCACGACGCCGCCGATCTCGAGCTCCCCGTCAATTCCCACCCCCGGCTCACCCTGCGGTGGGTGCCCCGGACCGACGCCGCCTCCCTCGCCGCCGCCCTGGAATCCCGGGACTGGTCCGACTGGTCCGTCTGGGCCGGCCCGGAGGCCAACGCGCTCAAGGAGATCCGGAAGAAGCTCAAGGCCTTCGGATTCCCGCGGTCGGTGACCCATGCGCAGGCCTACTGGTCACAGGGCAAGGCGATGGGCACCGACCGCGCCCCCGAAACGGTCGCCGCCGAACAGCCCGGGACCGAGGCCGTACCGGAACCGGTGGAGGCCGTCCCCGACGATCAGCCGGCCGCCGGACAATGGCGGGCCGCCGCGGCCGGCCGGCTGCTCGCGCCGCTCACGCGGACCCTCGTCGTCGCCGGTGTGCTGCAGGCGCTGATCACCCTGCTGCAACTGGCGCCGTTCGTGCTCCTCGCCGAACTGTCGCGGCGTCTGCTCGCCGACGACGAGCCCGGCCGGCTCTGGTTCCTCGGCAGTCTCGCGCTCGGCCTGCTCGGGGTGGGCCTGCTGCTGGAGTTCGCGCTGCTGGTGTGGCTGCACACCGTCGACGCCGGTTTCGCCCGGGACCTGCGCGGCCGGCTCCTGGACAAGCTTGCGCGACTCCCGTTGGGCTGGTTCGGTTCCCGCAATTCCGGCGCGATCAAGAGCCTGGTCACCGACAATACGCTGTCGCTGCACTACCTCGTCACGCACGCCGTGCTCGACGCGGTGTCCGCGGTCGTCGCGCCCGTCGCCGTCCTCGTCTACCTGTTCACGGTGGACTGGGGCATCGCGCTGTTCCTGTTCCTCCCGGTCCTCGGGTACGTCGTCGCGATGGCGCGGATGATGGTGCAGTCCGGCCCCAAGATCCCGATGTCACAGACCTGGGTGGAAACCATGAACGGCGAGGCTTCGTCGTATCTGGCCGCGCAACCGGTGATCCGGGTCTTCGGCGGGGCGATGGCGTCCCGGTTCCGTGAACACCTCGACGCCTACCTCGCCTTCCTCGAGGACTGGCAGCGGCCCTTCGTCACGGCCAAGACCGTGATGGACCTTCTCACCCGGCCCGCGACGTTCCTGTGGCTGATCGCCGCCGTCGGCACGCTCTTCGTCGTCACGGGCTGGGCCGCGCCACTCGACCTCGTCCCCTTCCTGTTGCTGGGCACCACCTTCGGCGCCCGACTGCTGGGCATCGGGTACGGGCTGTCCGGGATGCGCGCGGGGACCCTCGCGGCCCGCGACCTCCAGAACGCCCTCGACGAGCGCGAACTCGCCACGAGGAGCCCGGCCGCCGATACCCCGGAGCCCGCGGGCGGTGACGTCGTCTTCGACCACGTCACCTTCGGCTACCGCCCGGGTGTCCCGGTCCTGCGCGACATCTCCCTGACGCTGCGGCCGGGCACCGTCACCGCACTCGTCGGGCCGTCGGGTGCGGGCAAGTCGACGCTGGCCGCGCTGCTGGCCCGCTTCCACGACGTCGACGCGGGCACCATCAGCATCGGCGGCCGCGACATCGCCACCCTCGACCCCGACGAGCTCTACCGCCACCTCGGCGTCGTCTTCCAAGACATCGGGCTGGTCGCGGGCACGGTCGCGGAGAACATCGCCCTCGCCCGGCCCGACGCCACCGCCGCCGAGATCGAGGCCGCCGCACGGGCCGCGAACCTCGCCGACCGCGTCGCCGCGATGCCCGACGGCTACGCCACCCACCTCGGCCCCGAGGCCGCGCTGTCGGGCGGGGAGCGCCAACGGCTCACCATCGCCCGCGCGATCCTCGCCGATGCGCCCATCCTCGTCCTCGACGAGGCCACCGCCTTCGCGGACCCGGAATCGGAGTACCTCGTGCAGCAATCGTTGAGCCGGCTCGTCGCCGGACGCACGGTCCTGGTGATCGCCCATCGCCTGCACACCGTCGTCGACGCCGACACCATTGTGGTGCTCGACGCGGGCCGGATCGTGGAGACCGGCACCCACGCCGAGCTCATCGAGGCGCGCGGCCGCTACCGATCCCTGTGGGATTCGCTCGAGGCGGTCGCCCCGGCCACCGGAGCCGACCGGTGATCCGCGCGCTGATCACCCTGCTCCCGGCCGGCAGTCGCCCCGCGCTGTACCGGTTCGTCACCCTCGCGGTGCTGTCGGTGATCCTGCGGGCCGTCGGAGTGGTGCTGCTGGTGCCCCTGGTCGCCGCGCTCGTCGACGGCGAGCAGAACACGGCACTGGGCTGGCTCGGCGCGCTCACCGGGGTGACGGTGGCCGGCTGGCTCACCGACTGGATCGGTTCCCGCATCTCCTACGAACTCGGCTTCGCGCTGCTGCACAATGGGCAACACCAGGTGGCGCAGCGACTGTCGCGGATCCGACTGACCTGGTTCGACGGCGCCAACACCGCCACCGCCCGGCAGGCGATCGCGGCCACCGGACCGGACCTCGTGGGCGTCGTCATCTACTTCGTGGTCCCGGTGATCGGGGCGGTGCTGTTGCCGATCGCGATCGCCCTCGCGCTGCTCGGTATCGCCTGGCAGCTCGCGCTCGTCGCGCTCGCAGGGGTGCCGCTGCTCCTCGGTGCGCTGTGGGGTGCCGGTGCGGCTTCCCAGCGCGCCGATCGGGCGGCCGACGCCGCCAACGCCGAGTTCACCGAGCGCGTCGTCGAGTTCGCGCGCACCCAGCCGGCCCTGCGGGTGGCGCGGCGCAGCGAGACCGAACGCAGCCTGGCCGGGGACGCGCTGCGCCGCCAACACAGCGCGACCCTGCGGCTGCTGCTGATGCAGATCCCCGGACAGGTGCTCTTCAGCCTCGCCGGACAGCTCGCACTGCTCGCACTCGCCGGGACGGCCGCCTGGTTGACCGTCGACGGTCAGCTCTCCGCGCCCGAGGCGGTCGCCCTCATCGTCGTGACGGTGCGCTATCTGGAACCGTTCACCGTCCTCGGTGAACTGGGCACCGGACTCGAGACCATCCGGCTCACCCTGCGCCGCATCCGCGCGGTGCTCGACGCCCCGGTCCTGGCCGCGGGCACCGAGACGCGGTCACCGGCCGGTGCGCCGCGCATCGAGTTCGACGCGGTGAGCTTCTCCTACGACGACCCGGCTCGTCCCGTCCTCGCCGATCTCGACCTCGTCATCGAACCCGGCTCGACCACCGCGATCATCGGCCCGTCCGGCTCGGGCAAGTCGACGATCCTCGCCCTCATTGCCGGCCTGCACGAACCCACCGGCGGGCGCATCCTCATCGACGGCATCGACGCCGCCGACCTCGATCTCGCGTCCCGGCGCGCCCTGGCCGCGGTCGTGTTCCAGGAGCCGTATCTCATCGAGGGCACGATCACCGCCAACATCGCGGCCGGTGACCCCGACGCGAGCCCCGAGAAGATCGCGGCCGTGGCCACCGTCGCCCGTGTCGACGAGATCACCGCCCGTCTGCCCGACGCCGCCGACACCCAGGTGGGCGAAGGCGGAAAGGTGCTCTCGGGCGGCGAGCGGCAACGCGTCAGCATCGCCCGGGCGCTGCTGAAACCGGCACCGATCCTGCTGATCGACGAGGCCACCAGCGCCCTGGACAACGAGAACGAGCGCGCCGTCGTCGACGCCCTCGCCGCCGACGACCACCCCCGCACCCGGGTAATCGTGGCGCATCGCCCCGCGGGTATCCGTCACGCCGACCGCGTCGTCGTCCTCGATGCGGGCCGGGTGGTCGAGGACGGCGCCCCCGACGAGCTCCTCGCCGCCGACGGCCGCTTCGCCCGCTTCTGGGCGCACCAGCATGCCGCCGCCACCTGGACACTCACCGGCCCATTGGCCGAGTAGTCGGCGAGCGCTGGTGGAGGGCGTATCCGCCGGATCGAGTCCGTCGAGATCGAGACCACCCCACCCAACCGCTTACCACGATCGATGCTGCCCCGTCACCGGCGGCTGCCCCGGCACCGACTGACCCGGCATCGGCTGACCGGTCGGCACCTGACCGGCAGGTGGTGAGGTGGGCACCGGCTGCGAACGCGTCCCGGGTGCGAACGGCGCCGCGGGCGGCATCGTCCCCGCCGGTGCGATCGGCGCCACCGGCACCTCCGCCAACCCCACCGGTGGCAACAAACCCGCAGCTCCGGGACCCTGGCGGCGCACCCGGGCGACCTCGGCGAGGATTGCCTGCTGCATCGTCTTGAGCTGCGCGACCTCGGCGGAACCGGCCGGCGCGGCCAGCAGGGCCCCGCCGTTGGAGCCCACCAACAGTCGCTGCGAGTTGCCCGTGACGAGGTACAGGCCACCGCCGATCACCAGCAGCAGCCCCAGCAGCACAGCGCCGCCGCCGAGGAGGCTGGCGACGCCGAACAACACCGTCATACCCAGCACGATCGTGCTGATCCCATAGACGTAGACCTTGGTGTCCGCGTGCCGGCCGTGGCCGACGTCGGCGATCGACTCGAGCGGGATCGAGCGCTCGACCCCGCCGAACGGGATCACCAGGAACAGCGTGTGGGGGTACGCGATGTAGACCCGCTGGTCAGTCAATACCACGATGACCTGGTTGAGGTGCTTGAGGAACAACGCCGGTGAAAAGACGCTCTGATGGATGATCCGTTCGCCGGGCAGCGCGGTGAACGTAGGAACCGAGGGCAAGGCAACCTCCGAAAACGTGGGGTGAGAGTCCCGGACAAGGTACCGATGCCGCACCTCACGGATCGTGCACCAGCCGAAGGTTCCTCCGGTCAGGTGACACCCTTTCCGGTGACACCGCGGCACCTCACTCGCCACGGTCTGGCACCCTCTGCAGAGCATGTCCATCCACGTGCCGATCCCGGCGAACCCGGTGATCTACGAGATCAACACCTGGACGTGGCTGCACGCCCTCGCCGAGCGTCTCGGCCGCCCGGTCACCCTCGCCGACGTGCCCGGACAGATCTGGGACACCCTGGCCCCCGGACCGGTCGACGCGGTCTGGCTGATGGGGGTCTGGCAGCGCAGTCCGGCCGGCATCGCGATCGCGCTGGCGCATCCCGGTCTGGTGGCCACCTTCGCCGAGACCCTGCCCGATTACACCGCGGCCGACGTCGTCGGCTCGCCGTACTGCGTCGGTGACTATGTCGTCGACGCGCACCTGGGCGGCCCGGCCGGGTTGGCGGCGGCCCGGGCGGCGCTCGCCGAGCGGGGGATCGCGCTGATCCTCGACTATGTGCCCAACCACGTCGCCGTCGACCATCGGTGGGCCACCGCCCATCCGGACCGGTTCGTGACCGGCTCCGACAGTGAGATCGCTTCTCGTCCAGCGGAGTTCGTTCAAATCGGCGAGGTGGTCTATGCCCACGGCCGCGATCCGCATTTCGCTCCCTGGACCGATGTCCTGCAACTCGACGCCTTCGCCGGGGGCACGCGTGCCGCCGCGCGCGAAACGTTGTGCGACATCGCCACCCAGTGCGACGGTGTTCGCTGCGATATGGCGATGCTGGTGACCAACGACATCTTTGCCGATACCTGGTCGGGTCGGGTGGGCCCGCCACCGGCCGTCGACTACTGGGACGACCTCATCCCGGCCGTGCGGGAGCACCATCCGGAGTTCCTTTTCGTGGCCGAATGCTATTGGGGTACCCAGGATCTCCTGCGGTCACAAGGTTTCGACCTCTGCTACGACAAGGCCTTCACCGACACCCTGATCGCCCACCCGCACGCGATCGCGGGCCGGATCGGCGAGGCCGCCGGCGCCGCCGGGCGGGTGCGGTTCATCGAGAACCACGACGAGCCGCGGGCCCAGGCCGTGTTCGGCACCCGCCACCTCACGGCCGCGATCACCGCCCTGACCCAGCCCGGGGCGCGACTGGTGCACGACGGGCAATGCGCGGGCCGGTCGGTGCGCGTGCCCGTGCAGTTGCGGCGCGGACCCGCCGAGGCGACATTGCCTGATCTGCTCGCCGGTTATCGGCGGGTGCTCGCGCTTCTCGCCGACCCGGCCATGCATGTCGGCACGTGTGCCGCGCTCGAGATCGGCGGCTGGTCCGACGCATCCCCCGGCGCCGGACTGGTCGCCTGGTCGTGGACGCTCGACACCACCCGCCTGCTGTTCGTGGTCAATCTCGACGACCACCACGGTGCCGGCCGCATCCACACGCCGTGGCCCGAGTTGGCCGGCCGGGCCGCGACGCTCGTCGATGTCGTGACCGGCGAGGAGTTCGCGCGGCCCGCCGACCCCGACCCCACGGTCTTCGTGATGCTCGCCGGCTGGGGCGCCCACGTCGTGCGGGTCGAGGTCACCGCCCCGCGAACCGGCCCCGCCCCGCGTACCGGCACGGCCGATACAGCGCCAACCCGAGTCCGATGAGCCCGGCCAGTGCGGCCGCGGTGAGCACCTGCCGCGGCCCCTCGTAGACGGTCGCGGTGATCAGCGGCGTCGCCACCACCGCGGTGCCGACGACGCCGAGCCGCCCGAGGATCCCGCCCGCCGCCGGGGCCGCCGGGCCGTAGGGGTCGGGGAGCCCGACGCCGAGCCCGACGACGATGAGCATCGAGATCACGACGTCGCTGGGCCGATGCCAGCCCGCGGCGATCAGTCCGACACCGATCACCGACACCCACGTCGCCCCGAATGCCAGCACCACCGGCCGCAGCCGCGGTGCGGTGGCGGCGGTGAGCACCACCACGGCCGCCGACGCCGCCGCGGCATGGCCGCTGGGCGCCGAGTTCGAGGTCTCACCGATCCAGTCGTGCAGGTGGGGCCGCACCAGCACGACATCGCGCAGAAACCGGGACAGCGCCGCGATGACCGGTGGAAACGCCAGCAAGGCCCCGACCCGAAGCAGCCCGGCGCCCACGGTGAGACGGCCCCGGACCGCGCCGTAGAGGGCACCGGCGGCGCCCAGCAGCGCGGTGACCAGCCACACGCGTGGGTCGGTGATCGCCTCGATTCCGAGCAGATGCGGCAGGTCGCCGGTGGCCGGGGAGTAGCGCATGACGTCGAGCACGTACTGGTCGACGAGCTGCCCCGGCGCGGTCCAGATCGCGATCCAGTAGACGGCGCCTGCGGCGAGCAGCGCGCCCAGGGCGATCGCCGGCGCCCGGCCGGCACCCGACGTCGCCGGGCGGGGGCGTGACGTCGGGCGGACGGGGGAGGCAACACTCACCGGGCCAGGGTAGGGCGGATCCTTGGGAGAAACCTGAAGAGCCTGGTGCGTGTTGCCGGTCCGGTGTCCGTCGGGTCCGACCCCGAGTTTCGGCCGGTGCTCATTTAGGCTAACCTAATCCCCTGTTGAGGATCTGGGTGGCCGTCGCCGGTGTGCGAGCCGGGGCGGTCGGAGGAGATTGAGGGAACGCACGGATGTCGCTTCGGAAAATCGTGGTCGTGTTCTGCGCGTTTGTGGTCGGGGTGATCCCACTGCTCGTCGGCCCGCAGGCATCGGCCGCGCCGGGTATCACTGCCAAGGCGGGGGCCGGTGACCTCGTCGACGTCACCGACATCACCGACACGCCGAACGCGCGGATCAAGGGCGCGGCCAAGGTGTACCTGATCCACTACCTCTCGGAGAACGAGCGCGGCCGGCTGATCCCGGTTCGGGGCACGGTGTCGATTCCGGCAGCCAAGCCGTATGCGGGGCCGTACCGCTTTGCGTCGTGGGCGCACGGCACCGCAGGCCTCGGCGACGACTGCACCGTCACCGATCGGATGGGCACCAAGGTCAACGGGGTGGGCCGCTGGGATGCGTGGATGGGTCCCTGGTTCACCCATGGCTACGTCCTTGTCGCCAGCGAGTACGCGGGCATCGGCGGTCCCGGCGTCCACGCCTACAACGACGGTCAGATGCAGGGCAAGAACATCATCGATGCGGTCCGCGCGGCGCGGGCCGTGGTCGCGCGCCACGGCGATCATGCCGCGGGCACGGCGTACACCACCGCCGGCGGGTCGCAGGGCGGGTTGTCGTCGGTCTGGGCGGCCAAGCTCGCCGACACCTACGCCCCCGAGTTGAATCTCGTCGGTGCCAGCGCGCAGTCGGTGCCCGTCGACATCTCCGCGTCGTTCGCGCCCATCGCGCCGGGTGTCCCCCCGGTCAGCGTGACCGACTTCGTGACCTACTTCTCCTATGTGCTCGCGGGCGTGAAGGTCGTGCGGCCCGACGTCGACGTCGACTCGTACCTGACCCCGCTCGGCCGCAAGGTGGTTCGTGATGCGCAGACGCTCTGCTACCCGAACCAGGGTCGTGCGACCCGGGGCCTGACCATCGGTCAGCTGGTGTCGCGGCCGTTCACGCAGGGTCCGCTGCTGGCCGCGGTGCGCTCGTTCACCAAGGCGCCCGGCGGCCGACTGGGAACCCGGCTGCTGATCCAGCAGGGGACGCTCGACCCGGTGGCCCCGGCCGAGCCGACGACCCAGTGGGTCGACAGCACCAGGGCAGCCGGAAGCACCGTCGACTACCGCACCTACAACGCCGGACACGGGATCAATCTCGGTGCGCAGCGTGACTCTCTGGAGTGGGCGTTCGGGCTGCCCTGGCCGCGGGGGTAGGCGCCCGGTCGGCGTTCCCCTGATCGGGCGGGCGTAAGTGCAGGCTGAGCGCGGTGCGGCGACAACTATTGCGATGGCGTACCGCTGAGCCTGCACTGAGGACGTAGCAGCTGAGAACGTGACAGCGCGCCTACCCGAGGTCGGTGGCCCGGATGATCCCGCGATCGATGGCGTCGGTCAGGGCGGCGTGATCGGCGTCGGTGATGTCGGCGTAGGCCAGCGCAAAGCGGGTCATGGCCTTGTCGAAGTCGTCGATCGCGTCCAGATGCTCGGCGATCGCGCGGCGTTCGGGCGAGCGGCCATGGGCCTGCGCGAGGACCCCACCGCACATGCGTGCGTAGTACCTCATGCCCTCGGGGGACAATGCCTCGACGACCACTGATCCCTTGCCGTCCCGGAGCTGGCGGACGTAGTAGTCGCGCGGCGTGCCGTCGAGTTCGGTCGTCGTTTTCCAGCCGAGGAAGATGTCGCTGGCGGCCTGCATGAGCTGCTGGCCGCGGACCACCCGCTCGCCCTGATTGCCGAACGGATGCTCGGGCACGTAGGGCGCCAGCACCGATGGCTGCGCCTCCTTCATCTGCAGGAACAGCGGATCGCCGTGGTCGGCGCCCTGGAACAGCGCAATCCAGGACCGGTTCCCGACGCTGCCGACCCCGACCACCTTGCGGGCGATCTCCAGGAGCGTGTACTGCGAGAACAGCGTGGCCACCGACGGCGCCAGGGTGGTGGCATAGCCGGCGAACCGTTCGGTCATGTGCGTGAAGATCTGCTTGCCGGCACCGCCGGGCGCGAGGATGTCGAGCGGCACCATCAGCGGCGGATCGTAGCGGATGTGCGGGGTGCCGTCGGCGTCGATGTGGCACAGCTGGGACAGGGCTTGCATGCTGTTGCGGTGGCGGGCCTTTTTGAGCGCTTTCCTGGTCTCCGTCAACTGTGCGGTGTCGAGCCGTTCGCCCAATGCGGTGACGAGTTCGTCGGCGTCGACCTTGGCGTACCAGCATTCGAGCGCTGATCGACCTGCGCTCTCGATCATGATCGCGCGGTAGGTCCGGGCCACCTCCCGCACGATCTTGGTGGTGTCCTTGCGGCGGAATCCGTTGTTGCGGCAGGCCACGGCGAAGCTGGCGACCAGACGCTTGACATCCCACTCGAACGGGCCCGGATGGGTCTCGTCGAAGTCGTTGAGGTCGAACGCCATGCGTCGTTCCGGGGTGAAGAACAGCCCGAAGTTGGACAGGTGGGTGTCGCCGCACAGCTGGGTGTGGATTCCCGATTCCGGGGTCGACGCGAGATCGGCCGCCATGATCGCGGCCGCGCCCCGGAAGAACGTGAACGGGGTGGCCGCCATCCGGCCGTAACGCACCGGCACGAGGTCGGGCAGGCGGGTGATCGCCTGGTCCTGCAGGATCTCGACCGGATCGCGCCGCGACCCGGGTTCGGGGACGGCGGCCAGATCCTCGGATGCGGTGATCGATGTGGACACACCGCGGATCCTGCCACCTCGGCGGTCCGGGCACCCGGTCGTGTCGGGTCATCGGACCACGCCCGGTGTCGCGATCAGGGCCGCAGACCGAAGGCCGGGCGACCGGCGAGCTCGGGCACGACCCGGTAGGCGTCGTGCACCCAGTCGCACAGCAGTGCCCGGGTGTCGCGCGGATCGATCAGATCGGGTACGCCGAAGTGCTCGGCGGTACGAAACGGTGAGGTGAGCGCCGCCATCTGATCGCGCAGGCGGGCCGCCTCGGCGACGGGATCGTCGGCCGCGTCGATCTGCGCGCCGTACGCGGCCTCGATGCCGCCCTGGATCGGCAGCGAACCCCAGTCGCCCGACGGCCACGCCCAACTCCGCTGGGCGCGATGCCGATTCACGATGCCGGCGCCACCGACCCCGTAGACCCGACGCACGATGATCTCGGCCTGCGGCACCCGCGCCTGGTAGACGGCCGCGAGGGCGCGGGCGCCGTGCCGGATGGTCGCGCGGCGTTCGGCCGCCGGCCCGATCGTCATTCCGGCCTGATCGGTCAGGCTCACAATCGGCAGATGGAAGGCCTCGCAGAGGTCCACCAGCCGGGCCAGCGCGAGCGCCCCCTCCACCGACATGGTCGCGCCCTGGAACGGGTCGGCCGCGATCACCCCGACGGGATGGCCGTCCAGCCGTGCGAGCGCGGTGACGGTGCCGCCGCCGTACTCGGCGTAGCGGAAGACCGACCCGGCGTCGAAGACGGCGTCGAGGATCGGTTGAATCGCGTAGGGCTGCCGCGGGTTTCGGGGCACCGCGGTCAGCAGGGTCTCCGCGCGCCGATCGGCAGGATCGGAAGCCGTCGTGCACGGCGGTATGTCGAACACGCTCGACGGGAGATAGGAGAGGAAGGCGCGGATCACGGCGAACGCCTCCGCCTCGCTGCTGACGATCCGCTCGACGCTGCCGTTGCCCCGGTGTACGGCGGCACCGCCCAGCTCCTCCTTGGTCAGGTCCTCTCCGGTCGCACCGCGCACCACGGGCGGCCCCGCGGTGAAGAGCTGTCCGACGTGCTCGACGAGCACCGCGAGGTGACTCATCACCAGTCGCGCGGCGCCGAGCCCGACCGTCGGGCCCAGCGCAGCCGCGGCCACCGGCACGACGGACAGGCTGTCGACGACCGCATCCCACCCCGGGTTGACCGGGACATAGGTGTATCCGGCGTCGATCGCCATCTTCACACTGCCGCCGCCACTTTGACCGTCGAGGAGCCGGACCATCGGCAACCGCATCTCGTTGGCGAATCTCTCCAGCCAGATCTGCTTGGCGTGGATCGCGGCATCCCCGGAACCGCCGCGAACGGTGAAATCGTCGACGCCGAACACCACCTTGCGGCCGTCGACTCGTGCGGTCCCGGCCAGAAAGTTGGTGGGGGACACCGAAATCGTCCGACCATGGTCGTCGGTGACACCGAATCCCGCGAGCTTGCCGATCTCCCTGAACGTGCCGGGATCGGCGAGCGCAAGAATCCGCTCGCGCGCCGTGAGTTTCCCGTTGGCGCGTTGGCGGTCGATCTTCGCCGGGCCGCCCATCGCCTCCGCGAACTCCGCGCGCCGGGTGATCTCGGCGACCTCGGCCGACCAACCGTCGTCGTCATCATCATCCGGTGATGGGTCGGGTGTGTCGGTGACGTCGCGGGGTTCGACGGCGAACAGTGGCGCACCGGCGGCGACGAGATCGCCCGACGCCACCAGCGTCCGCACGATCACGACGCCGCGGTCCGCCCGCACGGTGTGCTCCATCTTCATCGCCTCGAGGATGGCGAGCACCCCCGACGGCCCCACCAGATCACCGTCGTCGACCACCACCGAGGCGACGACCCCGGCCATCGGAGCACGGATGAGCTGGGCGGCGGCACCGAGCTCCTGCTGCTGGTCGAGCTCCTCCCGTTGGTCGAGCCTGTCGAGACCCCGCCCCGCCACGTACGAGGTGTCGACGCCGCCGGCCAGGAACGCCGGATCGGTGAGGATCGCGTGCAGCAGAGCCTGATTCGTGTCGACGCCGCCGAGACCGAACTCGGCGACGGCCGCGGCCGTGCGTCGGGCCGCGGCGGTGAAGGTGGGGCCGGTGCCGATCACCTTGGCGACGAGCGGATCGTAGCGGGGGCTGATGGTCGCGCCGGGGTAGCCGCAGGTATCCACGCGCACCCCGGGACCCGACGGAACGTCGAAGGTGCTCAGGCACCCCGCACTGGCGTGCGGGGTGCCGTCGGCGTCGAGGGTTTCGGTGTTGATTCGCGCCTGGATCGCGAATCCTCGTGCCGATGGCGGGTTTTGGAGTCCACATTCGGCAAGGGAGGCGCCGAGGGCGAGGCGGATACCGGTGGCGACGAGGTCGATGCCGGTCACCTCCTCGGTGACGGTGTGCTCCACCTGCAGGCGCGGATTGGCCTCGATGAACCAGAATCGGGTTCCGTCGGTGAGGAATTCGACGGTGCCCAGTCCCTGATAGCGTGTCTTCTCCGCGATGGCGAGGGCCGCGTCGAGCAGTGCCTGCCGCAGCGCGGAATCCAATGCGGGCGCGGGTGCGATCTCGACGAGTTTCTGGTGGCGACGCTGGACACTGCAGTCACGTTCGCCGAGATGGGTGATCGCCCCGGCCGCGTCGCCGACGATCTGCACTTCGATGTGGCGGGGACTCGCGATGAGCTGCTCGACGTAGAGGGCGCCGTCACCGAACGCCAGGCGTGCTTCGGCAGCGCAGCGCGCGAACTCGTCGTCGAGGTCGGCGACGTTCCGGATCTCGCGCATCCCGCGGCCGCCGCCGCCCGCGATCGCCTTGAGCATCAGCGGACCGTGCGCGTCGAAGAAGGCGCGTGCGGCGTCGGCGGTGACCGGTCCGGCCAGGCCGAGCGGGACGGGAACACCGGCCGCCTCGGCGAGGGTTCGGGCGGTGGCCTTGTTGCC